>MNDB01000050.1 GCA_001914705.1 Actinobacteria bacterium 13_2_20CM_68_14 | reverse complement strand
CCTCCGCCTCGTTGCCGGGCATGGCGGTCACATTGAGGTTCGAGGGCGCTGCGGCCGCCGCCAATGTTGCCGTGGCTAACGCAAGGGCGAACCCCAGCACGATCATGGAGGACGTGGACGCGAGAAATCGGCCGCACATTTTGCTCCCCTCTCTGCCTTGCAACGAACTGCGCGATCGTAGCGCTGCCGCGGTCAGGTAGTCAAACCGCTATTCGCGGTCGGGCGAAGCTAGGATCGCCGAGCCGTTGTTTACCGTCGAGCAGCGAAACGCGCTGGAGTTCCGCCACGCGGGTCCGCGATTCCAGCTTCTCTTCGGCGAGACCGCTCTAGACGAACCCGAGGCTTCGGCACCAGTCGCGAGGCGCCTCTTCATTCGCACGCCCGCGGTCGCAGGGGACATCTTCGGGGTGGGGCGCCATCTATGCGCTGCACGCACGAGTTCGTCCCCTGCGCACCACAATTGACCTTCGGCTTCGGATCCACATCATCCTGATCGGTTTAATCGATGTACGCGTGTCTCAGGCCAAGCGCTAAGGGCTAGCGCCGTTACCGCGGCTCGATCGCACTGAGCTCGAGCCACGAGGCCAAATCCTTGAGCTCGGTCTGCACGGCCTTGCTCATGGTGCGGGTGAAATTCACATCCTCGTGGATCGCGTTCACTCGCAAGACGGATGCCTTCCGGTCGACGGCGGCATCGACTTTTCCGACCAGGCGGTCGTTGTGCAAGATCGGAAGCGCGAAGTAGCCCCAGCGGCGCTTCGCCGCGGGCTTGTACATCTCGAGCGTGTATTCGAAGTCGAAGAGCTCCTCCGCCCGAACCCGGTCGTAGACGAGGCGGTCGAAGGGCGACAGCAGCGCGGTACGCCCCTCGAAGTCCTTGCCCAAGGCTGCGGGGTCGACGCGCCACTCGCCTTTTGTGCCCTCGACGACGGCCGGCTCGCCGGCCTCGCCGACGTGCACCGGCTCGATCGGCATCGCGGGTCGCTTCTGCCGGGCGATACCGAGTGAGGCGAGGCGGCGCTCGTTCTTGGCCTGCTCGGCTTCCTCGGCCGACGGGACGACGACGTCGGCCGGGTACACCCGCTCGGGCAGGTCCCAGAGCCGTTCCCGCCCGACCCGCCCCGCGATCGCGACCTCGGCCCGCATCATCAGGCACTCGAGCATCTGGGTGACGTTGCGGTTGTTGGTCCACCCAGTCGACGCCCACGGAACGACGCACGTATCTGGGATGTCGCGTGAGGTCAGTGGCCCTGAGCTGCCCAGCAAGTCCAGCACGTCGCGGCGAAAGCGATCGTTCTCGCGGAGCCAGACGCGCGTGCGCTCGTAGTCGGGCCAGCCGGCCGCGCCGGCGAGGTGGAGGCCCAGGTCGCCGATCGGCCGCACGAGCGCGTCGCGCTCGAACAGCGTGCGGTCTTCCTCCACGGCCTGCCGGAGGTGATCGGGCTCGTACGGTGAGCCGAGGCGGCTCCAGGCGACGAGATCCGCGCTGGGCGCGATCGACGCCGTCGGATCGATCTGCAAGAGGGTCAACCGCTGCACGACCGAGAGCAGATCGGTGGGCCGGGGCGCGTCGAGGAGCTGCGCGCGCACGGCGATCCGCCGGGCCTGCGCCTTGGTCAGCCGGTGCATGTCAGGAGGCTACGTCAGGCCCCTCTATGCTCCCGAAATCGGCTTGCAAACGGCGCGTCTCGACCTCCGCCTCCTATCCGAAGACGATATCGACGCATGGGCGGACTTCCTCGGCGACCCGGAGGCGACCCGGCTGCTCCATACACCTGCGCCCGTGCGAGACCGTGAGCTGGCGTTGGCAGGCCTGCAGCGCTGGATCGAGATGATCGAAGGGCCGATCGGGATGTATTCGCTGACCGTCCGTGACACCGGCGAGACCGTCGGTTTTGTCGGCTTCGTCCCGCGCGACCATCCTTGGGGACAGGAGCTCGAGCTCGGCTGGCTTATTCGGCCGCAGTTCTGGGGCAATGGCTACGCGACCGAGGCCGCTCGCGCGCTGAAACCGCTCGTGCCCGGCCGGTTCGTCTCGATGATTCGGGTCGAAAACGAAGCCTCGGCCAACGTCGCTCGGAAGCTCGGGATGACCGTTGAGCGAGAGGTCGACTACCACGGGTTCAAGACCCAGGTCTGGGCGACTCGAGCCTCGGGCGAGTAGGCGTGCCTCACTTTCGCCATCTCTTCCCGATCCTCCCGAGCACGGAGGTCAGCCCTCCAAGAACCTGGCGACGCAGCGGCGGCGACTTAGACTCGTAGTAACCCTGGGGTGGGTTGCGGGGGTCAACGCCCCTGCGAAACTTCGTATCCGGACGGTCGCTCGCGGCCCCTGGCGGCACCCACGATCCCATGAGCCACAGTAGCCCGATCGCCACGCCCAACGCTGATCTCTTGCCCTCGTTCATCGCGCCGTTGATGTTCCGCATCGCGCTCATCTTTCCTAGACCGAACTCTCGCAGCGGCTAGCCCGGGCGTCCAGAGGTGGCACTTGGCGAACACGTGACCGCGGTTCCTCTGCGCCGCAACCGCGACTTCATGCTGCTCCAGGCCGGGCAGTTGCTTTCCAACGCCGGGACGCAGTCGACCTCGATCGCCTACCCGCTGCTCGTGCTCGCTGTGACCGGCTCCGCGGCGAAGGCAGGCGTCGTCGCTTTCGCGCGCACGCTGCCCGCCGCCGTGTTTGCGCTGCCTGCCGGCCTTGCTGCTGACCGCTGGAACCGCAAGTGGCTGATGCTCGCGGCCGACGGGGTTCGCGTTCTCGCGATCGGCGGGCTCGCCGCGGCGATCTTGCTCCACGCCGTCCCCTACTGGGCGATCGTGCTGGTCGCCTTCATCGAAGGGGTGGGGGCCGCCTTCTTCTCGGTCGCCTATACAGGCGCGCTGCGCGCGGTCGTTCCAACGCGGCAGCTCCCGTCGGCGGCCGGCGCTCAGACCGGCCGTCAGGCGGCGGTGCAGCTCGCCGGGCCGCCGCTCGGGGGTGCGCTCTTCGGGCTCGCCCGCGCGCTGCCATTTCTCGTCGACGCGGTTTCGTACACGTTCTCGACTCTCTCGCTGCTTGCTATGCGGACGCCGTTCCAGGAGGAACGCGAGCCCGACCTCTCGCGGCTGCGGTCGCGGCTCGCGGAGGGCTTCCGCTTCCTCTGGAGGCAACCGTTTCTGCGGACGAGTGCGCTCCTCTTTGGGCTCTCGAACTTCATCGGACCCGGGCTGCTGCTTGCGGTCGTCGTCATCGGCACGCGGCAAGGGCTCTCTGGCGGCGAGGTCGGTGCGCTCGTGGCCGCCTTCGGCGCCTGCCTCCTGGTGGGCTCCTTTCTCTCGCCGCTCCTACGGCGGCTCCTTCCGGTTCGAGCAGTCCTGGTGCTGGAGCTCTGGACCTGGCTCGGCTGCGCGCTCTTCCTCGTCTGGCCTAGCGTCTATGTCCTCGCGGCCGGCATTCTCCCGACGGCGCTGGCGATCCCGTCGACCGACTCCGTCGTCCACGGCTACCGGATCGCGATCACACCCGACCGGCTGCTCGGCCGCGCCGAGTCTGTGCGGAGCACGATTTCGCTTCTGATCGCGCCGCTCGGCCCGCTGGCGGCAGGCGTCCTGCTCGAGACGGTTTCGGCGCGCGCGACGATCGCTCTGTTCGCCGTCTTCGGGCTGGTGCTGGCGGTGTGGGGCACGCTGAGCCCTTCGATCCGCGCCGCGCCGAAACTCGACGAGATCCACGATGCCGTTGGCCACTGAGCGAGAATGACGTTCATCGTGAGCGAGAAGGTGCTCGAGCGGATCCGCGCTATCTGTCTCGCGCTGCCCGAGACGAGCGAGCGGCTCAGCCACGGTGCGCCCACCTTCTTCGTTCGAGGGAAGAGGGCGTTTCTGATGGTCCTGACGAACCACCATGGCGACGGACGGTTTGCGATCTGGTGTGCGGCACCGGAGGGCGTCCAGCAGCTGCTGACGGGCGCCGATCCCGAGAAGTTCTTCGTGCCGCCCTATGTCGGGCACCGGGGCTGGCTCGGCGTCCGGCTCGACCGCGGCCTCGACTGGAATGAGCTCGCGGGCATCGCCGAGGACGCCTATGCCGAGGTCGCACCGGCCAAGCTCGTCGAGGAGGCGCGGACGGCGTCGTAGGTTCAGGTTTTCCTAGTTCAGGGCAAGGTTTTCCCGTGGCCTCGACTCCGCCCGGTTTCCGGTCGAGGTGCACGAGCAGGCAACTCTGAACCAGGGGGGTTAAATGCGAAAGTTGTTCGCCATGGCGGGCCTCGCAGCCGTGATGCTCTTGCTCGTGGGGGCAGGCAGCGCCGCGGGGTCGGCCGACACCGGCACCGACGCTCAGGCTGTCGGCACGCTCGACCTGCCGAAGCCTGCCTGGCTCACCGACGAGCTCGAAGCGCAGATCGTCGCCGCCGGGCCGAAGGGCGTCGAGATCGCGCGACCGGACGCCACGGTGAATCCGGACTGCCTCGGTACGGCGCCGCCGTACGTCGACACGGACGGCGTCTCGACGACCGCCGTCAGCGCCGGCACTTGCATGGTCTCGCCTTCCGGCTGCACGATGAACTTCGTCTTCACCGACGGGACGTCGTACTACATCGGCACGGCCGGTCACTGCTCCGGCAACGGGAAGACGGTGATCGCCCAGGTGGGGACGCGGGTCGATCCGACCGACACCGTCTTCGTCACGCTTGCGGCGATCGGGACGACTGTCGCGAGTTGGAACAGCGGCATCGGCAAGGACTTCGCGCTCGTGAAGATCAACGCGGGCTTCAAGGTGATTCCCGGAGTCACCGGCGCCCTCGGCCCGACTGGCGTCTTCTGCGGGGACCCGGTCGGCCAGCCCGTGATGCACTACGGGCACGGCTACATCTTCTTCGTCGAGCAGGGCTATCCGAAGTTCGGCGAGGTGATTCCGGACCTGACCCTGCTCGTCAAGTTCACGACTCCTGACGGGTTCAATTGGGTCGGCTATGGGCTGCCGGGCGACTCCGGCAGCGAGGTGATGAACGACGCCGGCCTCGCCGTGGGCGACCTGACGCACGGAATCGGGATCGCCGGCGTCCCGGTGCCGGGCCTCAGCTTCGGCACCGACATGAGCGAGATCTTCGCCCTGATCGGCTCGAGCTACCAGCTCGTAACGGTGGACGGCCGCACGGTGAGCTGCGCCAACCCGCTCGGGCTCTGATTCGCAGCGCCACGGGGGCCCGGACTCGATCCGGCCCCCGTGGCGCAAAGTCACACAATCGGCACGATTTGTTCTTGACAAATCCAAGCGACCAACCCGAGTGTCGGACACCTGTCTTTCGCGGACAGCGTGACTCAAGGCCGCATTTGTTTGTGTCGATGCAGTTGCGGTGTTTGGAACTGCATCCATTCAGGTACCGCAACAGAGAAGTCTCGTGCTCGTCCGGTGGCCTGTACCAATCGTCCTCTCGCGCGGCGCCTTCGTGCCTCTCGGGGTCTTCGCGCTCATCTTCGTCGCGTTCAGCGGGGGCTCGAAGCCTTCCGTTCTCGCCGCGGCGGCGCTGCTCGGCGGCGTCGGCGGCATCGTCTCGCTGATCGTTCACGAACTGGGGCACGTCAGCGTCGCAAAGAGGCTTTCCGGGGTTAGGCCCGAGAAGGTCTCGGTCATGTGTCTCGGGGCCGCGGCGCACCTCGAAGGCTCCTACCGAAACGGACGTGAGCAGGCGCGGATGGCGCTCGGCGGACCGGAGGCGTCGTTCGCCTTCGCGCTGGCGCTCAGCCTTCCCGTGTTCTTCCCGGCCCCGGCCGGGCTCGAGGTGGCCGCCCTCGCACTGGCTCTGCTCAACGTTGCGATCGGTGTGCTCAGCTTGCTGCCGGTCCACCCACTCGACGGCCACAAGGTGGTCGTCGGTCTCGTCTGGTGGGCGGTCGGCTCGGAAGAGCGAGCCAGGCGGATCATCAAGCGCGTCGGAACGGGCTTGCTCGCCGTCGACCTCTCGTTCGCCGTCCTCCTGCTGGCGGAAAGGCCCGCGCTCGGCGCGACGGTGATCGCCGTGGCCGCCGTCGCCTACGGCCAGAAGCGCTTCATCCGCGCGCCACGCACCGCGTAAGAACCCTCGAACGGGTGACGCCGCCCCGGCCTGCCCGGGCGATCTATTTCAGGCAATGCGGGACCGGCTTCGCCATGTTCTCCTGATCGCGGCTGCCCTGACCGGTATCGCGGTGTTTTCTGCGTTCGCCCTCTACGAGAAACCGGGCCTGGGGCTGGGCCACTTCTTCTACGTCTCGATCATCCTTGCCGCGCTGGCGACTGGGCCGGCCGTCGGCGCCGGTGGGGCGGTCATCGCGACCGCGATGTTCGCGGCCGGGGTGATCATCAATTCGGACATCCCTTCGAGCGATGTACTGACCACCAGCACCGGCATCAGGTTCGTCACGTTCGTGACCGTCGGCATCGTCACGGGCTACTTCGCGAAACGAAATCGAACCCTGCTCGCCGAGTTGCGGCTCCTCGCCGATCGCGACGCCCTCACCGGGCTGCCGAACACGCGGGTCTTCGAGCGCGCGATCGGCGAACGGCTCGGTCACGAGCAGCCCTTCGGGCTCATCGTCGGCTGTGTCGACGAGCTCGCGTCGGGCATCGACGCCGACGATGTGCTCCGGCAGGTGGCCTCGCGAATGCTGCATTCACTGCCGCCCGGCGACGAGGTCGCGCGCATCGGAGACGACTCGTTTGCCGTGCTGACGTACGCCGGTAGCGCCGGCGACGCCGGCAAGACCGCCACTCACCTGCAGGCCCTGCTGGCTGCCGATGGCTTCGCGGTCACCTTCGGTTGGGCCGCGTACCCTCAGGACGGCTCGAACGCGCTGTCGCTCTACCGGGCCGCCGACGAGCGACTGTACGCGCGACGCATCATCCACCGTCAGACGACGGTGGTCGCGCTGAGGCCCTCGGCGAGCTCAGCGTAATTCGACGACACGGCGCTCGCGCGCGGACTTCCTCGCGGCGTCGAGCACCTCGAGACCGGCCACGACGCCGTCGGGGTCGACTGGCGGCGGTGCGTCTTCGCGCAGCGCGAGCACCACGCCTTCGTAGAACCGCTGGTAGGCCCCGGGCACCGTCGGAATGCGCCGGAACTCGTCGCCCGCGCCGAGCGATCCCCAGCGGTCCTCGGGCTCGCGGCCCCAGAGCGGATCGTCCGGGCGACGTCCGGCGTGCAGCAGCTCCTCCTGGACGTCGATCCCGAACTTGACATAGGCGGCGCGACTGCCGAGGACGCGAAACCGCGGGCCAAGCTGGGCAGCAACGGCGCTCATCCACAGATGTGACCGGACGCCGGACTCGTGCAGCAGCGCGACGAAGCTGTCGTCGTCGGTCTGCGCCCCGGCGCGACGGGTGTCCAGCTCCGCGTACACCTGGGCGGCGGGGCCGAACAGAAAGAGCACCTGGTCGACGAGGTGGCTACCGAGGTCGTTGAGGAGCCCACCCGCGTCCTGCGGATCACCGGACTCGCGCCAGCCACCCGAGAGCTCGGGCCGCCAGCGCTCGAAGCGGGACTCGAAGCGCGCGACGTCGCCGAGAGCGCCCTCCTCCAGCAGCCCGCGGACGGTCAGGAAGTCGCCGTCCCAGCGCCGGTTCTGGAACACGGTCAGCATCACGCCGCGCTCACGCGCGTCGCGGACCAGGGAGCGACCCTCGTCGGCGCTCGCCGCAAGCGGCTTGTCGACGACCACGGCGAGCTCGGCCTGGATCGACGAACGCGCGAGCGGGACGTGCGCGCGGTTCGCCGCCGCGACGACGACGAGATCGAGGTCGCCGGCCCGCTCCCAGACCTCTTCCGGCGAGCCGAGCACCGCCGCGCTCGGATGGTCGCGCCGGGCGCGGGTTCGCCGCTTCTCGTCGCGCGTGACGATTGCGGCGAGCTCGAGTCCCTCGACCGCAGCGATCAGCGGCGCATGGAAGACCGCGCCCGCCAGGCCGTAGCCGAGCAGGGCGACGCGAATCGGCGGGCTCACGACCGTCGGTTATATCTGGGGAGCTAGTTGAGCGAGAGCTCGAGCTGGGCGCAGTTGTCTTCGTACGCCGCGGCGGCTTGCTCCAGAACGGCGACCACGTTGGCCTGCGTCTGCCCCTGATCGTCGTTCCAGTCGACCAGCGAGTCGGTCTCGATCAGATCCGCCAGCGCGTACAGCGCGGCCCCGAGCTCGTCGAGGGGCAGCTCGCCCGCGAGCAAGGCTTCGCGCTCCAGGACTGCGACGACGGCGCCGAGCAAAGACCAGCTCGCGGCGTCGTCGTCCCAGGGATCGACCTCGAATCCGTTGACGTCTCGGGCGTCCGCCCCGCGGCACCAGGACTCCGCGACGAGCTTCCGCGTGTCCTGCAAGAGCCGCTGACCCCTGGACTCCACATCCATGCCCGTCCCCGGCCGCCCGAAACGTAAACAATCGCGAGCGATAGGATCGGTCGGAGTGGAAGAGCGAGAACGAAGGCTCGGGCGGAACGAGGCCCTTTTCCGCGAGGTGAACGAGCGGATCGAGCGCGTCAGCGGCGCGCTTCGGACAGGGACGGACACGATGACCATCCTCTGCGAATGCGGGAACCCGGACTGCGTCGAGCACATCGAGGTCTCGCTCTCCGAGTACGAGCGCGTCCGAGCCGAATCAACGCACTTCTTCGTCCGCCCCGGGCATGCGAAGCTCGACGTGGAGGAAGTCATCGAGCACCACGACGAATATGACGTCGTCCGCAAGAACGGCGTCGCCGGCGAGATAGCGCGTGAGCTCGATCCGCGCGACGATTAGCTAAGCGCGGAAAAACCCGAGCGCTCGCGCGTCAAGCCGGCCCCGAGGCGCTCGGCTTCCCCGAGAGTGCGCCAGCGACCCGCCTGCAACGCCGAGACGCCTTCGAAGCGGTACGCGTAACGGTTGCACGAGGAGCGGGCCGCGGACCAGCTCTCGGCGGTCGCGACCGGCCGCCAGGAACCCCGGGTGGTCGGCAGGTAAGCGGGCTTGCCGACCCGGCGTCCGTTCACGAAGGCACGCCAGACGTCGGGGCGTTTCTCGACGACGCGAACGCGGTAGCGCCGGCCGACGACGGCTGGGCCGAGATCGGCGAAGCGTCGTGCCTCGCCACGCGAGACCTCCTCGACGTAGAGACGGAGCCCGACCCGGGGGAAGGCGGCGATGCCGGCCTGCAGCCACTCGTTTGCGTTGCCGGGCCCCTCGTGGATGCCGCCGACACCGACCCAGGCGGCCGCGTGGCCTGTCCAGACGGCCGGCAGCGCCGGCGCCGAGATCGTCGCAGCCACGCCGTTCACTCCCTCGCGGCCGGCATAGCCCGCGTAGCTGTAGCCGGGCGTGCACGGCCGGACGCCCGCCTGCGACGGCGACGCCAGCGACGGAGCTATGGCCAACGACGCGACGGCGAAAAACGCCGCCGCTGCGACTCCCCTCAACCTCAATTGAATCCCCTTCCTCCAGGAGAAACGGTACGACACTTCGGGGGGTTACGGCAAGTCGCCCACCGGTTCCGCGTAGCCGACTCGCGTGGCAGCCCAGGTCGCCAGGCAGAGGCCTGCCAGGATCAGATAGGGAATCGTGTCTCCTGCGGCCCCCGCCAGCGCTCCGCCCGCCGCCGGCCCAATCAGCGCGCCGACGCCCCAGCAGGCGTTCATGAGACCGAAGGCGAGACCCTGCGCCAGGCCGGCCGCCTCGGCTCCGTGCGAGATCAGCGCCATGCCCGGCGTATAGAACGAGCCGTACGCAATGCCCGAAGCCACGACGAGCAGTGCGATCAACGCCGGCTGCCTCGCCCAGGCGAGGGCGATCGAGACGACGATCGAGCCGACGAGCGCCGCTCGCACCGGCCGCATCAAGCCCTGGCGATCGGTCAGACGGCCGAGCAGCGGATTCAGAACTGTCTCGACAGCCGTGGTGACGACGAAGAGCGCGCCGATCGCGATCGTCCCCCAGCCCTGACCGTTGAGCTGGAGCGGGACGAGCACGATCAGGACGCCGAAGAGCAGCGCGGGCAACATGATCAGCCATAGTCCGGCCAGCAGCGAGCGTTCTCGTACCGCGAGCAGCCCGGCCCGCAGCGTCTGGCGCTCCGGCGCTATTCCGGGAGTCGCTGCTGCCCAGCCGACGAGTATGGCGCCCGCCACCGTGACGCCGAGAAAGGCCGGGCGCGTGCCGACGATTCCCGCGAGCGCCCCGAGCACCGGACCGAGTAACGCTCCAAAGACGGCGGCGCCCATCGCCGTCCCGAGCAGCGCGCCGCGCCGCTCGCGCGGGGCCGCGGCGATCACCCAGGCGAGCCCGCCGGCCCAGGAGAACGAGCTGCCAATGCCCTGGAAGAGGCGCGAGGCTCCCAGCGCCCAGACGTTTCCGGCGAGCGCAAAGCCGAGGCTCGCGGCCGTCATCAGGGCCAGCCCGGCGAGAACGGTGCGCTTGGGGCCTAGGCGGGTCGTCGCAAGACCCGCGGGAATCGCGCCGATCAGCGCCCCTGCGGCGTACGTCGAGATGAAGACGCCGGCCCCGGCCTTCGAGAGGTCGTATTTGTCCGCGAAATGGGGAAGCAAAGGTGTCAACGCCGTGAAGAACAGCGTGTCCACGGCGACGACCACGCTCACGAACACGAGCAAGCGGCGCACAGCGCCGAAGCTATCAGCGTCGTCATCCGCTACGGTCCCGCCCGATGAGCACCGCGACGATGCACACCAACCACGGCGCGATCGAGCTCGAGTTCTTCGACGAGGACGCGCCGAAGACGGTCGAGAATTTCCGGAAGCTCGCCGCCGACGGCTTCTACGACGGGGTCATCTTCCATCGCGTGATCAAGGACTTCATGATCCAGGGCGGCGACCCGACCGGTACGGGCACGGGTGGGCCGGGTTACACGTTCGAGGACGAGTTCAACGACCACAAGGTCGAGCGCGGCGCGCTGGCGATGGCCAACGCAGGCCCGAACACGAACGGGAGCCAGTTCTTCGTCGTCACGACCGACGCGGCTCCGTGGTTGGACGGCAAACACACCGTCTTCGGCCGCGTGACCGGTGGCATGGACGCTGTCGACTCGATCGAAGGCACCGAGACGGACGCGGCGGACAAGCCGAGTTCCGATGCAGTGATCGAGCGTATCGAGTTGGCTTCGTAGGGCCTGATAGCGCTTCGTAAAGCGTTCGTAACTCCTTCGTGACACTCCGCACGACCCGCTAACCCCGGGCACGGGGTTTCGTCTAAGCCTTCTCGGAAAGGTCAAAGACCAGGGCTCGCCCTCTGTGCCGCAGCGCAGGCCGTGCCCGCCGCCACCACTCGTACGTCAACGACCCGCAGGGGGCCAACTCTTGTCTACAAACAAACGCTGGTTGTTCTTGTTAATGAGCGCGTTCGTCCTAACTGCCGGAGCGGCGCGCGCTTCGCAAACGCTCTCGGCAAACAAGGTTCTCGTGAACGCCGCTCGGCATTCACAGGACGTGCAGAGGCAGAGACACGTGAACCCACACCTGATCCGCCGCTACCGCGCCACGACGTGGCGCTGGCAGGCGTTGTCGGGAAGCACCCGTACGCATCGCTCGATCAGGCCGAGCACCAAGGCCGTCCTGCGGTTCTGGGTGCGAGCGGCGGGACGCGCTTATCTCAAGGCGATCAATCCACCGCACAAGGGCGCGTGGCTTTGTATCCACCGCTACGAGGGCTCCTGGCGGGACTCAGGTGATCCGTACTGGGGCGGGTTGCAGATGGATCGTGGCTTCATGGACGGCTATGCGCCTCGCTACCTGCTCCGCCGCGGGTTCGCCGACCGCTGGTCGCCGCTCGAGCAGATGTGGGTCGCGGAGCGCGCGTACCGGAGTGGGCGAGGTTTCTATGCATGGCCGAACACGGCTCGCTACTGTGGATTGATCTGACGGGGTTCGGGGGAAAGTAGGGGCGATGCCCGACGAACAGATTGCAGCGTTGCTGGAGCACGGGGAGGAGCAGGGCTGCCTCAACCTCTCCGAGTTCAGCGAGTTCGTCCAGGAGCACGAGCTCGACGAGGAGCAGCTCGGTCATCTCTACGAGGAGCTCGAGGCCCGCCACATCGAACTCGCCGACGACTGCGCCCGGCGAGAGACGGAAACCGAGTCGACGTTCGTGAACGGCGACCTCGCTGTCGCGACGACCGACGCCCTCCAACTGTTCTTGAACGAAGCGGGGAAGTGGCAGCTGCTGACAGCCGAAGAGGAGGTCGAGCTCGCGAAGCGGATCGAGCGAGGCGACCATCAGGCGAAGGAGCGGATGATCAACTCGAACCTGCGGCTCGTCGTCTCGATCGCGAAGCGCTACCAGGGCCACGAGTTGCACCTGCTCGACCTGATCCAGGAGGGGATCATCGGCCTGATCCGGGCGGTCGAGAAGTTCGACTGGCGGCGCGGCTTCAAGTTCTCGACCTACGCGACCTGGTGGATTCGCCAGGCGGTGCAGCGCGGCGTCGCGAACAAGTCCCGGACGATCCGGATCCCCGTCCACATCGTCGAGCGCGAGCAGAAGATGGCGCGGGCGGAGCGTGAGCTCGCGACACAGCTTGGGCGGGTGCCGACCGAGCAGGAGGTCGCGAAGCGGGCGAAGCTGCCGTTGAAACAGGTGCGAGAGGTGCGCCAGATCGCCCGTGCTGTGACGAGCCTCGACAAGCCGATCGGGACCGAAAGCGAGGGCTCGTTCGGCGAGCTCGTCGCGGCCGACCAGGAGACGCCGGAGGACGAGGTCACCTACAGCCTCCAGGAGAAGGCGCTGCGCCGCGCCGTC
>MNDB01000055.1 GCA_001914705.1 Actinobacteria bacterium 13_2_20CM_68_14 | reverse complement strand
CCAGAAATGCCAGAGGCGCCAATCTGGCGCCTCCGGCCGATAGTTCCGTCGGGGCTTGCTAGTCGTTCTTGTCGGCCTTCGGAGCCTTCGGTGCCTTCGGCGCGCGAGCGTCGACCTTGCGCGCGGTCAGCTCGGGCGTGGCGCCGTTGGCGAGGTCGGTCTTGCAGACCTTGGCCCTCACCTTCGCGTAGTCGCCCAGGGCGAGGTCGCCGACCGTCGCCTTGTTCCCGTGCACGCCGGCGGCGTGACGGTGGATCCTGGTCTTCGTGTCGACGTTGACCGTCGCCGTGCCGGCCAGCTTGTAGGCCTTGCCGGCGTTGTTCGACTTTGTCACGGTCATCGTGAAGGACGTGTCAGTCGAACCCGGGTCCGACGTGAGCGTGCCCATCAACTTCACGTTCGCGGGCTTGCACTTCGTGGCATCGGCGCCAGATGATTTGCCGTGCCCGGGATCGGCCGTGGCGCTCGAAGCAGCGAGAGCAGCAGTGGCGAGCGCAACGATGACGAGCTTGGGGAGACGCATTCCTTACCTCCAGGGAAGTAGATCGCTGCCCCGATCGTCGGCTCGACCAGTCCGCCTCCGTACCGGAAACCCCTAGAAAGAGGGAGTTCCTCTTACAGTCGCTTTACTTCGCCGCCTTCGCGAGCTCGCCGAGCGCGGCCAGGCAGAGCTCGAGGCGCGCCGCCGTGGCGACGCGCCCTCGAATTCCTAGCTGCAGTTAGCTATTTCAGCTCGACGGTGGCGCCGGCCTCTTCGAGCTGGCCCTTGATCGTGTCGGCCTCTTCCTTGGCGAGGCCTTCCTTGACCGGGTTGGGCGCACCGTCGACGAGGTCCTTCGCCTCCTTGAGACCGAGGCCTGTGAGCGCGCGGACGACCTTGATCACCTGGATCTTCTGGCCGCCGGCCTCGGTGAGCACCACGTCGAAGGTGGACTGCTCCTCCGCTGCCGCTGCGCCGTCCCCGCCCGGGGCCGCACCGGGGGCGGCGACCGCCACCGGAGCCGCAGCCGTCACTCCCCACTCCTCCTCGAGCTTGTTCTTCAGCTCGACCAGGTCGAGGACGGTCATGCCGCCGAGCTCCTGGACGAGCTTGTCTGTGTCTGTCTTGGCCATTAGTCCTCCTGTTCTTCTTCTGAATCGCCCGATGGCTGATCACCGTCGGGCGCCGGGCCTTCTTCGGACTGCTCGTCTGCTTCAGCCTGCGGCTCCTCGGCCGCGGCTACGGGCTTCTCTGCGGGGGCGTCCGCGTCGGCGACGGGTTCAGCCGCAGCTTCCGGTTCCTCGTGATCTGGATCATTTGCTTGTTCGGGCACCGTCTCGCCCTGCTCTTGCAGCTGGGTGATGCGGGCGTCGAGCACGTTGACGAGATCGCGCAGCGGCGCCGTGAACAGGCCCACGATCGTCGTCAGCGGCGCGGCGACCGCGCCTGCAAACTGGGCGCGCACGACATCGGCCGGCGGCAGGGTCGCGAGCTGCTTGATCTCGACATCCGAGACTGTGTCTCCCTCGAACAAGCCGCCGCGGATCACGAGCACGTCGTGCGCCCTCGCGGTGTCGTTCAAGATCTTTGCCGCCGCGGCGGGGTCGCCCTCGGCGTCGATGAACGCGATCGCGGTGGGTCCATCGATCAGATCGAGCAACTGCTTAACGCCCGCTTCCTCCGCGGCGAGCCGCGTCAGCGTGTTCTTGACTACCGAGAAGCGCGCACCGGTCTCCAACAGCTTGGAGCGCAGCTCGTCGATCTCCGGCATCGTCAGCCCGCGGTAGTCGGCGACGAGCAGGTTCTGCGAGCTCTTCAGCCGCTCCGCCAGCTCGCTGACGATCCGTTCCTTGTCTTGTCTCAGCATCGAATCACCTCCTCTTCACGAATCGAGCCCGCACTCAGGCGGGCTCGGCAGGAGCATTCGATGCTCTCTCCGATCCGCCTCGGCTGGGTTTCCGCGCTCTCGCGCAACCAGCTTTCTTCGGCGACGGGCTTGTCTACGCGGGGACTGCTTCTTCTGCCTGTGTCTCCTCGAGCTCTTCGACGATGCCCCTCGTCCGCGCCGGGTCGACGTGGATCCCGGGTCCCATCGTGGTCGTCAGTGTAACGCCGTTGATGTAGCGGCCCTTCGCGGCCGCAGGCTTCGCGCGCATGATCTCGTCGAGTAGCGCCGCGTAGTTCTCGGCTAGCTGCAGCTCGTCGAAGCTCTTCTTGCCGAGTGCGATGTGGACGTTTGCGCCGCGGTCGGTGCGGTACTCGAGCTTGCCGGCCTTCGCTTCCTGGACCGCCTTGCCGACGTCCATCGTCACGGTGCCGGTCTTCGGGTTCGGCATCTTCCCGCGCGGGCCGAGGATGCGACCGAGCTTGCCGACGACGCTCATCTGATCCGGAGTCGCGATCGCAACATCGAAGTCGTCAAAGCCCTCCTCGATCTGCTTCGCGAGGTCGGCCGTGCCGACCACGTCCGCCCCGGCCTCCTGCGCCTCGCGCGCCTTGTCGCCCTCGGCGAAGACGGCGACCCTGGACTCGCGGCCGGTGCCGTGCGGGAGCATCAGCGTCCCCCGCAGCTGCTGCTCGGCGTGCCGGACGTTGAGGCCCAGATTGAAGTGCACCTCGATCGTCTCGTCGAACTTCTTGTCCGGGAAGCTCTTGATCAGTCGGATTGCTTCAGCCGGCGAGTACTGCCGCTCGCGATCGATCGCGGCTCGGGCGGCGCGGTAGTTCTTTCCATGTTGGGTCATACGTCTGTTTCAACTCCCATCGAGCGGGCCGTGCCGGCGACGACCTTCATCGCCTGCTCGACGTCGCGCGCGTTCAGATCGGGCATCTTCGTCTCGGCGATCTGGCGCACCTGGTCGCGGGTCAGGCGCCCAACCTTCTCCCGGTTCGGCTCGCCGGAGCCCTTCTCCAGCCGCAATGCCTCCTTGATCAGCACTGCCGCCGGCGGGGTCTTCGTGATGAAGTCGAACGAGCGATCCTCGTAGACCGTGATCTCGACCGGGATGATGCGGCCGTTCTGGTCGGCGGTCTGGGCGTTGAACGCCTTGCAGAACTCCATGATGTTGACGCCGTGCTGGCCGAGCGCAGGGCCGACCGGCGGCGCGGGGTTCGCCTGCCCGCCGGGGATCTGCAGCTTGATCATGGTCAGAACTTTCTTGGCCATCAGTCGATCTTCTTCACCTGGTCGAAACCGAGCTCGACTGGGACTTGCCGCTCGAAGATGTCGACCAGCACCTTCAGCTTCTGCTGGTCGGGATTGACGTCGACGATCTCGCCGTCGAAGTCGGAAAGCGGGCCGGACGTCACCTTCACCGACTCGCCGAGCGAGAACTCGACCTGGGCCCGAGGGCGCTCGCCGGCGGTCGCGCCGGTACGCAGGATCCGGTCGACCTCGCCCTGCGAGAGCGGTACGGGCTTGGTGCCCGCCCCGACGAAGCCGGTGACGCCGGGCGTGTTCTTGACGACCGTCCAGGCGTCGTCGTTCAGGTCCATGTTCACGAGCACGTAGCCGGGCAGGATCCGCTTTTCGGTCTGCACCTTCTGGCCGTCCTTGGTCTCGATCACCTGCTCGGTCGGCACGACGACACGGCGGAACCGCGGATGCTGGTTCATCGAGTCGATCCGGTGCTCGAGGTTCGTCTTGACCTTGTTCTCGTGACCGGAGTACGTGTTGATTGCATACCAGCGAAACATTCGAGACCCCTTACCCCAGGAAGACGTTCTGGACGAGCCGCTTGAACGCGAGATCGGCCAGCCAGAGATACGTGCCGACGATGATGCACGCGATCAGGACGACGGCGGTGCCCTGGATCAACTGCTGCTGGGCGGGCCACTCGACCTTCTTCAGCTCGGCGGCGGACTCGCCGACGAAGCGGCGAATGCCGGAACCCGGAAGACGGCGCTCGACGGCCGGCTCGGCCCGTGCCACCGCGGCCATCTGCGGCTGCCGCTGAACCGGCCTCGCCTCGGCGCCGTTCCCCTGGCGCTCGCGCTCGGCCCGGCGCGCGCGGCGCTGCGCTCTCGTCTGCCTAGCCATGCTTAGCGCGTTTCCCTGTGCACCGTGTGGCAGCCGCACCAGCGGCAGTACTTGCGCAGTTCGACGCGGTCCGGCGTGTTCCGCTTGGACTTCGTCGTCTGATAGTTCCGCCGCTTGCAGTCGGTGCAAGCGAGGGTGATCGCGTCTCGTACTCCGGTTGCCAACTCAAAAGCTCCTGGTTGCGTGCGTGGAAACGACCGGGAAGGGAAGTCCTCCCGGCCGGTCGCCCGATTGTAGCGGCGACTTGCACTTGAGGGTCGCGCCGATGCGACCACGGTTTTAAAAGAGAAAGCGTCCCCGATATCTCGGAGACACCGGCCAGTAGCGGCGGAAGGACTCGAACCTTCGACCTTCGGATTATGATTCCGCTGCTCTAACCAGCTGAGCTACGCCGCCGAGAGCGCCGAGTTTAGCCGAAGTCATTCGCTGGTTAGTCTGCTTTTCGTGGCTGCGATCGAGGCACACGAGTTGTGCCGGACCTACAAGACGCACACGGGCACCTTCCGTCGCAGGACCAAGGAAGTCGAGGCCGTCCGCGGGGTCAGCTTCACGATCGAGCCGGGCGAGCTTTTCGGCCTACTCGGCCCAAACGGAGCCGGCAAGACGACAACGATCAAGATGCTGATCACGCTGCTGATCCCGACCGCCGGCTCCGCCCGGGTGCTCGGTTTGGACGTGGTCAAGGATGCACGCGAGGTACGGAAGCGGATCGGCTACGTCTTCGGCGGCGAGCGTGGCGTCTACGAGCGGCTCTCCGGCTACGACAACCTTCGCTACTTCGCCGAGCTCTATGGCGTCCCGCCCAAGCTCCAAAAGCCGCGCATCGAGGAACTGCTCGAGCTCGTCGGACTTAAAGGCCGCGAGCACGAGCGGGCGGAGGGATACTCGCGCGGCATGAAGCAGCGGCTACACGTCGCCCGCGGCCTCCTGCACGACCCCGAAGTGCTCTTTCTCGACGAGCCGACGATCGGACTGGACCCGGTCGGAGCCCGTGAGCTGCGCTCGACGATCGCCTCGCTCACCGCTGCGGGAAAGACGATCCTGCTGACGACGCACTACATGTTCGAGGCGGATGCGCTCTGCGACCGGATCGCGGTCATCTCGAAGGGAAGCATCGTCGCCGAGGGAACGCCCGCCGACCTGAAGCGCGGAGTCGGTCAGGGCAGCGTGCTCGAGGTCGAGGTCTACGGCGTCGACGAGGAGACGATCGAGCAAGTCCGGCGCCTCGGCGGAGTCCTGGCGGTTTCGGTCGAGGAGCGAGAGCAGGCGCAGGTCCTGGTGGTGCAGACCCAGGCCGAAGTGGAGCTGACATCCGCGATCCTCGGCCACTTGAACGGCGGGCAGGTTGGGCGCATCTCGCAGCGTGAGCCGACGCTCGAGGACGCCTACGTGGCGCTCGTCACCGAGGAATGAGCACTCTCCGTCTACTCGGCGTCGGCTGGTACTTCCAGTTCAAGATGATCCTGCGCTCGCCGTTCGACGGGATTGGAAACGTTCTCTACCCGCTGTTCTTCGCAACGACGGCCTTGTTCGTCTTCCGCGCCGGACAGAGCCCGAGGACGCTGGTCTATGCGTCGCTCGGAGCCGCGGTGATGGGTATGTGGTCGTCCGTCAGCACCTCGGCCGGCTCCGCGATGCAGCGGGAGCGCTGGTGGGGAACGCTCGAGCTCCTCGTCGCCGCCCCGCGTCACTTCTCGCTCGTCATGCTGCCGGCCACGCTCGGCCTGGCGACGGTCGGCATCTACAACCTCGCTGCGACGCTCCTCTGGGGCCACTTCGTCTTCGGCATCCCGCTGACGATCACTCATCCGCTCCTGTTCGCACTCTCGGTTGTGGGCACCGTTCTCGCGTTCGGCGGCCTTGGGCTCCTCTTCGCCGTTTCGTTCGTCCGCTTCCGCGCGGCCTGGGTGCTCGGGAACTTCTTCGAGTATCCGGTCTGGCTGGTCTGCGGCTTCCTCGTTCCGCTCGCGCTCCTGCCCGGCTGGGTCCGTCCGATCTCGTGGGTTCTCGCGCCGACCTGGGGCATGAGTGCGATCCGTGAGTCGGCGCTCGGCGGCACGCCCCTGCCGGACCTGCTTCTCTGCCTCGGCCTCGGTGCCGCGTACGTGGCCCTCGGCGTGCTCGTCACCGACCGCGTCCTCTACGACGCGCGCGGCCGCGGCACTCTCTCGCTGACGTGATCGTCGCGGCGCGCATCTTCGTCGTCGGCGGGCTGACGAGCTTCCGGGCACTGTTCTACTGGCTGACCCCTTGGATCTACGTGCCTACGATGCTCGTGGCACCGATCTTCCAGATCCTGCTCTTCGCCTACATCGGTCGCTCTGCCGGACTCGAATCGGACGAGTTCTACTTGATCGGGAACGCCCTCCAGTACGCCGCGATCCCGTGCCTGTTCGCAATGGCCCAGATGGTCGGCGGCGAGCGCTACCAGAACACGCTCAGCGCGATCCTCGTCAGCCCCGCGCCACGGATTCCGCTCTTCTTCGGGCGCTCATTGCCGGTCCTGCTGAACGGCGCCTTCGTGGCCGCGTTCTCGCTGCTCGTTGGCGCGCTCGTCCTCGGGGTCCACCTGCCGGCGAGCTCGCTCGCGCCGCTCGGGCTCGTCGTCCTGATCGCGGCCTTCTCCTGCACCGGCCTGGGGCTGGTCAACGCCGCGGCGAGCCTGCGGATCCGCGAGAACGCCGTGCTCTCGAACGTGATCTTCGGCTTCCTGCTGATCTTCACCGGCGCCAACGTGCCGCTGGACGACCTCCCGAGCTGGATCAGCACAGCGGCGCAGGGGATGCCGTTCACCCACGCGATCAAGGCGGCGCGCGAGCTCGCGGCGGGCGCGAGCCTCGGCGACGTGCGTGGACTCCTCGGTGCGGAGCTGCTCGTAGGCGCGATCTACGGAGTCGCGGGGTATTCGCTCCTACGCTGGTTCGAGGTGCTGAGCCGCCGCTATGCGACGCTCGAGCGGTCATGAGAGTCCGCGACCTGAACTGGATTCAGCTCGAGGACTACCTCGAGCGCGACGACCGGGTGGTGCTGCCGCTGGGATCGACGGAGCAGCACGCATACCTGTCGCTGGAGACCGACAACATCCTCGCCGAGCGTGTCTCGGTCGAGGCCGCCGAACCGCTCGGCGTGCCGGTTCTCCCGGTGCTGCCATACGGCCTGACGCCGACGTTCGCGGCTGTCTATCCCGGCAGCCCGACGTTGAAGCTGGAGACCTACGCCGCGCTGCTTCGCGAGCTGCTCGACTCCCTCTACAGCCAAGGCTTCCGCCGCTTCCTGCTCGTCAACGGCCACGGCGGCAACACGCCCGCCGGGCCGCTTGCGCGCGAGTGGGCGGCCGATCATCCCGACGCCCAGGCGATCTTCCACTCCTGGTGGACCGGCCCCAAGGTGCGGGAGGTCGCGCTGGCGATCGACCCCGAGTACTCGCACGCGAACTGGGGCGAGAACTTTCCGTGGACGCGCCTGCCGGGTGTCGACGCGCCCACCGAGCGGAAGCCAATGCTGGACGAGGCCGCCTACCTCGTTGCGGGGCCGGAGCAGCTGCGCGATGTGATCGGGGACGGCAGCTTCGGCGGCCTCTACCGGCGCGACGACGAGGAGATGCTGCGTATCTGGCAAACGGGCGTCGAGGAAGTGCGCGGGCTGCTCGAGTCGGGATGGCGGCGCGGCTAGTGACCGACGACCCGATCGAACGTTTCCAGGAGTGGTTCCGCGAGGCCGAGCAGGCCGGCGTCGAGGTCCCCGAGGCGATGACGCTTGCGACCGCTGGTGCCGACGGAGCCCCGTCCGCGCGGATGGTCCTGCTGAAGGGCGCCGACGACGAGGGCTTCGTCTTCTACAGCGGCTACGAAAGCCGCAAGGCCGGCGAGCTCGAGCAGAATCCGCGCGCGGCGCTGGTCTTCTACTGGCGGCCGCTCGGCAAGCAGGTCCGGGTCGAAGGGCGTGTCGAGTGGGTCTCAGAAGCCGAATCGGCCGCCTACTTCGCGACGCGGCCGCGGGGCAGCCAGGTGGCGGCCTGGGCGTCGCAGCAGAGCCAGCCACTGGAGAGCCGCAAGGAGCTCGAGCGCCGCTATGCCGAGCTCGAGCGCGA
>MNDB01000018.1 GCA_001914705.1 Actinobacteria bacterium 13_2_20CM_68_14 | reverse complement strand
TCCACGGCGTGTACCGCGCAACGCGCGTGAGCACGAGCTGCTTGCGCACCTGCGTCGTTACCGCTTCGGCGGTGCTCATTTGGCGCTCCGGGTCGAAGGCCCCCGGTTCGTCCCCTTGGGGTAGAGCGTCGCCCGCCGCGCCTCTTCCGACTGCTCGACGGTTTCCGAGAGCTTCTGGATTTCGGTGACAACCGAGTGGTCGAGCGTCGAGACGTCCGGCCAGTCGATCTCGACGAGATTCCCGGCTGGGTCGCGAACGTACATCTGCACGGACCCGTCGGGGAGTTCGCGCACCATGGGTGACCAGACACCCCCGTCCTGGAGCCCGAGCTCGCTCGCCTTCAAGTAGGCGGCCTCGAAGTCGTCGACGTCGAGTCCGAAGTGGTGGAACTCGGGCGCGGGAGTCTCGCGTAGGAAGATGTGCAGCTGCTGATCGCCCAGCTGGAGCCAGACCACCTCGTGCTGGAACGTCGGAGCCGGTATTCGCTCCATCCCGAAGATCGCGGTGTAGAAGCGAACGGATTCGTCGAGATCGACCGCGTGAATGCTCACGTGGTTGAACCGGGTCGCGCGCATCGCTGCGGTGACGCTAACCGATTGTGTACCTGGCCTCCACTCGGTGCGGGTCGCGCTGACGGTGGAGTCGGCTACGAGCGCGGTGCGCGATGTCGCAACCGCTAAGAGACGACGGCGACCGCCTCGATCTCGACCTTCGCTCCTGGAATCGCCAGCCGGCTTACCTCGACGAGCGTGCTCGCCGGGCGGGTCTCGCCGAAGAACTCGCGGCGGACGGGGTTGATCCTCGGACGGTCGTCGATGTCAGTCAGGTACACGGTCACCTTCGCCACGTCCGCGAAGGTCATGCCGGCCGCCTCGAGCACCCGGCCGACGTTCTCGAGCGCTTGCCGCGTCTGGGCGACGACGTCGCCGCCGCCGACGAGCTTGCCCTCTGAGTCGACCGGGACGCAGCCGGAGACGAACAGCAGATCGCCTGCGCGCACGGCGTCGGTGTAGTGGCTGATCGGCTCCGGCTGGCCCGGGACGCGGATCTCCTCACGCACGCCCATCTCGCGTCGAGGATAATCGGCCCGTCGTGGAGCCGCAGTTTGTCCTCTTCGATGACATCCGGGCCTTCGACCTCGCGCCGGGGGTGAGCGGGCGGCCGCTGTTCGGCGAAGGCGCGATGCTGAACCTGATTGAGTTCGAGCCCGGCGCAACAGTGCCATCCCACAGCCACGAGCATGAGCAACTCGGGATCGTCCTGCGCGGGATGCAGGCGCTCGTCGTCGACGGCGTAGCGCACGAGCTCGAACCGTTCGAGGGCTACGTGCTGCCGGGCGGCGTCGAGCACTCCGCGTACTGCGGACCGGAGGGCGCGCTTGTGCTGGACGTCTTCCGGCCGGTGCGGGAGGACTACCGCGAGCGCTGGCAGGTGCTCGCGTCAGCTTAGCCGCCGGCTGCGGCGTCCTTCATTACGGGGTCACGACAACGCGGCCGGGAGAACCGCCGAGGCTCGCTTCGACCGCTTCGTTCACCTGATCGAGTGGATACGTGGGCCCGAGAAGCGGACGAAGGTCGAGCCGGCCGGCACGCACGTGGCCGAGCAGAATCGGCAGAGCGACGGCCGGATCCTCCGAGCCGTACATCGTCCCGGTGAGCCACTTCTCACGCCGATTGAACTCGCCCGGATCGAGATTGAGGCGAGCCCCAGCTGCCGGGAGGCCGACGACCACGCAGGTACCGCCACTCCGCGTCCATCGCAGCGCGAGCGCGGTCGTCTCAGGCGCCCCGACGGCATCAAAAGCGTAGTCGGCGCCGTCGGGGAGCAACTCCAGCATCGTTACCTCCAGCTGCTCCGGCGACACAGCGGCTGCCGCGCCGAGCCGGACCGCCTGCTCCCGCCGCGCCTCCAGCGACTCGACGCAGACGATCGTCCGTGCGCCGGCGAGGTGCGCGCCGCGGATGACGAACTGTCCGACGCCGCCGGCGCCCACCACGACGACGGTCGTGTCCGGCTCGACGCGGGCGGCAAACAGCACGGCGCCGATCCCCGTTAGCGCCGCGCAGCCAAGCAATGCCGCCTGCTCGAGCGGGATCTCGTTGCCAACCGGTAGCGCCACGCGCTCCGTGACCACGAGCCTCTCCGTCAGCGCGCCCGTCGCGGTTCCTCGATAGACCGTCTCCCCGTCGAGCGACATCCCGGTCCGCCCGTCGACGAGGGTGCCGGCGGCGATTGCCCGGTGCAGCGGCACGCAGGCGGCCGGCCGGCCCCGCCGGCAGTCGGCACAGTCGCCGCACGCCGGGGCCCACGAGAGAACAACGTGATCGCCCGGCCGGAGCGAAGAGACCTTGCTGCCGACCTGCTCGACTAAGCCTGCACCTTCGTGCCCCAGCACCATCGGTGTCGGCCGCTGCCACTCCCCTTTGACGTTGTGCAGGTCGGTGCCGCACAGTCCCACCGCCGCGATCCGGACGAGCACCTCGTCCGCGCGTGGCTCCTCGAGCTCGATCTCGCGCACCTCGAGCGGCCGGCCCGCCCCATGGAAGAGCGCCGCTCGGGTCCTCAGACCGCGTTCAGGCGGTCGCGGCAGCGCCGAGCGCCTCCAGCACCGCTGAGCAGCTCGTGACCGTGGCGACGTTCTGGAGGGCGTAGTTGATCGAGGCGTTGTGCCAATCCGCGTTCATGGTCGAACAGGCGTCCTCGGGCACGATCATCGTGTAGCCCTTGTCGGCCCCGGTGCGCGCGGTGTGCTCGATAGACATGTTCGTCCAAGCCCCCGTCACGATCACCGTGTCGCGGTCTAGCCCCTGCAGCAGCAACTCGAGCTTTGTCCCCTGCCAGCCGTTCATCCGCATCTTCTCGACGAGGAAGTCGCCCTCCTGCGGCTCGAGGCCCTCCGCCGGTGCGGCGCCCCACGTCCCGCGCACGAGCGCGTTCGTCTCCTTGACCCCCTCGAAGAGCGGTGCGTTCAGCTTCAGGCCCGACGCACCCTCCTCCACGATGTAGTGGATGTGGATCACCGGGATACCGGCGGCGCGGCACGCCTCCGCGAGCCGCTTCACGTTCTCGACCACGTTCTGCTCCTTCGCGTGTTCGGGCGCGCCCGAGTCGGCGAACGCGCCGCCCTCGATCATCACGTCGTTTTGCAGGTCCTGCACGACCAGCGCCGCCCGCGCCGGATCCACGTTGATTTGCTCGTTGTCGCTCACTGCGTCCTCCTCACGTCATGTAGCTGAGCCGGTTGCCCCCGACCTTTATCCGGATCCGGTAGAGCGAGGTCGAGCTCGGCATGTAGAGATCGCGCCAGTCGTCGCCGCCCCAGTTGAGATTGCCGACGTTCTCCGGCACCTCGATCACGCCGAGGTGCTCGGCCTCCGGGCTGATCACCCAGACGCCGCTGGGCCCGGTGACGTAGACGTTGCCTCGCTCGTCGCACTTCATCCCGTCGGGGATTCCCTCCTCGATCACGCCCGAGCCGATGTTGTCGAAGAACATCCGCCCGTTCGCGATCGTGCCGTCCGGCTGCCGGTCGAAAACCCGGATGTGGGCCCGCGGCGTGTCGTTGATGTACAGCAGCGTCTCGTCGGGCGAGAAGCAAAGCCCGTTCGGCTGATCAAAGTCGTCCACGAGGAGCTGCGGCTCGCCGCCGCCGCCGGGCTCGAGCCGGTAGACGCCCTGGAAACCGAGCTCCCGCTCTCGCTCGACGCCGAAGACGGGCATGCGGCCGTACCAAGGGTCGCTGAAGTAGATCGAGCCGTCGTTCGCCACGATCACGTCGTTCGGGCTGTTCAGCTCCTTCCCCTCGTAGTGGGACGCGAGCACCTCTCGGCTGCTGCCCGTGCCGTCCGAGTCCATGCGCACGAGCGAGCTCGTGACGTGTTCGCAGACGAGCAGCCGGCCCTCCGCGTCGTACGTCATGCCGTTGCCTTTGTTGCTCGGGTTCGCGACCTCGACGACGCCTTTGTCCTCGCTCCAGCGCCGCCGGATGTCGCCCGGCATGTCGCTGAAGAGGAGGAAGCGTCCCTTCTTGTTCCAGATCGGGCCTTCGGTGAAGGTGAAGCCCGTCCCCAGCTTCTCGACCCGCGCATCTCGGTCGACGAGGTCGAAGAGCTTCTCCGACTTGACGTCCACGGCCATCTTCGGCTCCTTTGCGCTCGCGGTGCGAAGCGGCGCGAACCTAACACGCTCGAAGGTGCGCGTGTTCCGTTAGGCGGGCTGCTCCTGCTCGACGTGGATCCGGCCCTTCGAGTGGCGCAGCGGACCGCCCTCCCGGCGAGCGCGGGTCGCGAGGATCTCGGCGAGGATCGAGAGCGCCGTCTCGGCCGGGGTGATCGCGCCGATGTCGAGCCCGGACGGGCCGGCGACGCGTTCGAGCTCTCGCTCGTCGACACCCGCCTCCAACAACCTCTCGCGCCGACGCTCCTGGTTTCTGCGGGAGCCGAGCGCGCCGATATAGAACGTCTCTGCCATCAGCGCGCCGTGGATCGCCGGCACATCGAACTTGTCGTCGTGCGTCAGCACGACGACGGCCGTCTGATAATCGGCCTGCACCTGCGCGAGCGCTTCCTGGGGCCAGGCGACGATCAGCTCATCCGCACTGGGGATCCGCTCCTTCGTGGCGAACTTTGCTCGCGCGTCGGCGACGATCGTCCGCCAACCGAGCCGCTTCGCGAGCGCACACAGCTCCTCGGCGGTGTCGACCGCCCCAATCACCAGCAACCGAGGCGCCGGTCCGTAGACCTCGGCAAACACCTTCCGCCCGTCATCGAGCTCGAGCAGCTGGTTGCGACCGCCGCGCAGCAGGTCGTCGACGTAGCCGGCGAGCTCGTCTGGCCCTTCACCGAATCGCTCTCCCGCCTCGGTCACCAGCAGCTCGGCGCCGAGCGGTTCGCCCTCGACGACGGTGAGCAGGATTGCCCGCTCCTCGGTCTCGAGGATCTCGAGCAGGCACCCCACAAGCTCGTCGGGCGCCCGGTCGACGAAAACGTCGATCTCGCCGCCGCAGGGCAGCCCGACCGAGAAGGCGAGGTCGTCGGCGATCCCGTACGTGAGCAGCTGCGGCTTCGCGCCGCCGAGCACTTCGCACGCGTAGCCGTAGACCTCGCCCTCGACGCAGCCGCCGGAGACCGACCCGGCCATCTCCCCGCTCTCCGAGACGGCGAGCTTGGCTCCGACCGGCCGCGGGGCCGAGCGCCTCGTCGCGATGACCGTCGCGAGCGCGAACTTCTCGCCGCGCGCGCGCCAGCGCTCGATGTCCGGCAGGACCTCCTTCACGCCGCATGCCTCCTTTCGATCCCGGCGAGCACGCCGGCCAGCTCCTCGAGACTCGCCAGATTATGTCCCGCCATGAACCGGTCAACGTACGGCAGAGCCGCGCGCATCCCGCCGGCGAGCGGCTCGTACTCCGGGTTTCCCTTGAGCGGGTTGACCCAGACGATCGCGTACGCCGCCCGTTGCAGCCTCTCCATCTCCCGCGCGACGAGCGTCGCGTCGTGCCGCTCCCAGCCGTCGGACACGATCACGACGACAGCGCCCCGCGTGAGCGCCCGGCGGCCCCACACGTCGTTGAACGTCTTGAGGGACGGCCCGATCCGTGTCCCGCTGGCCCAGTCGACGACCCGCGCGGCTGCGGCCGCAAGGGCTTGCTCCGGGTCGCGGGTCCTGAACTCCTCCGTCAGCCGGTGCAGTCGCGTTCCGAACGCGAACACCTCCACACCGCGACCCGAGCCGACGACCGCGTGCAGGAAGAGGAGCAGCGCCCGGGTGTACGCCTCCATCGAGCCCGAGACGTCGCACAGGACGACCAGCTTGCGCGGAACCTCGACTCGCCGCCGAAACGTGCGCTCGATGGGGTCGCCTCCGCGCCCGAGCGAGCGGCGCGCCAGCCGGCGAAGGTCGAGCCGCCTCCCCCGCGCGTGTGGGCGCAATCGGCGGGAGCGACGCAGCGGCCGCGCCGCCGCCACCTCCTTGAGCGCCCGCGCGGTTCGGGAGAACTCCTCGGCTGTCATCGACGCGAAGTCCTTTTTGCGCAGCACCTCGTGGACGCTCCACCCCACCTCCGTCGGCTCGTCTCCGAAGTGCTCGCCCTCGTCGTGGGCGTCGGTGCGCGCCTTCTGCTGCGTTCTTCCGGCGCGCTCAGCCGGCTGCGACCCGCGATAGGGCGGAGCCGATGGATCGCGCAAGAACCAGGCGGCGAATGCCCGGTCGAAGCTGCCGAGATCCTCGGGCCGCGAGACGAGCGTGGTGCGCAGCGTCCAGTAGACGTCGTCCGGGTCTCCGATGTCGAGGCGGTCGAGGCCCGTGAGGGCGTCGGAGATACGGCCGGGCCCGACCTCCAGTCCCCCCTCCCGCAGGATGCGGCCGAAGGTGACGACCTGGCGGACGAGCCCGCCCGCACTAGTCATCTGACAGCGGTGCCTCGGCAGGCGCGCGATGCCTCAGCTGACAGCGGCGACAGAGCGCGCCTCCTCGACGAGGGAGACGAGAGCCTCGTCGCGGACGGCGGCGAAGTCCTCGTGGTACTTCAGGACGGAGCCGAGCGTCTCCTCGACCGTCCGCGCGTCGAGCTCGCTGTGCCCGAGCGCGTCGAGCGCGCGCGCCCAGTCGATCGTCTCTGCCACGCCCGGCGGTTTCGCGAGATCGAGCTGCCTCAGCCCCTGCACGAACGCCGCCGCCTGCGTGGCCAGCCGCTCCGGGATCCCCGGCACGCGCAGCGCGACGATCTCGATCTCCCGTTCGAGGGTCGGATGGTCGATCCAGTGAAAGAGACAGCGGCGCTTGAGCGCGTCGTGGAGCTCCCGGGTGCGGTTCGAGGTGAGAATCACCGCGGGGCGCCGGCGCGCAGTCACGGTGCCGATCTCGGGAATCGTGATCTGGAAATCCGACAGGACCTCGAGCAGGAAGGCCTCGAACTCGTCGTCGGCGCGGTCGATCTCGTCGATCAGCAGGACGATCGGCTCGGTGCTCTCGATCGCCTCGAGCAGCGGGCGGCGGATGAGGAAGTCCGGCCCGAACAGCTCCTGCTCCGACACCGTGCCCTCCTGCGCCGCACGGATGTGCAGAAGCTGCCGCGAGTAGTTCCACTCGTAGACGGCGTGGGCGCTGTCGAGGCCTTCGTAGCACTGGAGGCGGATCAGCCGCGCCGACGTCCCGGCGGCCAGGGCCTTGGCGGCCTCCGTCTTGCCGACGCCTGCCTCGCCCTCGAGCAGCAAGGGCTTCTCGAGCGCGAGAGAGAGGAAGAGCGCGGTCGAGAGGCCGCGGTCGGACAGGTACGACGCGCCCCGGAGGGCGGCCTCGAGATCATCGATCGTGGCGAAGGGCATCCGGCTCACAATATCCCTGGCCCGGAAGGCCGTAGCGATGGATGAGTGTTGCGTCCCGCGCTCACGCGGTGACAGAATCGCTCGCGGTTCCACCTCTCACCGAGGAGCGGTTACGTGACATCGAGATCTCTCGACGCAGCCCAGCTGGTCACTCCGACCTCCCGCGAGGATGCGATCGAGGCGTTCGGAGACGGAGCCGAGCTCACGGTGCTGGCCGGGGGCACGATCCTGATGCCCGAGCTCAACTATGGGCGCCTCCGACCCGCGCGCGTGCTCGCGCTGTGGAACGCCGGCGTGGCTGGGATCCGGCGCGAAGGCTCTTCGCTGACGATCGGAGCGATGACGCCCGTGGCCGAGCTGGAGGCCGCGCCCGAGCCCCTCGCGACGGCTGCCCGCTCGGTCGCGGACCGCGAGATCCGTGCCCAGGCGACGCTTGGTGGCAACCTCTGCGCGACTCCGGGCGGCGAGATCCCTCGCGGAGACCTGCAGGCGCCGCTGATCGCTCTGGGTGCCAGGGTCACGACGGCCGGCGCAGGCGGCCAGCGCACCGAGCCGGTCGAAGACTTCCTCTCGAACGGCCCCGGCGGACGGCTCGTGCTCGAGGTCGAGCTCGAGGAGCCTGCGGGCGCCGGCCACGCCACGGTAGGACGCCCACATTCACACGGGTTCACGATCCTGGCAGCCTGCGCTGCCGAAACCTCCGAGGGCGTCCGAGTCGCCGTCACGGGTGCTGGGTCGCACGCCGTTCGGGTGCACAGCGTCGAGCAAGCGCTCGCCGGCGGGGCCTCGCCTGAGGACGCGGCGGAGAACGTGCTCAAGGATGTTCAGCCACGAGACGACGCGCTCGCCTCCGCGTGGTACCGCCAGCGCATGCTTCCAGTGCTCGTCGGGCGCGCGCTCCACGACCTGTCACAGAAGGAGGGAACGCGCGGATGAAACTCACCGTCAACGGCGTGGAGCACGACGTTCAGGCGCCGCAACTCGCATCACTCCTGCACGTGCTCCGCGAGGAGCTCGACCTCACGAGCCCAAAGGCCGGCTGCCAGCAAGGTGGCTGCGGCACCTGCACGGTCCTCGTCGACGGCGAGCCGCGCCGGTCGTGTCTCCTGCCGCTCGCGGCTGTCGAGGGAGCGGCGATCACGACCGTCGAGGGCCTCGGCGCGGCCGACGAGCTTTCGCCCATGCAGGCGGCTTTCGACGAGCATTACGCCGCGCAGTGCGGCTTCTGCACCTCCGGTTTCCTGCTGGCGGGCACGGCCTTGCTCAACGGGAGCCCCGGCGCGACCCGCGAGGAGGTGCTCGAGGCCCTCTCCGGCCACGTCTGCCGCTGCACGGGCTACGTCAAGATCGTGCGCGCCGTCGAAGCCGCTCTGCACGGCGAGGTTCATCCCGAGCGCGTGGAGGCGAGCTTCGAGCCCGAAGAGACAGAGGTCCTCATCCCGGGGAGTCCAGCATGAAGGCCGTAGGAGCGAGACTTCCACGTTACGACGGCGTCGCCCACGTCACCGGGCGCACGACGTACGTCGACGATGTCCGCATCCGCGGCATTCTCTGGACGAAGGCGCTGCGTTCGCCCCATCACCACGCGGCCATCACGCGTCTCGACGCGAGCAAGGCGGAGGCGCTGCCGGGCGTCCATGCCGTCGTCACCCACGAGGACGTGCCAAAAAACGTTTACGGCCACCTCGAAGCGCTCGGTATCCCGGCGGACGAGCCGCTGCTCGCCGAGAACGACGTCCGCTACAAGGGGCAGCCGATCGCCGTGGTCGCGGCGGGGGACGAGGACACCGCCCGCGAGGCCGTCGAGCTGATCGAGATCGAATACGAAGAGCGGCCGGCGTTCTTCGACATCCGCAAGGCGCTCGACCCCGACTGGCCGCAGATCCACCAGTGGGGACCCGTCTATCCCCACTTCGGGCCCCACAACCATCGGCGCGTGCGCAAAGGGAACGTCGATCGTGCGTTCGACGAAGCGGATGTGATCGTCGAAGGCGTGTACCGCCCGCAGGCGATCGAACACTGCCCGCTCGAGCCCCAGACTGCACTCGCCGTGCCGGAAGCGGACGGCCGCCTCACGATCTACTCGTGCACGCAGGCGATGTACTTCTCCATGGGCGTCGTCGCGGCGCACCTGGAGTGGCCGCTCAACAAGCTGAAGTTCGTGGGTGGAACGGTCGGCGGCGGGTTCGGGGGCAAGGTCGACACAGCGACTGAGACGATCTGCGCCCTGCTCGCCCTCAAGTCCAAGCAGCCGGTGAAGTGGCGATGGACGCGGGAAGAGGAGTTCCTCGCGTCCTCCACGCGCGCCCCGTGGCACATGGAGATCGCCGACGCCCTCACGAACGACGGCTGGATCCTCGGCCGTCGGATGTTGACGCTTCACGACTCTGGCGCCTACGCGCGCTTCTCGCCTTACGGCGTGACCAAGCACGCGTTCCATCACACCGGCGCGTACACGATCCCCAACGTCCACTTCGACGGCTACGTCGTCTTCACGAACCGCGTCCCGACGACGGCGATGCGCGGGTTTGGCGTCACCTCGGTCTCCTTCGCCGTCGAGACCCAGATGAACCGGATCGCGGAAGTGCTCGACCTCGATCCGCTTCAGATCCGGCTGAAAAACGCGAACCGGATCGGCGACACGACCGCGAACCGCATCACGCTCAAGGACCCTTCGACAGTGCCGGTCGTCCTCGCCGCAGCTGACCGGATCGGCTACGACCTGCCGGCGGAGTACCGCTCGATGACGAGCGACCGGCGCTCGGGCGAGCTCCTCCCCGAGCACCTCGTCGCGCAGCTCGGCGTCGAGGAAACGTCCGGCAACGGAGGAGGGCGGTAATGGCCAAGCACAAGGGCCGAGGAATCGCGACGATCGAGTACCCAACCGGGATGAACCAGAACGGGGACCCGAGCCAGGCCTGGGTCAAGTTGAAGCCCGACGGCCGCGTCGATCTCTTCTCCGGGACGGTTGACCATGGCCAGGGGTCCCGCACGGTCCACGCCCAGATCGTCGCGGACACGCTCGGCGTCCCCTTCGAGTGGATCACGAACGACAACACGAACACCGACTCGTCCGCGGTCTGTACGGGCAGCTTCGCCTCGCGGGGGACGTTCATCGGGGGCAACGCTGTCCGGTTCGCAGCCGAGAAGGCGCGCGAGCGGATCCTCGAGATCGCGTCACGGGAGCTGGAGATCGACCCGTCCGACCTCGACGTCATCGAAGGCGAGGTGATCGCCAAGGGCGCGCCCGACCGCAAGATCTCGGTTCCTGAGGTCGCGGCCGCGGCTACCTGGACTTACGGGGAGTTGATCACGGGCACCGGCGCCGCGCTCAAGCCGTTTGCGGACGTGAACGACGACGACGGTTCCGTCGAGACGGAGCCGCACTCGGCGATCTCCTACGCGGCCTGCGTCGCGGACGTCGAGGTCGACGACGAGACGGGTGAGGTGACGGTCGAGCGCCTGATTCAGGTCTACGACGTTGGGCGTGCGATCAATCCCATGCTGGTCGAGGGCCAGATCGAGGGTGGGGCGATGATGGGCCTCGGCCTGGGGCTGCTCGAGCAGGCCTATCCCTATTACCCGGAAACCGACCACCGTGGCGACGAGTTCGGCGCCTATCTGGCACCGTCGCTCGAAGATCTGCCCGACCTCGACAACGTCATCATCGAGAGCCCCTCGGCAGACGGGCCTTTCGGTGCGAAGGCAATCGGCGAAATGGCGAACAACGCCCAGCCGCCGGCGATCGCCTCCGCGATCCATGACGCGGTCGGCGTCTGGGTGACGGAGATGCCTGCGACGCCGGAGCGGATCCTGCGGGCGATCGACGCGAAGCGGGACCCGCGGCGCGAGGGCAAGCGCGTCGTCTTCGACGACGAGCTCTCGGTCCGGACCATGAGCTCGACCGGCGGCAACGGCTTCCTCGAGACGGATGGATAACGTCCCCTCCCCGTTCCGAAGCTGGAACGGCGTCGAGGCGTGGCAGTTCGTGGACGGCGTGCGCCTGCACGCGATCGGCGGCGAGCAGATCCTCCTGTGCCGGGTCACGTACGAGCCCGGCAAGCAGGTACCGGACCACGACCACGAGCACACCGAGCAGGTGATGGCGATCGTCGACGGCGAGGTGACCGTGACGGTCGAAGGCGAGACGAGGGACGTGAAGGCGGGCGACGTGATCGTGATCAACCGCGGAGTCCGGCACAGCCTCTTCTCGAAGAACGGCGTGACCTTCTTCGAGGCGCTGGCGCCGGTGCCGCTCGACCACGTGCCGGATCGCGACCGCGATCTCGTCGTCGGTCCGGACGGGGGCAGCCATCACGTCGAGCGTTAGCCCGTGACTGCCCGCGACTTCGAGAAAGGAGTGACGCAATGCCAGTGATCGAGGTCAAGCTCTACGACCACCGGGTGACCGACGAGTCTGTTCCGAAGATGATCGAGAAGCTCACGGATGCGCTCGCGGAGTCGAGCGGCGCGGCGAAAGAGCACATCCAGGTCGTGATCCAGGGCGTTTCCCCCAAGCATTGGGGGATCGCGGGCAAGCCGGCCGCGTAGCCACCAGACACGCTTCAGGCGAGCTCGAGCTCGACGGCCGGCGCGCCCGGCACGATCGCCGCAGTCTCCTGTGCGTGCAACAGCGTTGTGCGCACAATCAGCTTCGCCCGCGCGAAGTTGTCCATCACCGTCGGGACCGGTCCGACGCTGCGGCCCAGGGCGTAGCCGCTCGCGTTGCGGCCGATCGCGCGATACGAGTCGAGAGTGAGCGACGGCGCCATCCCGAACAGCTCGAGATTGTCGAGTGGCTGGAGGTCGGCGCGGTGGATCACGGTCGTCCCCTTCGACTGGACGCCGATCGCCACGCCCGATCCAGACAGGCCGGCCCCGTGGTGCCCGATGAAGGCGACGTCCGATGAGTGCCGAACGCGAACGAGCCGTGGCCGCCCGCCCGCCTCGCGGATGCCCTCAAGTAGCGCCTGGAGCACGTCGCGATGGGCCAGGCCCCCGATCGTCGTCCGCAGGTGGTCGGCGAAGGCAGGGCCGACTGCGATTACGACGTCGTCAGCTCGGTCGGCGATGCCGGCGACCTCCGTCTCGGCGACCACCGCCTGGTCGGCAGCGTCCGGCCCTTCGAGAGCGCGCGCGTCGAGCTCGTGCGGGAGGCGCTGAAGCTGCTCCCAGCGCTCGCCTTCGAGCCGGTAGCCGGTACCGGGGCCGCTGTAGAGGTTCGGATCGTTGGCGGCTGCGCTCACTGCCCCGGTCGCGTCGATGATCGCCGACGTTTGGAGGTAGTCACCCGATACGCGCTGACGCTGCATGCCGAGAATCGCCTCGGCGACTTCGCTGAAGCCGTGCCGATCGAGCTCGCGGGCGACGTCGAGCCCGCTGATGCCCTCCGCCAGGACGCGATCAGCCGCAGCGACGTCCGCTGCGCGGTCCCGGTCCGGCAGGTCGCGGCTGTCGAGCCCGTACGTGGCCGCCTCGACCTCCTCGTCCGCGATCGCTGGGAAGCCGAAGGCCGCGAAGACAGCCTGGATCGCGCGCGCTCCGCGCTCGCGCACGTCTACGACCTGCTCTTCAGTCAGCGGCTCGATTCCCCCATCGACCTGCCAGTCGCGCTGCATGGTCAGCCACTCGTCCAGGTCGTCGGAGTCGTAGTTGCCGCCGCCGAACATGTTGTCGTAGCGTGGCATCACGCTCCAGCCCGATGTGACAAAGTCGGTGCCGGGGAGGAACTGGCCCATCAGCTTTGCCGCGCGGCGAGTCGGCGAGTGGGAGGCAATCGCGTCGTTGCCTGAGGCGACCTCGAGGTCGAGCCAGGCGGCGAGGACGTTCTCGGCAAGGATCTCGCGCGAGCCCCCGGGCACGCTCATCACGAGGGCGACGCAGGAGATCGAGCCGTTCTGAACGCCCTGCGACCCCGCCGCGCGCACGAGCGATAGACAGCGAGCCTCGAGGTAGAGCATCGAGCAGCCCTGGGCGTGTCCCATCAGCGCCTCTGACCCGCCGCCGGACGTGAAGCGAACCTTGATCCCGCGCGACGCGTAGGCAGAGGCGAGGAACGCTTTCGACCAGGGGGTGTCGTCGCCGTCGACGAACACCGGCTCCGTGCCGTACACCGATAGCGTCTCGGCGTACGTCGTCATCCCCTGGATCGCGAGCTGAAGCGAGCGGTGCTCCTCGATCGCGCATTGCGTCAGCACGCCCGACCGCCC
>MNDB01000089.1 GCA_001914705.1 Actinobacteria bacterium 13_2_20CM_68_14 | reverse complement strand
AATGAATCGGTGTACGAGGGGCTCGTCAGCGCCGGAGGCGGCGGGGGCCGGAACTGGTTCGCGCTCCGCAGCGCGAACGGCTGCACGAAGGGCCAGTGCGTGAACACGGGCTGCGCGAATGCGGGCGGCGTGAGCTGGTAGTCGCCGGGATTCGACCCCGGCACGAACGGGATCGGCGTGGCTGCGGAGCCGTCGCCGGCGCGCAGCGTGAGGATTGCCGCGGCGGCTTCTTCGCCGACCCTGACGCCCTGATCCTTCGCCTTACCATCCGGAACCTGAGACAGCGCCCCGGCGAGGTCGGCGTCGAGGATGGCTGCTTGGGCGGGATAGAGCCGCACGAGTACCGCGTGTGCCGCGGCGGCGGCAGCCGCCGGTTCAGAGGCGTGCCGCGGCGCACTGAGGTCGACGAGGTAGGGCGCGTTCGTCTTCGCGATCGCGTTGACGGCGTCGTAGACCGCCGCGTGCAGAATCGCCATGCTGCGGGTCGGGTGGATCGTCGCCGGCTGGGCGCCGGGGGTCCTGAGGATTCCGAGCAGGATTCGGTTCCACTGGATCACCTGGTCGGGTGAGGTCGCCGGCGCGGCAGTGGCGGGTGGTGCATTCGTCGAACGAGTCGGCCGTGCGACGCGCGCATAAGCGTTGGCGGCGAGGACGACTGCCGCCCCGACGGCGCCGAGGGCCATCCCGAAGGCGAACAGCCGGAAAGAGAAACGTTTCACTGGAGAGCTCCTTTTCTGTAGATGGTCGGGTCTGGTTGAAGCGTTCGGATGAAGGAGTCGAAGGTCCACCGATCGCCGTCGAAGAGCACGGCGAGCACGTCTTCACGCGCCGTGACAAAGACGCCGCGGACCTGGTCGCAGGCGACGAGCGCCCACTGCACGGAGCGCCGCTCCCACGCCGTCGCCGCCCAGCTGATGTCGAGCTCGAAGACGCTCATGAGATCGGGTCGAGCGGGTAGAGGAGCGACTCGGGCCCCGACGCAGGCTCGCCGTCGCCGAGGCGTTTGAAGCTGTGGATCCGCGCGGTCCCGGCTGCGCCGTCGACCCGGCTGACGCTGTAGATCGGGCCGAGGATGAGGCGCCCGTTGCGAATCGAGAACTGGTAGCGGTCGAGCGCCCGCGGGGCCGGCCCGGCCGTGCGATTGCCCTCGGTGTCGAACTGGCTGCCGTGACAGGGGCAGCCGAAGCCTCCCGCGGGCAGAGTCGGTACGACCTTGATCTCGCCGACGTTCGTCCGCCGGAACTCCTCCTTCTGGACGAAGATCGGTCCGTTCGGCTGCGTCGGACAGCCGACGTGCGTGCAGCGGCTTGACATGATCGTGAAGCTCGGCGACTTGCCGACGAAGCCGTTGTTCCGGACGAATGCCGCCCGGCGAGAGATCTCGCCGGCCTGAGGGTCGGACAGGAACGTGGCGATCACGAACTCGCCTTCCGGAAATGCGCCGATCGGCCCGAGGTCGATCGCCCGCGCCTTGGTGTGGCTGAACGCCGGCAGGACCGCCGCGCCGATCGCGGGCAGCGCCACACCGGCGGCGACCAGGCCACCGAGGCCTAGGGTCGCACGCTCGAGGAGACGGCTGCGCGGGAACCTCTCGCCCTCGTTGGTCGCGGGTTCGAGCGACTTGGTCTGAGCCGGGGATCGTTTTCCGCTGCCGCGAATCCACGCGACGGCTGCCAGCACGGTGATCGCGACGCCGGCCGGCGCGATCACTTCGAGGTTCACGACGAGGCCGGCCAAGATGACGGCGACGCCGATTGCGAACACGATCGGCGCCAGCGTTGGGCCGGCTTGTTGTTCGTTGAGCTTGGGGTCTGGGGCCATCTCGCCTCTCCCGTAGGACTCCGCGTGAGCCCTCGAGGCTCCGCGTGGGAAAGAGGCGACCTTGGCCTCGCCGGCACCTTTCGTGGGTGCCGCTCCTCGACCGTAGCAGCAGCTCCCGACCCTGCGGCGGTTCGTCTATTGCTTTTGCGTTAAGCCGGCTTCAGCGGGAACACGATCCCGTCCGCTGTCGTTGATCGGCTTGTGGGGAGAGACCTCCAGGGTTTAGTGACCGCGAACAATCTGCCCGCGAGTCTCGAGCTTGACTTTCGCGTGTCCGCCCTCCGAGTCGGTTGGTGGCTGGGCTGGGCGGCGCTCGTATCCGTCGTCGTTGGGATCGCCGTCGGAGTCGATGCAGGCCACCGCTGGCTGTTGCTCGCACTCGCGGCCGCGGCTGCGGCCGGCAACCTCGCCGCGATGGTCGTCCCCTGGCGGGAGTGGCTCGGTAAGGGGCGAGGGTCTGCCCTGCTCGACGTCTGGTCCGGCGCACTGATCGCATTCGTCGTGCTGCTCGTAGGCGTCGGCGGTTCGTCCTTCTCGCTCCTTCTCTTCCTGGCGGTTCCCTTCGTTGCGGTCGTACAGGTGGGGCGCCGGCGTGTTTTGTGGCTTGCGACGACAGTCGTGGCCTGCGTGATCGTCACTGTGGTCGTGTCACTGCCAGCCGGAGCGACTGCAATGCGGCTTGCGATTCTGGCCGCGGTCGTCGGCGGCACGCTCGTCGTCGCGCGTGCGCTGCGGCGGGAAGCTGCGGCGGGTGCCGAGGCTGCGGCACGCGCGGAACGGGAGCGAACGCTTCTCGCGGATGCAGAGCACAGGGTCAAGAACAGCCTCCAGACCGCGGCCGACCTGCTCTTGCTCGGACGACCCGACGGCAGCGCCGGGCTTCAGTTCGATCTCACCGCGTCACGGATCCGCTCGCTCGCAGCAGTGCATCGCCTGCTGAGCGAGACGCCTGAGGAACACGTTCGCGCCGACCAGCTTCTCTCGCAGATCGTGGAGGACGTCGACGTGTCTCTCGTCCTCGACGCCGAGCCCGTGACCCTCGATGCTGCGTCCGCCCAACGACTAGGGCTTGTAGCCAACGAGCTGGTGACGAACGCGGTTCAGCACGGTTCTCCGCCCTTGTTCGTCAAGCTCGAAGGCGGTTCGCGAACCCGTTTGCGCGTCGAGGACGCTGGCGGGGCGCGCAACGGCAACAGCTCTGGGCTCGGCCTGGAGCTGGTGCGGCGAATGGCCGAGGAAGGCCTCGGCGGCTCGTTCGAGCTCGTCGAGCGAAGCGGCGGCGGGACGCGCGCGGAGCTCGTTTTCTGATGCGCATCCTGATCGCCGAGGACGATCCGGTGATCGCCCTCGCTCTCGCCGAGCGGGTCAGGTCTCTCGGCCACGAGCCGCTCGGCCCGGTCGGCGACGGCGAGCAGGCGGTTGCCGAAGCGGCGGCGACTGGGCCTGATCTCTACCTCTTCGACGTCGAGATGCCGAAGCTCGACGGGCTAGCGGCCGCCGCCGAGCTCACCGCGCGTGGCCTGGGCCGCCCTGTTGTCGTGATCACCGGGGTCGACGACCGCGGCCTGATCGAGCGATCGGTGGCGACGGGCGCCGGCGCGTACCTGACGAAGCCGGTCGACACGCGGGAGCTCGAGGCTGCGATCTCGCTTGCCGCGGCTCGCCACGCTGAGCTCGAGGGCGTGCAGGCCGAGCTTGCTCAGACGAAGCAGACGCTCGAAGAGCGAAAGATCATCGAGCGCGCGAAGGGCCTGCTGATGAAGGCGCTCGGGCTGGCCGAGCCCGATGCGTTCCGCCGGCTGCAGCTCGCGGCGCGAGAGCGGAATCTGCGGCTCGTCGACGTGGCGCGCGTGATCGTCGAGCAGCAGGACATCTTGGAATCGCCGGCAGCGAAGAAATAGCGCGCTTCTGAAGCAGATCCGCCACAGCGCCGTCACGCGGCGGGGCTAGGGTGGCCGGGTGGACGCGTCGGCGATCTTCGAGGGGTTGAACCCCGAACAGCGGCGTGCCGTCGAGACGGTGCGCGGGCCTGTGTGCATCCTCGCGGGCGCGGGCTCGGGCAAGACGACGACGATCACGCGGCGGATCGCAAACCAGGTCGCCAAGGGTGCGTTCTCAGCAGACCAGATCCTCGCCGTCACCTTCACGGACAAGGCAGCGCGTGAGATGCGGAGCCGCTTGGAACAGCTCGGCGCCGGCGGCGTCCGCGCGCGGACGTTCCATTCGGCCGCGTTTGCCCAGCTCCGCTGGTTCCGCGGCGAGCCGCCCGGGCGGGTCCTCGCCTCCAAGGCTCTGATGCTCCGGCAGATCGGCAACACGCTGCCGATGCCGTACAAGTTCCGTCCCGCGGTCGATCTCGCGACCGAGGTCGAGTGGGCGAAGAACCGGCGGCTGACGCCCGAGACCTACCGCCGTGGTCTGAACGGCCACGAGCCGCCGATCCCGGACGACCTGATGGCCCGCGTCTTCCGCGAGTACGAGCGGCGCAAGGAGGCTTCCGGCGCGATCGACTTCGAGGATTTGCTCGGGCTGGCGATCAAGCTGCTCGAGGACGAGCCCGAGGCGCTCGCGCAGGTGCACGAGCGCTATCGCGCCTTCACGGTCGACGAGTACCAGGACGTCAACCTGCTGCAGCAGACGCTGCTCGAGCTCTGGCTCGGCGACCGCGACGAGCTCTGCGCGGTCGGCGACGACTACCAGTCGATCTACGCCTTCACGGGCGCGACTCCCGAGTACTTGCTGGCGCTGCCGCAGCACTTCCCGAACGCGACCGTCGTTCGGCTGGAGGCCAACTACCGCTCGACGCCGCAGGTGCTCGGCCTCGCGAACCGGCTCGTCCCGCGGCTCGGCGGCGCCGAGAAGCATCTGCGCGAGACGCACGGGCCGGGCCCGGAGCCCGAGCTGCGCGGCTTCGACGGCGGCGATGCCGAAGCGCAGTTCGTCGTCGAGCGCGTCCGCGAGCTGCACGCCGCCGGCACGCCCCTCGAGGAGATGGCCGTGCTGATCCGCCTGAACGCGCGCTCGGTCGACTTCGAGGAGGCCTTTAGCGACGCGGAGATTCCCTTCCAGGGCGCGGCTCTGCTGACGCGCGACGCCGCCCGTCAGCTGCTGAAGGCGCTCGGCGGCTCGACGTCACGCACGGTTGCGTACGAAGTCCGGCGCCTCGCCCTCGAGCACGGCTGGGAGGAGACGCCGCCTCCGGACCTGGGAGAACGTGAGCTGACGCGGCAGAGCGACCTCGCGCGCCTGATCGTCCTGGCCGAGGAGTTCGACGACGGCACCCGCGACATCGGGGCGTGGATCGCCTGGCTCCGCGAGCGCTTCGACCACGGCGCCCAGGGAGGCGTTCACCTGTTGACGCTGCACCGCGCCAAGGGGCTCGAGTGGGACGCCGTCTTCCTGCCCCGGATCGAGGAGCGCGAGCTCCCGTGCAAACAGGCGCTCGGCGACGACAAGGCGATCGCGGAGGAGCGGCGGCTGCTCTACGTCGGCATTACAAGGGCCCGCAAGCACCTCGCCTTGACCTGGACGCGCCGGCCGAGCCGTTTCCTCGCCGAGCTCGGGGTCGAGACTCGCCGCGAAGCAGCCCCGCGCCGCTCGGAGGAAGAGCTACCGCCGGCCTTCCGGACGCTGAAGCAGTGGCGGCTCGAGCGAGCGAAGGCCGACGAGGTGCCGGCCTACGTCGTCTTCCACAACTCCACGCTCGAGCAGATCGCCGAGCGAGGGCCGCGAACGCTCTCGGAGCTCGCAGCGGTGCCGGGCGTCGGCCCGACGAAGCTCGAGCGCTACGGCGAGGAGGTCCTCGCCGCGCTCGCGGTTGCCTGAACGCAATAGTCAGTGCTTCACCCGGCGATACACGCCGGCCTCTCGCCCGCGATCACGCGGCGCCAGAGTCCACCCTCGCCCTTGCCAAGGCTCCAAGCCTTGGCCCGCGGGACGATGGCAGCCTCTGGCTTGGTGCTCGCAACCGAGAGACTCGGCACCATCACCGCGTGAGGCACTACGCCCTCCTTCATAATGAACGCTTATGGATACGCGTCAGCTTTCCGCCTTCTGCGAAGTCGTCGACCGCAAGAGCTTCTCGCAGGCCGCCGAGCGGCTCGGGGTGACCCAGCCGGCCGTCAGCCTTCAGATTCGCTCGCTCGAGAAGCGGCTTGGGACGAAGCTGCTCGACCGCTCGGGGCGACGGGTCGAGCCGACTGAGGCGGGGCAGCGCCTCTACCGGGCCGCGCAGCGCATGCTCGCGCTCGAGGGGCAGCTGCTCGACGAGCTCGCAGGAGACGGCGACGTGCTGCGTGGCGAGCTTGCGCTCGGCGCCTCGACCGGGCCGGGTGGCACGGTCGTCCCGGTGCTGCTCGGCGAGTTCCAGCGCACGAACCCTGAGTTGAGTGTCGCGCTGTCGATTTCGGACACGAATCGGGTGATCGAGCAGGTGGCCGAACGCGAGCTCGAGCTCGGCATCGTCGGCGCCGCGCCGCGCCACCGCGGGGTCGTCTTCGAGCCCTTCTTCCGCGATGAGGTGATCCTCGTCGTCCCTCCCGGCCACGCTTTCGCGGGCAGGCAGGTGACGCTCGACGAGCTCCGGGGCGAGCACCTGATCCTGATGCAGGAAGGCGCCGGCGTCCGCCAAGTAATCGAGGACGAGCTACGCGGCGGCCCCTTGCGCCTGCGCGATCTCGATGTCCGGCTCGAGCTCGGGCTGCAGGAGTCCGTGAAGAGCGCGGTTGCCGCCGGCTTCGGCGTCACCTTCATCTCGCGCTCGGGCGTCGAGGCCGAGCTCGCGGCGGGCACGCTGGCCGCGGCCCGGGTCAAGGGCCATGAGCCCGTCCGTGAGATCTCGCTCGTGCGACCGGCCGGACGCTCGCCGACACGAGCAGCCGAGGCGTTCGTCGACTTCGCCCGGGCCAAGCTCGCGGCGTGAGGCGTCGCTTGCGATGCCGTCAAAGAGGCCGCGCCGGCTTTGCCGGTGCGGCCGCCTGCTGCGCGGCGCGGCCGCTAAACCCCAGCTGCAAGGCCGCAACGGTGTGGGGTGCGGCGGAGCCGGCGTGATCGTTCGGTGGGGTCTTCGGGAGCTCCCCGGGCTCCTGGGGGAGCTCGGGATCGAGCGGCCGTTCCTGATCGCGAGCGAGCGCTGGTCGGAGCTCGACCTGCCCGCAGTGGGACGCTGGAACGAGGTGCCGAGCCACCGGATCGACGAGATTGCCGCGGCTGCCGAGGGCGCCGACGGGCTGTTGGCGGTCGGCGGCGGCAGCGCGATCGACCTTGCGAAGGCCGTCTCGGTCGCAACGGGTCTGCCGGTTGTCTCGGTGCCGACGACGTACGCGGGCGCCGAATGGGCCACGAACTTCGGGATCCGCGACCCGGAGCGCCGGATGCAGGGCGGCGGGTCGGGAGCGGATCTCGCCGGCATCGTCTACGACCCCGACCTGAGCCTCGGGCTCCCGCTCGACGTGACGGTCGGCACCGCCATGAACGCGCTCGCGCACTGTGCTGAGGCGCTCTACGTCAAAGGGCGGAGTCCCCAGGCCGACGTGCTCGCGATCGAGGGCGCTCGGACGATCAACGAGGCGCTGCCGCGGGTGGCCGCTTTCGGCGAGGACCGGCAGGCGCGGACGAAGCTGCTCGCGGGCGCCGATGTCGCCGGACATGCGCTCGGGCTCGCGGGGCTGGGTCTGGGTCACGCGATGGCGCAGGCGGTCGGCGGCCGCTATGGGCTGCCGCACGGTGCGCTGAACGCGATCTGCCTCCCTGCTGCGCTGCGGTTCAACCGGCCGGTTGCCGGCGAGGAGATCGCCCGCTTCGCGGAAGCCCTCGCAACGGACGATCCCGTGGGGCGGGTACAAGAACTGGCGTTGCTCGGCGGATTCGAGCGCCTGCGCGATCTCGGCGTGCCCGAGGAGGACCTCGACGAGCTGGGCCACGCCGCGTCGCAACGGGGTGGAGCAAAGGCGAACCCCCGGCAAGCTGAGCCTGCCGAGGTCGCCGAACTCCTACGTTCCGTCTGGTGAGGCCGGACTAATGGCCGTCAAATGCGCTCGAGGCGATCATCCGGCCTCCTTCCTTTGATCTGGCGATTTCGGGGCATAGGCAGAGCCACAGGTTGACGCACGAGCGGCCGGGTGACGGCTCCCGGCCGCTTGCGCGCGCCCCTCTCCGCCGCAGAAGCTCCGCGTCCGAACCGGGCTCTTCAAGCTGGCTGTGCCTTCGGTCGGCACTTGCGGTCTCCTCTCACGGTCTGCGGCTCTTCCTTGACTGACGGCGAAGCGATGTTCCCACCACCCGCTTAAGCTCCGCTTAAGGCGCTCGCTTGCGACGCCGAACTGAAGGAGGCTGAACAATCGAAATGCGGCTCGAGTACCGGATTCTCGGCCCGCTCGAGGTGCGGCGCGGAACGGACGTCGTTTCGGTCGCGGGCGGCAATCAGCGCAAGGTGCTCCTTGCGCTCGCGCTCGAGCCGAACCGCTCGGTTTCCCGCGAGCACCTGATCGACGCGCTCTGGGGCGAGCGCCCTCCGGCGCGGGCAAAGAACGCCCTGCAGGTTCACGTCTCCGGGCTCCGCGACGTGCTCGAGGTCGGCGTCGATCGCGGCGCGGTGCTCGCGACCACCCCGACCGGCTATCAGTTGAACGCGCCGGAAGAGACGATCGACAGCAGGCGCTTCGAGCGGCTCGCCGCTGAAGGCCGCGCCGCCCTCTTTGCCGAAGACGCCGAGCTCGCCGCGCGGCTCCTGTCCGAGGCAGAGGCTCTCTGGCGAGGACCTGCGCTCGTGGACGTTGTCTATGCCGAGTTCGCTACGCACGAGGCCGCACGGTTGGAGGAGCTCCGTCTGAGCACGTTCGAGGATCTCGCGGATGCCGAGCTCGCGCTCGGACGCCACGAGCAGCTGATCCCTCCCCTCCAGGCCTTCGTCGCGGTTCAGTCCCTGCGGGAGCGCGCTCGGGCACAGTTGATGCTGGCTCTCTACCGGGACGGCCGCCAGTCGGATGCGCTCGCGGAGTACCGCGCCGCACGCGAGACCCTGGTCGAGGAAATCGGAATCGAGCCCGGGCCGGCGCTGCAGGCGCTCGAGCGGGCGATCCTTGTCCAGGACGAGAGCCTGGCGGCGGCGGGCGGCGCCGCGCGCCGGGTCGACCTGCCCGCCGCGCCGACACCGCTGCTCGGGCGCGAGCGCGAGCTGGCCGAGGCCGCCGACGTTCTGCAATCCGGACGGGCGCGTCTGCTGACGCTGACCGGGCCTGGCGGGATCGGGAAGACGAGGCTCGCGACGGAGGTTGCACGGCGGCTCGCGTCGGACGAGCGCCGCGGGGCCTTCTTCGTCGATCTCTCGCATCTCTCAGATCCCGGGCTGGTCGCCTCGACGATCGCGAACGCACTTCACCTCAGCGCCGGTGGACGGCCGGTCGAGGAGGCGCTCGCCGACCACCTGGTGCACGAGCCGCCGCTGCTTGTGCTCGACAACTTCGAGCAGTTGACGGAGGCCGCGCCGCTGCTCGGCCGCCTGCTCTCGGCGTCGCCCGAATTGCAGCTGCTCGTCACGAGCCGCGCCGTCCTCCATCTGACCGGCGAGCACGAGTTTCCGGTTGGCCCGCTGGCGCTGCCCGGGGAAGGGGACGACGACGAGGCGGCACGTGCGGCACCCGCTGTCGCGCTCTTCGTCGCCCGCGCGCAGGCTGCGAAGCGCGACTTCGAGCTCGCGGCAGAGAACGTCGCCGACGTCGTCGCCCTCTGCGCCGCGCTCGACGCGCTGCCGCTCGCGATCGAGCTGGCCGCGGCTCGCATAAAGATCCTGAGCCCCGGCGAGCTGCTTGCACGCTTCGGCAAGCGGCTCGAGCTGCCCGCCGCCGTCCAGGATGCGCCGGAACGCCACCGCACGCTCCGCGCCGCGATCGACTCCAGCTACGAGTTGCTCGACGACGCCGAGCGGCGGCTGTTCGGCCGGCTCTCCGTCTTCGTTGGCGGCTGGACGCTGGCGGCCGCCGAATCCGTCTGCCACAGCGAGGAAGGCGACGACGTGCTTCCGCTGCTCGGTTCGCTGGCCGACAAGAGCCTGGTCGTCGACACGGGCTCGCACGTGCGGCGGTTCACGATGCTCCAGATCGTCCGCGAATACGCGCTCGAGCGTCTCGTGGCCGCCGGCGAGGAGGTCGACCTTCGCAGGCGCCACGCGGCGTACTTCGGCGGCGTCGCAGAGGAGGGCGAGCCGGAGCTGAACGGGTCGAGCCAGGACGTTTGGGCGGCGCGCCTGGACCTCGAGCGCGACAACTTCCGAGCCGCGCTCGCATTCGCCCTCGAGAGCGGCGACGGATTGACCGCATTGCGGCTTGCCGGCGCCCTGCGGCGGCTCTGGTTGCTGCACGCCGACCTGAGCGAGGGCCGGGCGGCGCTCGAGGCCGCGCTGGCCGCGGCGCCGGACGCGCCGCTCGTCTCGAGAGCGAAGGCGCTCAACGGCCTCGGAGTGCTCGCCGCGGAGGACGGCGACATCGAGGGCGCTGAGCGAGCCTTTGAAGAAAGCCTTGAGGTCGCCCGCCGGCTCGACGACGACGAGCGCAGGATGGCGGTGCTGACGAACCTCGGCAACATTGCCTTCTTCCGTCAGGATTTCGACCGCGCGCGGGACCTCTACGACGAGGGCGCACGGCTTGCCGAAAAGCTCGGCTCGACCTTCAACGCGGCTACGGTCGCGCGCGATCTTGGTCTCATCGAGCTAGCACTGGGCAACGTCGGGGCCGCGATCGAGCGCTGCGAAGAGGCGCTCGAGCTCGCGCGGGCCGGCGGGACGCCGCAGCTTGTCGCGGCCTGCCTGCGTTCTCTTGCCTCGGCCATCGTGATCCGCGGCGAGCTCGGCCGCGCCCAAGAACTTGTCGAAGAGAGCCTCGGGATCGTGCGGCGCCTGAACGAGCCGCGGGCCGTCGCCGAGTGCCTCGAGACCGCCGCTGGCATCGCCGCGGCCGGAGGAGAGGGCGCGAGGGCGGCCGCGCTGTTCGGGGCCGCCGATGCCGTCCTCGAGTCGGTCGGGACGACACGGACGCCCGAGCGCCAACCCTGGATCGACGTCTACCAGGAAGCTGCCCGCATGAAGCTCGAGCCCGGCCGGTTCGAAGAGGAGCTCGAGCGAGGGGCGAGCCTCACGCTCGACGAGGCGATCGAGCTGGCGACGGCGGGGCCGGTCGTGGTTTCTTAGCAGCGCTGCGGCGTTGGCGTGCCGCCGGGCCCCGCGTCGTAGAGGACGCCGCCGTTCGAGGCGATCTGGAGGCAGAAAGTGGTCGGCTCCGCGTGCAGCACAGTGACGCCCGCGATGTCGGTGACGGTCGCGCCGACGAAGGTGCCGCGATCGGCCTGGTAGGCGGCAAGCTCGTGCTCGGCTTGCATCGCCGCGGCTTCGGCGGCGACGGAGCTCGCCTGCTGGACGATCGGATTCTCCTTCGGGCTCGCGGGCTTCGAGCCGCCTCGTGTCAGCTGGGATGAGAACAGCATCAGGGAGATCACGAGGCTGACGACGAGCGAGACGATTCCCAGGCCACGGGTCATCTTCCGGTCATCGGCCGCGCGCTCCGAAGTCTTGACTACCGATAAGCCAGACTAATGTCTGTGATTAACAGCGGAGTGGTAGACTCCGGGCCCATGGCTGCGCCCGTGTCTGTCGACGTGCTCGTGATCGGAAGTGGCGCCTCCGGCCTCGCCGCGGCCGTCTCGGCCCACCGCGCGGGTGCCAGCGTCGCTCTCGCCGCCAAGGGCTCGCTGCAGTCCTGCAACTCGGCGAAGGCGCAGGGCGGGATCCAGGCCGCCTTCGGCGACGACGACTCGCCCGAGCAGCACGCCGAGGACGTCTGGAAGAGCTCGCACGAGACCGCCGACCGGCGGCTCGTCGAGGTGCTGACAGGTGAGGCGCCGGGTGCGATCCACTGGCTCGAAGAGCTCGGGGTTCAAAGACTGCTCCAGGTCGGAGACCGCACCGGCCATGCAATCACCGCGGCCCTGCGGGACGCAGTCGAGCCTTCGACGGTGAAGACGTTCACGAAGTCACCGCTGAGCTCGCTCGAGCCGACTGCGAACGGTTGGCGGGCGCATTGCGGCGAGCACGTGATCGAAACCGGCGCGGTCGTGCTGGCGGCAGGAGGCCGCTGCTACCGCGAGGCCAGGGAGCGAGGCGAGCTTTCGACCAACCACCCCGGAGCGACCGGTGAGGTGACGCAGATGGCGCTCGACCTGGGCGCCGAGTCCCGCGACCTCGACGCGCTTCAGTACCACCCGAACGGCGGCGCCTGGCCGGCGAACATGCAGGGCTACTCGATCCCGGAGACGACACGCGCCTACGGTGCAACGCTGCTGAATGCCGAGCGCGAGGAGTTCACGGATCCGCTCGGTCCCCGCGACGAGGTCTCGCAGGCGATCTTCGACGAAGTGTCGGCCGGGCGTGGCGTCGAGACTCCCGATAGTCGGCCTGCCGTTTACCTCGACACGACCCGGATTCCCGAGGCCGACGCGGACGTCTCGCTGCCGTACATGCTGCGCCGCTACCGTGCCGCGGGGGTCGACCCTCTACAGGAGGCGATCCTGACCTATCCGGTGCTCCACTACCAGAACGGGGGGCTCGTGATCGACGACCAAGGCGAGACGACGCTCGAGGGTGTTTTCGCGTGCGGCGAGATCGCCGGGGGCACGCACGGGCGCAACCGGATGATGGGCAACTCGCTGCTCGAGTGCACAGTCTTCGGCCGACGCGCCGGCGCGGCCGCTGCGGAGAAGGTGCGCGGATGAGCGCCGTCGCCACCGACCTCCAGCGCGCAGTCGAGGACGCCGCGGCGCACCTCTACGTCTGGGCGCTGATGGACATCCCGCAGGACCTGCGCGACGCTTTGGCCGAGGCACAGAAGCGTGAGACCTCGATCTCGGGCCAGCGGGTGCTGTCGACGATCATGAAGAACGTCGGGATCGCGGACGACGAGCACAACCTCGTCTGTCAGGACACGGGCATTGCCGTGTACACGTGCCGTGTCGGCGAGCACTTCCCCCTGCATCCGACGCGAATCTACGAGGCGCTGAAGCACGGCACCGAGCGCGCGACGGTCGAGCATCCGCTGCGCTCGAACGCCGTCCACACGATCACGCGCGAAAACACGGGTCCGAACACCGGCTACCGGCTGCCGATCGTCCATTGGGAGTTCATCGCCGACTGGGACGGCCTCGACGTCAAGTGCGTCCCGAAGGGCTCGGGCTCGGAGAACATGAGCTTCCTGAAGATGTGTGTCCCCGCCGACGGCGTGAAGGGGATCAAGCAGTTCGTGCTCGAGTCGATCGTCGGCGCCGGCGGCAAGCCGTGTCCGCCGGGGATCGTCGGCGTCGGGATCGGCGGCTCGGCCGACTACGCGATGTACCTCGCGAAGGAGGCGATCGCCCGCCCTGTCGGAACACGGAACCCCGACCCGATCGTCGCCCAGCTCGAGGAGGAGCTCTACGGCCTCCTGAACGAGACCGGGATCGGGCCGATGGGCCTCGGCGGGGACGTCACCGTGCTGCAGTGCCACATCGAACACGCGGACACGCACATGACGCTGAACCCGGTCGCCGTCAACTACCAGTGCTGGGCCGCCCGGCGCGCCAGCGCGCACATCTCCGCCGACGGCGACATCGACTTCGACCGCGAGTTCTGATGGCGACGCACGAAGTCACCTTCCCGATCACCGACGAGAGCGAGATCCTCAAGCTCCGCGCCGGTGACGAGGTCACCGTTCAGGGCCACATCATCGGCATCCGCGACCGGACGCAGATCCGGATCTTCGACCAGGGGGTCGAGCCGCCGATGGATCTCCGCGGCGCCTTCCTGCTCCACACGGCACCCGGTGTCCGCAAGCTCGAGGACGGGCGCTACGAGAAGGTCTGTATCGGCACGACGACCTCGGCGCGGATGGTGCGGTTCACCGAGCCGCTGGGGGAGCGGTACGGCGTCCGGGCGATCTGCGGCAAAGGCGGCTTCCCGGACGACGCGATCGAGCCGATGCGCAAGCTCGGGATGGTCTATTTCGCGATCGTCGGTGGAGCGGCCGCGCTGGAGACGACCCAGATCGAGGAGATCGAGGAGGTCGCGTGGGAGGAACTGATGCCCGAGTGCCTCTGGAAGTTCCGCGTCAAGGATTTCGGGCCGCTGACCGTCGGCATCGACGCCCATGGCAACTCGCTCTACCACGACGTTCAGTCCGCTGCCCACGAGAAGCTGAAGGAGCTCTATGCCCGCCTTTAACGACGGTTTCCTCGACCTGCCCCAGCGCCCCGGCAAGCCGCGCACGGAAGGCCTGACCCACGTCATCGACAAGGGCCTCAACCTGCGCGACATCGAAGGCATGTTCGACACCGGCGGGCAGTTCGTCGACATCGTCAAGCTCGGCTGGGGGACGTCGTACGTCACCAACAACCTCGAGAAGAAGATCGCCCTCTATCGCTCGTTCGAGACCCCGGTGGTGTGCGGGGGAACGCTGTTCGAGGCGGTGTACGGCCGCGGCCGGCTGGACGAGTTCAAGCAGTGGCTGCGCGACCAGCGCTTCTCCCACGTCGAGATCTCGGACGGAACGCTCGAGATCCCGCGCGAGCGCAAGCTCGAGCTGATCGCCGACTTTGCGGAGGACTTCGTCGTCCTCTCGGAGGTCGGGTCGAAGGACACGGACGTCAACTACGCCCCATATCTCTGGGTCCAGTGGATCAAGGAAGAGCTCGCCGCCGGCGCCTGGAAGGTGATCACCGAAGGCCGGGAAGGCGGCACAGCCGGGATCTATCGCCCGACCGGAGAGATGCGCACCGGCCTCGTCGACGAGATTGTCCACGAGATCGAGGTCTCCGACCTCCTTTTCGAGGCGCCGACGAAGGAGTCGCAGGCCTGGTTCGTGAAGGAGTTCGGCCCGAACGTCAACCTCGGGAACATCCCGCCGGACGAGGTGATCCCGCTGGAGACGCTCCGGCTCGGGCTACGCGGAGACACGCTGAAGGAGGTGCTGCTCGGTGGCGACCGCACCCCCGCTACCTGAGCTCGACTTCGAGGCGATGCCGGCCGAGGAGCTCCTTCGCTGGGGGTACGAGGAGTTCGGCGACAAGCTCTGCCTGACATGTTCGTGGCAGAAGCAGTCGTCGGTGCTGGTGCACATGGTCTCGGAGCTCGGGCTCGACATCCCCGTGATCGAGCTGGACACGCAGCTCTTCTTCCGCGAGAGCTACGAGACGCGCGACCGGCTTGTCGAGCGGTACGGGCTCACGCTCCAGAGCCCGCAGGTGATCACGGTCGCCGAGCAGCACAAGCGCGAGGGCCCGAATCTCTGGGAAAGCGACCCGGACCGCTGCTGCCACATCCGCAAGGTCGAGCCCCTATTGGAGGCGCTAGAACCGTATGAGGGCTGGATCGCCGGCATCCGCCGAGACCAGTCGCCGAGCCGCGCGGCGACGCCGAAGCTGCAGTGGTCGGACCGCTACGGCGTCTGGAAGTTCCACCCGCTCGCCGACTGGGACGAGAAGCGCGTCTGGGCCTACATCCAGGTCAACGAGATTCCGTACAACCCGCTGCACGAGTCGGGCTATCGCTCGATCGGCTGCATTCCCTGCACCCGGCCGACCTCGCCCGACCAGGAGGAGCGCGCCGGCCGCTGGGCCGGCTCGGACAAGCTCGAATGTGGCATTCACGTCGAAACCAAATAGGAGGCACATGACCAACCACATCTACGCGGTCGAGCACCCGGAGACCACACACGCCCGCGCCGGCGGCTTCACGCTCTGGTTCACCGGCCTGTCAGGTTCGGGCAAGACCACGATCGCGCACCTCGTCGGTCCGGAGCTCGACCGCCGCGGCCTCGTCGTCGAGTACCTGGACGGTGACACCGTACGCACCCACCTCTCGAAAGAACTCGGGTTCTCGAAGGAAGACCGCGACACACACATCGAGCGGGTCGGCTGGGTGGCGTCGCGTCTGACTCGGCAGGGCGGGGCCGCGATCGCCGCAGCGATCTCGCCCTACGAAAGAACACGTCGCATCGCGCGTGAGCTCGTCGAGGAGTTCGGCGCGTTCGTCGAGGTTTACGTCCAGGCGTCCGTCGACGAGTGTGCACGCCGCGACGTCAAGGGGCTCTACGAAAAAGCGTTCAAAGGCGAGATCAAGGAGTTCACCGGAGTGAACGACCCATACGAGGAGCCTTCGGCC
>MNDB01000030.1:5472-11148 GCA_001914705.1 Actinobacteria bacterium 13_2_20CM_68_14 | reverse complement strand
CCGCCCGCGTAGTCGAGCTTGAAGCGCTGTTGCCTGAGCGTCCGGTTGGGCTGCCGCGCATTGACTGCACCCCAGGCGAGCACGTGCTGCGTCCTACCGCGCACGGTCCGGTAGGTGACCAGCGCCTCGCCCTTGTTGTTCACGGCGAGCTGGATGTTGCGGACGTCGCGGTTGACGAGCTGCGAAGCCGAAGCGGGAGCAGCGAGCGACGCCGCAAACGCGAGAACCGGAAGAAACACCAGGGCGCGAGTACGCACGAAAGAGACCCCTCTCATAGACAGAATTGGCCGCACGGTTTTCGTATCGGCTGTGCCTTCGCGCCGCTGTAGCCTCGATCCCCCTTTTTGGGGGAGCCGGCTCCCCCGTTGATAGCGTCGCGCGGTGCGAGCAGGCTTGACCCGGCGAGAGCAGGTCGAAATCGTGGTCGCCGCGGCTCTCGTTGCGATCGCCGGGGTGCTCGATTACGCCGGCCTGAACGCGGTTCTCCGTTTCGTCGCGGCGGCGGTCGCGTTGGCAGTGCTCGCGCGCCTCGTCGGCACGGCTACCGAGCAGCTTGGAGGCAGGCTTGGGGCAGGCGGCGCCGGCTCGGTTCAGTCGGCGCTCGGCAACCTCCCCGAGCTGTTCGTAGCGCTGTTCGCGCTCCAAAAAGGGCTAATCGGTGTCGTCAAGGCGGCGCTGATCGGCTCCGTGCTCGCCAACAGCTTGCTGGTGCTCGGGCTTGCCTTCTTCGCCGGAGGGCTCCGAAACGGCGCCCAGCGGTTCGACTCGCCTCGCGCGAGGACGATCGCGACGCTGACGCTTCTCGCCGCCGCGATCCTCTCCGTGCCCACGTTCGCCGACGTCTTGCACTCTCCCGCCGCGGCGCACGAGCAGACGCTGAGCCTGATCTGCGGCGGCGTCTTGCTGGTCGTCTTCGTCTCGACGCTTGGGATCTTCCTGACGGGAGACGCCATGTCGCCGGAGCCGCCGCGGTGGTCGCTCACGGCCACGATCGCCGTGCTTGCGGCAGCGGCGGCGGGCGCCGTTTTCGTCAGCGACTGGTTCGTCTCCGCGTTGGAGCCCGCGACCGCTTCACTGCACATGAGCCAGACTTTCGCCGGGCTGGTGGTCGTCGCGATCGCCGGCAACGCGGTGGAGAACGTCGTCGGCGTCCAGCTCGCCTTGCGTAACAGGCCGGACTTCGCGATCTCCGTGATCGTGAACTCGTCGCTGCAGGTGGCGCTGGCGCTGACCCCCGTGATCCTGTTCGCGAGCCTCTTCTTCGCCACGAGCATGACCCTGGTCTTCCCGACTCTGCTGGCTATCTCTTTGCTCCTGGCGGCGTTCGTGACGGCGGTTGTCGTCTACGACGGCGAAAGCACGTGGCCCGAGGGCGTCGTCCTGATCGGGCTCTACGTGGTGATCGCGTCCGCGTTCTGGTGGGGCTAGTCCGGTTCGAGCTCGTCGGCTAGCAGCGCGCACGCGTAGGCCCTCCAGGCGAAGCCGGCGTCGAGCAGCAGCTCGTCCAGCGCGGAGGAGACGTTGGCGAGACCGGCTGCATCCTCGCGTAGGGCCTCCAGCCCGCGGCTGACCTCTGTGCGGCGCCCCGGGCGATCGAGCTCGGCCGCGAGCGCGCTGACTGCGCGTCCGTCCAGCTCGAGCTCCCGCTGGGGATCGCCGCCCGCCGCGAGCAGGAGCATCGCGCGGCGCAGCGCCGGAGTCAGCTCGTCCGGCTCGATGAGCGGCTCGGGCGCGGCGAGCAGAGCGAGTGCAGGCCTGACGTCTGCTTCGGCCCCCGCCTCGTCCAGCATCTGCAGCACGCCGATGACCTCCACGCGAGGTCAAGGTAGACGAACGCCGCGCTAGGACCTCGTCATGCGTTGTTCCATCTCACCCTCCTGTTCGAAGGCTGCCCAATCAGTTCCTGCCGTGTATTCGGAACGGGCGCCGGGTCGGATCGCTAGGAAGCGAGCAGTTCCGGAGCCGCGGAAGGCGACCAGATCTCGCCGCGCAGCGCAAGGAAGACCTCGACCACGGTCGGGTCGAACTGCGTACCGACGGCTTCGCGCAGCCGGCGGCAGGCCTCCTCGACCGACAGGCGCTTCCGGTACGGCCGGTCGGTCGTCATCGCGTGGAACGCGTCGCAGACCAGGATGATCCGCGCCTCCAACGGGATCTCGTCGCCCGAGATCCCGTCGGGATAGCCCTTTCCGTCGTAATGCTCGTGGCAGCTCCGCACGATCGAGCGCACCTCCGCCAGGCGGTCGATCGGCGCCAGGATCTTCTCTCCGAGCTCGGGATGCTGCTGCATGATCCGCCGTTCGTCGGGCGTAAGCGGCCCCGGCTTGAGCAGGATGCTCGTCGGGATTCCGATCTTGCCGATGTCGTGGAAGAGTGCCGCCAGCTCGAGCTGTTTCAGCGACTTCGAGTCGAATCCCAGCGTCGCGCCCACCTTCAAAGCCGTGTCGGTGATCCAGCGGGTGTGCGACGACGTGTATTCGTCGTTCGCCTCGAGCGCGTTCGCCAGGGCGGCCACGGTCGAAACGAATGTCGCCTCGAGGTTCTCGAAGGTGCCGGCGTTGGTGATCGCGAGCTTCGCCTGGTGCGCGAGTCCTGCAAGCAGCCCGACGTGATCCTCGTCCAGCTCGTGCGGCGCGTCTGGTGGGATCGCGGCGACGATGCAGCAGAACCGCCCGCCGTCGAGGGTGATCGGTGCGACCGCGAACGCCGTTCCGTCGTCAAGCTCCGGGAGCCCGTGGATAGCCGCCGCCTCGGCGTTGTCCAGCACGAAAGGCTCTGCGCGGTCAGCGAGCGGCCCCAGGCGCTCGGGGGCGATGCGGAGCCCCAGGATCCGCTCTCGCCGGTCAGGCTCGAACCCCCAGACCGCACCGGGCACGAGCTCCTGCGTCTGAGCGTCCTGGACCCACACAGACGTCCTGGGCGCTCCCAGGATCATCGCCGAGAGCTCGACCATCCGGCGAAGCACTTCCGGCAGTCCTTCCGCAGTCGCCAGCTCGCGACTGAACCCGAGCAGCTCCTTGAAGTGCTCGGCCTCCCGTCGCTGCGACTCGTACAACCGTGCGTTCTCGAGCGCGACCGCGGCGTGGCCGCCTAGCACCTCGAGTAGCCGGACGTCGTCTTCGTCGAACTGGTCGCGGCCGAGCTTCGAGATCACGATCGCGCCGATCACGCGCGAGCCGTAGTTGAGCGGCACGGCGAGCAGCGATTCCTCCAGCGGCTCGGTGCCGGGAATCGTGACCGCGTACTCGCAGTCGAGCGCGTTGCCGATCAAGAGCGACTTCCCCTCGCCAACCGCGTGGCCCGTGATCCCCTCACCGACCTTCGAGCGGGGAATCTCAACCTCGTGCCCGCCGCGCGAGGAGAGGATGCCGCGGAAGGCGATCGGGATGACGTCGTCGCCGTCGACGATCGAGACCCGGCAGTTGTGGTAGTCGATCAGGCCCCGCAGCTCGTCGGCGATCGCCGTCCCGATCTCGCGGACGTCGTTCAGCCGGTTGAGCTTGCCCGCGAGGCTCTGGAGCAGCTTGAGATGCGCGATCGAGCGGACGCGGGAGTTCGCGACCGACGTCGAGTCGGGACGCTCGTACGTCGACTCGTCGAAGAGCACGATCAGATCCTTGCCTCGCGCCTTGGCGGTCATCATCGCGGCCTCGGCGCAGGCGATCAGCTCGCGTGGGTTAGACGCATCGGAAGGCCCCTCCGCGGCGCCGACCGAGACCGTGATCTTGCCGGCCGGGCCGAACTCGAGCTCCTTCAGGCGCTCGGTCAGGCGGTTCGCGAGCGCAACCGCATCCTCGGTGCCGCAAGAGCCCATGACGACCCCGAACTCCTCGCCGCCGAGCCGGCAGACAAGGTCCGACCCGCGCACGGCGGCCCTCAGCTGCGTCGCGAGCTCGCGGAGCACCTGGTCGCCGACCCCGTGGCCGTAGGCCCGGGTCAGCTCTGAGCGCACGTGCTCGTGGAAGTAGCGGTGGTTGTAGAGGCCGGTCAAAGAGTCGGTCTGCGCCTGCCGCTCGAGCCGCGCCCGTGTCTTGGCATTGTCGAGCGCCAGCGCGGCCGCGTCGCCGAACCGCTTGGCAAGCTCGAACTCCTCGCTGTCGAAGCTGGCGTGCTCGCCGAGCCGGTAGATGCTGAGGACGCCCTTGACCGAGTCGCGTGCGATCAGCGGCACGGTGATCAGCGCCTCGCGCTCGTCCGGCGGCGTGCCCGGCACGACCATCATCCGCGGGTCGAGGTGGGCAGCGTTCGTCAGCACCGGCTCCCGATGCTGCGCGGCCCAGCCCGCGATGCCGACGCCGAACCCGATCTTGTTGCGCATGATCTCATCGGCCCAGCGGTCTCGCGCCAGCACGGGGACGAGCTCGGTCTGGGCCTCGTCGGCCTCGAAGATGCTGAGCGTGTCGTAGGGGATCAGCTCGGCCAGCGTGTCCGCGATCCGGTCGAGCAGCGTGTCGAGGGCCTGCTCGGAGAGGACGTGGTGGAAGACGTCCGCGAGCCGGCGATACGAGTCGACGAGATCGTGCCGATCGGGATGGCCGTTTCCGGTCGTCGGGATGCCGCCCGAAGGTGGCATGGAGAGGGCCGCCGCAGACACTCGATCCACGCCCTTCATCTTTGGCGAACCGCGACCGCATTTGACCCCCCGTCCGGGGGATCTCAGGTGCTTGCGGCTCCGTCCGACTCCGCGGTCGTTCGCTACGTCGCGGTGCTCGGGCTGTTGGTCGCGCTCGCCTTTCTGTGGCTCTTGCTTCGGTAGATGGACGCGCCGCCTGCGCGAGCGACACGGCGGTACTCGCGCCGTAGCAGAGCGGCGGTGCGGCCGCTCGGATCGAGCTTCGCGGGCGGCTGGACGACGACCACGAGCTCCGCCCTCCGCGTCGCCAGTGCGTGGCGAACGGCCTCGAGGGCGCCGGGGATCGACGCAATGTTGCGCGACCAGAGGTAGCGAACGGCGGGACGGCGGTCGGCGAGGTAGTAGAGGTCCGCGTCGGCCCAGACCGCGAGCACTCGCTCACTCGGGAGCGTGTGCGCGCGCACGTAGCGCGCGAGGGCGGCGTCGTGGACAAGGTGCGGATCGGCCGGCCAGATCGTCTTCGCCTGCTCGTTGGGGGTCGCCCAGGCGACGGGCAGCGCCAGTGCCAGCGTCGCCGCCGCGGCTGCCCCGGCCGCCGCGATCGCGGGTCGCGGCGCCGAGAGCCACAAGGTGCGCACGCCCACGGCCGCGAGCAAGGAGAGCGGCGGCACGAGCTGGATGTAGTAGTGCGGGTGGAAGTTGCCGCCGGCGATGGCGCCGAGGACGGCCGCGCCCAGCCAGATGCGTGCGAGGAGCGGCGAGCGCCGCCAGCCGACGGCCGCGAGCAGCGCGAGCAGGCCGAGCGCCTTGCCGGCGGGCGGCAGTGAGAGCCAGAACTCGTGGGCCCGGCCGCTCAGCGATCCCGTCAGGAGCGAGTCGCCATCAAAGCGGTAGCCGACGACCGCGTAGAGCCAGGCGCTCAGCCGCGCCGCGCTGGCCGCGGCGATCGCGACGGGCACGAGCGCGCCGGCAACGAGAACGGCGGCGGGTGCAAGACCACGTCTCCGTTCGCGCCAGAGCAGGTAGACGACGGCCGCCAGGCCGGCGTCGAAGGCGGATTGCTTGATCAGCACCGCGGTCCCGGTCAGCACACCGGCGCCGAC
>MNDB01000030.1:0-5339 GCA_001914705.1 Actinobacteria bacterium 13_2_20CM_68_14 | reverse complement strand
GACTCGATGAACGGGGAGGCCCCGACGGTTGCCGCCAGCAGCCCGGCCGTGACCGCCGTTATCCTCCCGCGGGCCAGCCGGAGGGTGAGCAGCATCGTCGCGGCGACGACGAGCGCCGCCACTACCGCCGCGGCTGCGCGCATTGCCAACGGGGAGCCGCCGAACAGATGGAGAGCGCGAAAAACGAGTATGAGGCCTTGCGGGCGGTCGACCCAGGCGCCGCCGTAGAGGGTCGCGCCGTGGCTCCACAACCGGGCCACCTCGGCGTAACCCCCCTCGTCGGCGGTGAGTGGAGCGTTCCAGAAGGGAAGCCGTACGAGTACGGCGAGGGCGACCGCGAGGCCGCCGAGAGGTGGGGCCCACCGCGCGAGGACCTGGATCGCCGCACGGCGGTGCTCGCGGCGGGCGGGCTGACCGTCGCGCTCGGGATCGCGATTTGGCTGTTCGGGCTCGGGCTCACGCCTGACCGCTACCTGCTCGCGCTGCTGGTGCCCGCTCTCGTGCTGCGCCGGGGACGTCGTTATCTGCTCGATTTCGTTCCCTTCGCCGTGTTGCTGGTGATCTACGCGCAGTCTCGCGGAATTGCGCATCTTCTGAGTCCGCATCCCTATTACCTGCCCCAGATGGACGCGGACAAGTTCATCTTCGGGGCCGTTCCCTCCGAATCGCTGCAGCACTGGCTCTGGAACGGGACGCAGCAATGGTACGACCAAGTCGTGCTCGCAGTAACGCGGCTCCACTTCATCGTCCCGCCACTGCTCGCATTCGCGCTCTGGGTCAAGCGAAGGGCGCTCTTCTACCGCTTCGCGGCGACCATGATCGCGCTTTCCTTCGCCGGCGCGGTGACCTTCCTGCTCTTTCCAGCGGCTCCGCCGTGGGCCGCGGGTGAAAAGGGCCTGCTGCCGGGCCTGATCCGGATCCCGCACAATCCGGCGCCCGATCCCTCGGGCGCGCACGGCTACCACGCGATCTCCGTCTCGAGACTGATCGACCCGAACCCGTACGCGGCGATCCCGTCGCTCCATGCCGGCTATGCGTTCCTCTGCTTCCTCTTCGTCGTCACGCTCGTGTGGAAGACGCGCTGGCGCTGGTGGGCTCTCGGCGTCGGAGTGCTCTACCCGCTCGCGCAGTCGTTCGCGGTGGTCTACACGGGCAACCACTATGTGGTCGATCTCATGATCGGCTACCTCTACGCCATCGCTGCCCTGGCCGGCGTCTGGTGGTTGTGGCGCCGCTGGCGCTTGCCCGCCTAGCCGCGCCTTCAGTCGTGATGTTCCATCTCGGCAGTCAGCGCCAGCCACGGATGCCGGCGGGACTCAAACACCGAAATGGTCGGTGGCGGGAAGTCCGGTTCGGCGAAGGCGCCGATCGGAACCGCAACGACATCTGGCACTGGCGCAAGCGTGTAGAAAACGGTCGCGCCGCAGTCGGGACAGAAATGAAAGGTTCGCTCCTCGCCCTCGTCTGAGGTTCGCACGTAGTCGCTGTGGCGACCCTCGACGCGTACTCGATTCGAGGGGAAGCGTGCCTGGATCCCGAAGGCGCTCCCAGTCCGGCGCTGGCAAGCCAAGCAATGGCACATGGAGATCCGGATCGGATCGCCCTCCGCTGTCAGACGAAGTTGCCCGCAGCTACAGATGGCATCGCGGGTAGCCATTCGTGGATCGTACTGAGGGTCCGGGTCTTACTCAGGAGAGCTCTTCGAGGTTCTGCGCGACCCACGACTTGAGCTCGTCCGATCGGATGAAGGGCGCGTCGTCCGCCTCGGCTCGCGCCAGCACTTCGTCCGCCGATGCGCCCGCTCTGAGACCGGCGTAGAGGTAGACCAGCGCGGACGAGCGAGGGCCCACGCGACACGTCACGAGGGTCGGCCGCGGCAACTGGTCGAGCGCGGCGACCTGCTTCCTCGCCAGATCGGTGTCGAGCACCCAAGGCGGATCGCTGACGACATTGGTCGACTCGGGGACGGCCGCCTGGACGCTGGCGTACGACATTCCTCCCTCCATCTCGGCGAACTCCTCGCCGCACAGAAACAACCACGAGGCGGCATTCGCCTCGCGAGCGAAGGCCTCAGGATCGGCGATCAGTCCCCGGTTGAAGGTGAGATCGGTGGGACTCTCGAAGTGGCCCATGGCGACAAACCTAACGCTTCCGCCTCAGACGTCCTAGCTAACGACGCGCGCACGAGCAGCCGAAACACGCGCTCGTCTCGAACGAGCGCTCAGGCGTTGGTTGCGGCTCCCTTGCGAGAGCCGCAACCAACTGTGGACTTCATCGGAGCCCCCGCCCTAGTGGTCGTTGTGGTGCTTGCCGTGGTGATGGATCTTTCGCACGAACTCTAGGCCGTCGATCGTGTCGGCGATTGGCCCAAAGGGGCGGAACCCCGCGTTGTAGGGCGTCCCGTTCAGATGGTAAGGGACGACCAGGCCCCCGCCCAGGCCGACCCAGAGAACCTTCTTTCCCGGATCCCACGCCAGCCCGCCGGCGTTCTGGGGGGTCGTGAAGCGAGGCGTGAAGGTGTTCGTGGCCGGGTCCCAGGTACCGACCTGCCGGGCGCTCCACTTGGTGATCCAGATCTGACGGTCATCGCCCTCATCGTCGTTATCACCGTGATCGAACAACCGAACGCCTTGGGTCAAGTCGAAGCGAGCGAATTTCTTGCCCTCGTGATGGTCATCGTCGTTGTCGTCTTCGTCATCATTGTCAGTCGTCACGAACGTCATCCCCACGACGTTGGGCTGGGCGTACGTGTGGACGAGTGCCCCGGTCGCGGCGTTTATCTTCTCGATCGTCGAGGGGTGGTGCGCGTGATACAGAAACCGGCCGTCGAGGATCATGTCCTCGCTGCAGCAGACCGCCGGAATGCCCGCGACCGTGCTTCCGAGGAGGCTGCCGTCGTAGGAGATCCTGCGGATCACGTTGCTCCGGGGATCGCCGGAATAGAGAAAGCCGTGGGCGTTGGTCATTCCGTTGATCAGAAAGGCCGTGGCGATGATCCCACCGCCGACCACGTTCGGTCCCCGCGTTTGAAATCGACCTAGCCGATCAGCAGACACGGCACCCCCGAACTCCTCCGCGTCGGTTCCGATGAACAGGAAGCCGCCCCGCTTACCACTGGGACCACCGTTGGGCTGGGCCGGCGCGACCGCCACCATGAGGAAGGCGCCGAATAAGCAGATGACAAGGAGTCTTCGGATCACAGTTCTCCCCCCTTCTCGTGCCGATTGAGACCAGGCGAAGAAGAGCCGCACTGCGCGACCACCGAACGGCGGGGCTGACCAGCACGACGACCCTCTGCAACGCAGCAGGCGAAACTCCCGCTCAACGGAGAACGACTGCCGCAGAGTCGAGATCGCGACACATCAGTCACGGCGACTCTCCTCGTCGGGGGCGATTGTTTCACCGGGCGGCCGCAACCGCAAGGACGCGTGGAGGCGCCGCCGGTAAAGCGGCGGGGGTGGGATTTGAACCCACGGGCGACCTTTCGGCCGCCAGCGGTTTTCAAGACCGCCCCGTTCGACCGCTCCGGCACCCCGCCGAATCCCATTGTCGCGGAGGCGGACTTCGCTCGCTGCCGCGGCCGAGCGGGAAGGGTAGCCGGGGCTCGACGCAGAATTGAAGACAATGCCCGACCAGCGGGAACTGGAGTCTGCTTGGCAGGCGCTCGCAGAGCGAGAGCGGCGCGGGGACGAGGCAACGCGCCAGCGAGCGGCGGAGCTCGAGGAGCGGAGCGCCCGGGTCGCGGCGCTGTGGGAGGAGCTGGGTGAGCGCTCGACCGAGCTCGCCGCACAGGAAACCAACCTCGCCGAGCGCGAACACGCGCTTGCGGCGGCGGGGGAAGGTCTTCGGCTTCGCGAGGGTCTGGTCCAGGACGCCGAGGCTCGCGTCGAGGCGGGGCGCCGCCAGCTCGTCGAGCTCGAGACCATGCAGGCCGAGGTGAGCGCGCGGCTGATTGAGGTCGACGAGCGGGGCGAATGGGTCGCGGCGACCGAGTTGCAGCTCGCCGAGCGGGAGCAAAACGTGACCGCGCGTGAGCAAGCCTTGGCGCGCGGGCTTGCCGAGGTCGAGGCCCGCGAAGCCGCCGTGGCAGCGCTCGCACCGCGTGAGGCCGAGCTGTCGAGCCTACGGGCGCGCTTGGAGGCCGACCAAGCGCGCGCGGAGAAGCTGCTCGCAGAGGCGGAGCGGCGGCTCGCGGAGATCGAGCCGCGCGAGCAGGACGCGCGGCGCCGCGCGGCCGAGGTCGATGAGCGTGAGCCTCGGATCGACCTGCTGGCGGAGAAGCTCGAAGCCCGCGCAGGCCGGCTCGCCGCCGCCGAGGCCAAGGTCGCGAACGGGCTGCGCGATCTCCGCGAGGAGCAGCGGCGGGTCGAGCAGGCACAGCAGCAGCTCCCCGAGCTCGACGAGCGCGAGGCGAAGCTGAATCAGCTCTCGGCCGAGCTGACCGAGCGGGGCGCCTGGCTGGCGGTCGCCGAGCAGGGGCTCGGCTCGCGCGAGGCGCAGGCCACCGATCTCGAGGCGTCGGTCGAGCGGCGGCAGCGGTCGCTGGACGTGCGCCAGACCGAGCTCGAGCGCTTCGAGCAGAGCCTGAACGCTCGTGAGCACGCTCTTGACTCCGCGGAGAGCGATCTCGAGCAGCGGCGCCGACTCAACGTCGGTGCGGCCGGGCCGCAGGCTACGACGGCCTGATCTCCACTGGGGCTCCGTGCTCCCGCAGCGCCGCCGGAACCTCGACCGACCCGTCTTCGCGCTGGAAGTTCTCCAGCACGGCGAGCAGCCAGCGGTCCGTCGCCGCGGTGCCGTTGAGCGTGTGCACGGGCTGCGGCCCGCCGTTGGGGCGGAAGCGGATCTGCAGCCGCCGCGCCTGAAAGTCGGTTGTGTTCGAGCAAGAGGTGATCTCGCGGTAACGCTCCTGGCTCGGGAACCACGCCTCGACGTCGTACTTCCTCGCCGCGGGGGCGCCGAGGTCGCCCGCGGCCACGTCGACGACGCGGTAGGGGAGGCCGACCGTCTGGACGAGCTCCTCCTCGATCGCCAGCAGCCGCTCGTGCTCGTCCCAGGACTCCTCTGGGCGGCAGTAGACGAACATCTCGACCTTGTCGAACTGGTGGACGCGAAACATGCCGCGTGTGTCCTTGCCCGCGGCGCCGGCCTCGCGGCGAAAGCAGGTCGAATAGCCGGCGTAGTGGAGCGGTAGCGAGTCGGCCTCGAGGATCTCCTCCATGTGGAACCCGGCCAGCGCGACCTCGGAGGTTCCCGTCAGGTAGAGACCGTCGCTCGGGATCTCGTAGATGTTCGACTTCTCGGTCGGAAAGAAGCCGGTCCCGTACATCGCCTGCTCG
>MNDB01000026.1 GCA_001914705.1 Actinobacteria bacterium 13_2_20CM_68_14 | reverse complement strand
CGCATCTACGGCGTCCACGTCGCCGACCGGCGCGAACCGACGCGAAACACCAACGATCGCGTTCTCCCCGGAGACGGCGTGATCGACTTCGGGCCGATTCTCGAAGCGCTCCGCTGGGAGGGTCTCTTCGACCTGGAGATCTTCTCCGACGCGGAGCTGCCGGGATCGCTCTGGCATCAAGACCCGGCCGAAGTCGCGGCGCAAGGCGTCGAGAAGCTCCGGCGGGTCGTATCCACCGGAACCGTTTGACCAAGCGAAACCGTAGTAAGTTCTACAACTGCAGGGGCGGGTCATACGAGAGGAGGCGCAGTGAAGCGGACGACCAGGTGGGGCGGTCTGGCGGTACTCCTGGGGGCGGCGATTGCGATCGCCGCGATCGCGGGAGCGACGGGCGGCCACGCCGCGACCGACGCGAAGAAGCCGATCGTGATCGGGTGGGCCTTCGATTCGAGCGGCAATATGGCCCCGTTCGACAACCCGGCGCTTGCCGCCGCGAAGATCCGCGTCAAACAGATCAACGCGAAGGGCGGCGTCCTCGGACGGCGCCTTCAGATCAAGACCTGTAACACCCAGGGCAACAATCCGGCAACGGCCAAAGCATGTGCGGTCAGCCTGCTCGGCCAGGGGTCCAACATCATCTTCACGACGTGCGACGTCGACTACGCGACTCCCGTCGTGCAGGCGGCGATCAACCGCGGCGTACTCGCCGTGGCACCGTGCATCGGCACGGATCAAATGGGGCCGAAGCGCTTTGCCGCCAAGGGGAAGCTCGCTTTCAGCTTCGGAAATGTCGCCCAGGACGAAGGCTCGGCAATGGCTCAGTACGCCTGGAGCCGCGGCTGGAAGTCAGCGGCATTGGCGACCAACACGTATCTCGTCTACTTCAAGAACGTTGTCCAGGCGTTCGATAAGCGCTTCAGGCAGCTCGGCGGCAAGATCGTCGATCGCGAGTCGTACGCCACGGGCGCGAACAACGTCAATAGCGCGGTCACTCGGCTGAACAGCCATAAGGCGAGCGTCTACGTCACGTCGACGGCGTTCGGGGAGCTGCCCGCATTCGTCTCCGGCATTCGGTCGCTTGGCAACAAGACACCGATCCTCAACTCGTGGGCCGGTGACGGGACCTACTGGGCAACGAGCAACCCGAAGGTGACGAACTACTACTTCGTGACCTTCGCGTCGGTCTTCGGCGACGATCCGTCGACCGCGGTGCGCGCGATGATCGCGTCGCTCAAGGCGGCCGGCGCCGCGCCCGGAACGGGCGGCTTCCTCGGCGGCGCGGACGCGATCGACGGCGTCGTCACGGCGATCAAGCGGGCCCACGGCTCCACGAAGGGGTCGGCGCTGTCAGCGCAGCTCGTCAAGTTCAAGCGGGTGCCCGTTCTCGGCGGCAGGATCAGCTTCTCGACGAAGCTGCATACCGTCTACGGGCGCGACTACCGCGTGATCCAGATCCAGAACAACAAGGCCAGCTTCAAGGGCCTGGTGCGGGCGAAGGTCATCCCGACGCTCTAGTTGGGAGATCCGGCGCCGGCAAGCGGGATCGAGAGGAGGCCCGAAGAAACCCTTCGGGCCTCCGCCGTTTCTCGTTCCTTCGAGGGCGTCCAGGCGCTGCAGGACGTCACCCTCGAGCTGCATCGCCGGGAGGTCGTCGGCCTCGTCGGGCCGAACGGCGCCGGCAAGTCGACGCTCGTCAACGTGTTCACCGGCTTCGACCTGCCGAGCTCCGGCACCGTCGAGCTCGGCGATCGGGACATCACCGGCTGGAGTGCTCATCGACGCGCGCGCTCCGGCCTGACACGCACGTTCCAGCACAGCCGCTCGCTGCGGGCCCTCTCCGTCCGCGAAAACGTCGAGGTCGCCGCGCTCGGGGTCGGTGTGAGAACGCGCGAGGCGCGGTGGCGGGCCGGAGAGCTGCTCGAGCTCCTGGGCTTGACTGACCTGGCCGACGCACGTGCCGGCGCGCTGGCCCAGGGCGACGAGCGGCGCCTCGGGGTGGCGCGCGCGCTCGTCACCGAGCCGGCTTTCGTGCTGATGGACGAGCCCGCCGCGGGCCTGCCGGAGGCGGAGGTGCCGGAGTTCGCGGAGGTTGTCCGCTCCGTCCGCGACGACCATCGGGCCGGTGTGCTGCTGATCGACCACAACATGGCGCTCGTGATGGGCGTCTGCGACCGGATTCACGTGCTCGACCAGGGCCGGACCCTCGCGGCCGGAACGCCCACGGAGATCCGCGGCGACCTGAACGTCGCCGCCGCCTATCTGGGCGAGACCGCGGTGGAGACCGATGCCTGAAGCGGCCGCGCTCGAGCTCGACGGGGTCGAGGTTCGCTACGGGAGCGTCTCCGCAGTCCGCGACCTGACGCTGCGCGTCGGCAAGGGGGAAATCGTCGGTCTGATCGGACCGAACGGGGCGGGGAAGTCGACGACCCTCAACGCGATCATGGGCCTGCAGCCGGCCCACCGCGGCGAGATCAAGCTGAACGGGCAGGCGCTGCGGCGCCGCTCGGTCGAGTCGATCGCGCGCGCAGGCATCGCGCTCGTCCCCGAAGGACGGCGGATCTTCGGCGACTTCACGGTCGAGGAGAACCTGCGCCTCGGCCTCGCGGCGCGCCGGCGGACGTACATCGGCGATCCGTTTGGGCCCGCCTTCGAGCTCTTCCCGATCCTGAGCGAGTTTCGGGGCCGGCAGGCGGGGGCGCTCTCGGGCGGCCAGCAGCAGCAGCTCGCGATCGGGAGGGCGCTCGTGTCGCGCCCGGACCTCCTGCTCCTGGACGAGCCTTCCCTGGGGCTGGCGCCGCTCGCCGTCGACGGGATCTTCAAGGCATTCACGGAGATCCGTGAGGTCGGCACGACGATCCTGCTCGTCGAGCAGCGCGCCCAGCGGACCGTCGCTCTTGCCAACCGCACGCACGTGCTCGTCGGAGGCGAGCTGCGGATGACGCTCGGGCCGGCCGACGCGGATGACACAGAGAAGATCATCGCCGCCTATCTCGCCTCATGAGCGTTCTCGCCTCGATCGATCTCCAGACGCTCGGCGACGCGTTCGGGCTGGGCGCGATCTACGCGCTGATGGCGGTCGGGATCGGCCTCGTCTTCGGGGTCCTGCGCCTCGTCAACTTCGCCTACGGACAGCTGATCATGGCGGGCGCCTACACGCTCGCGTACACGTCGGGCTGGCCCGTCGCGGCCAGCATCGTCTCCTGCTTCGCCGTCGTCGTGGCTCTGTCGCTCGCGATGGACCGGGTCGTCTTCCGTCCGCTCCGCTCCTCGTCGCCGGCGGTGATGCTCGTGACCACGTTCGCAATCGCGTTCCTGTTACAGGCCGTGGCGCTGATCATCGACCTCCGCGACGGCCAGCTCGGAGAGGTCGCGAGCTCGATCGCGCCGCTGAACCAGGCGGTCAGTGTTGGGGGAGTCGACGTCCGCAAGGTGACGTTCGTGGCCGTTGGGGTCGCTCTGGGCGCGCTCATTGCGCTCGCGCTGGTGCTGACGCGAACGACGATCGGCCTTCATACCCGGGCGGCTGCGAGCGACTTCCGCACGGCGCGGCTGCTCGGCGTGCGGGCCAACCGCGTGATCGCCTTCGCGGTCGTCGTTTCCGGGCTGCTCGCGGGCGCGGTCGCCGTCCTGCTCACCGTCCAGAACCCGTTCGTCCAGCCGGACTTCGCCCTCGAGGACACGATCATCGTCCTCGTCGGCGTTGTCGTCGGCGGGATCGACCGCCTCTGGACGGCGACACTCGGCGGCTTCGCGATCGGCTTCGTCTCGGTCCTCGTCAACGCCGCGCTCCCGACCGACCAGACGGTTTTTCTGCCGTCGGTCGTCTACGCGCTGGTGATCGTCGTCCTGCTGCTGCGGCCGGCCGGCCTCTTCGCGTGGGGTCGCAGGGCCGCGATGGAGCGGGTGTGAGGTTCTCGCTCGGGGCGCTGGTCGAGCTGCTCGGCCCGGCGCTGCTCGTCATCGTCGTCGGCCTGCTCGCGACGACCGCCTCGGCCTCGAACGAGGTCTACTTCCTGAACGCGCTCGTCTCGGTCGCGATCGTGGTCGCGATCTACGTCTTCGTCGGGATCTCGGGAGTCCTCTCCTTCGGGCAGATCAGCTTTGTCGCCGTCGGCGCGTTCGCTGCGGGCGTCATGACCGTGCCCGTCGAGTCGAAGAAAGGCGTGCTCACGACCATCTTTCCAATCCTGCGCGACCACTCGGTCGGCAACGTGCCCTCGCTTCTCCTGGCCGCGGCGCTCGGCGGCGTGTTCGCGTTCGTGGTCGGGATGCCGCTGATGCGGCTCTCGGGCCTGGCGGCCGGGATCGCGACCTTCGCCGTGCTCGAGATCACGCACAACGTGCTCAGGGAGTGGACGAAGATCGGGCCCGGCGCGACCACCCTCGCGCTCGTGCCCGAGACGACCGGCGCCCTGCAGGCGACGCTCGGCGCCCTCGTCGCGATCGTGGTCGCGTTCCTCTACCAACGGAGCCGCCGCGGGCGCCTGCTGCGCGCCTCCCGCGAGGACCCGGCGGTGGCGCGCAGCGTGGGGGTGAACATCCACCTCGAGCGGCTGTTGGCTTTCACCGTCTCCGGCGCGCTCGCGGGCTTCGCCGGCGCACTCTACGTCCACCTGCTCGGCTCGATCACGACCGAGCAGGTCTACCTCGAGCTGACATTCCTGACGCTTGCCATGCTCGTCATCGGCGGCCTCACCAGCCTCTGGGGTGCCGTGGTCGGCGCGCTCGCCGTCAGCGGGCTGGACTCGTTTCTCAGCCGGGCGGAGCAGTCCGACGTTCACGTGATCTTCACGTTCACGCTCTGGCAAGGCACGCGGCTGGTCTTTCTCGCGGCGATCATGGCGCTCGTGCTGATTCTGCGTCCCTCGGGCCTGACCGGGGGCCGGGAGTTCCGGCTGCGCTGGCTGCGGCGCCGCTAGGCCGCGGCCTGGGAGATCAGCTCGGCGGCCTGCTCGAGTGTCAGAGCGTCCGTGTTGAGCACCACGTCGTAATGGGTCGGCGACTCTTCGCGAACGTCGTAGAACCGCTTCAGGTAGTCGGCCCGGCCGGCGTCGGATTCCTTGACGGCGCGAGCAGCCCCCGCCTGATCGAGCCCTTCAGCTTCGGCGACGCGGGTTATGCGCGTCTCCGGCGAGGCCGTGACGAGGACGCGCAGGATCCCGTCACCGTGGATTGCATAGGAGGCGGCATGCGCGACGATCACCGCCTTTCCGCGCGCCGCGGTCTGCTCGATCGTCTCGCGGATCAGTGACCGGATGTCGTCGCTGTCCAGCTCCTCGCGGGAGCTGAGGGGGCCGACGGCGCCCAATGCCCACGCCTCGCCGCCTCCTTGCGCGATCGCGTTGAGCGCCCGCGCTGCGAGAGACTTCCGTCGCTCCTCGTCCGCCACGTCTGCTGCATCGACCCCTCCCTTCGCAGCGGCTCTGGCGACGATTTCCTCGTTGACGTAGAGGAAGCCGAGCCGCTCGGCGACGAGCCGGCCGACTTCTTCGCCGCCCGCCCCGGCGGCGTGGGAGATGCAGACGACTGTGCGCGTCATGGGGCGAAGCTACGAGCAGAGAGTGTCGGCGTCAAGACGTAGGCCTCGGCCCTCAGGTACCGAGGGCGACTTCGGCCCCTCGGACGAGACCTAACCCGAGCGCTACGACTTGCGGGCCGCGGCCTTGCCGCCCTTGCGGCCCGCGGCCTTCTTCTGGGCAGTCGTTCCGCCTTGCTTGGAGTTCGAGCGTGAGGACGCGGAAGAGCCCGACTTCTTGCCGCCGCGGCTCGAGGCGCCGGGCGAGTTGGCGATCTTCGCCGCTCGCTCCTTCGACATCCCCTTTTCCTTCAGCTTCTCGTATTGCTTCTCGTTCTTGACGTTCGCGCGCTTGCTCGGCATTTGAGACCCTCCTCTTTCGCAGGCCTGTACGGACCCGGTCTTGCCGCGCGGGCCGTGCGTCAAACGAGGGTTGTTAGGCGATCGCGAATGCGGGCTGCGGCGCGTAGATCGAGATCAGCGTCTCGGACAGCTTGTGCTGGCGGGCGACAATCTCGCACCGGTTGTGCTCGAGCTCGCGGGCCTCGCCGCCGGTTGCGCGAAGGGACTGACGCTGCTCGACGAGCGTCGCGATTTCGCGCTCGAGAGTCTCGATGCGGGGATCCGGTTTAGCCACGACCCTACATATGACGTCTGGGAGCAAAGTCTTGCTGCACCAAAGCGTTAAAAGTGTGTAAAAGCGAAAGGCCGGCTGAGGCTAGTCGGCTCCGGGATCGTCGTCCGCGTCGCCCTTGGTCGCCTCGGGGTCCGGAACCGGCGACTCGTCGAGCTCGTCGTTGCGGTCGTCTTCTCTGGGTGCAGAAGTATCCTGCTCTGCCATGAAAGTCGTCCTTCCCGACAACTCGAAACTTGAACTTCCGGACGGCGCGACCGGTCTCGATGCCGCGGCCGCGATCGGGCCGAAGCTCGCCGAGCAGGCGGTATTGGTTCGCTCGGACGGCCACGTGCAGGACCTGCGCTTGCCGCTCGAGGACGGCCAGAAGATCCAGATTCTGACCACGCGGGACAAGAACGATCCGGACGCGCTCTACGTCCTTCGGCACTCGACCGCACACCTGCTCGCCGAGGCGGTCCGCCGGCTCTATCCGGGCGTCAAGATCGCGATCGGCCCGCCGATCGAGAACGGTTTCTACTACGACTTCGACTTTCCGGAGCCGATCGGCGAAGAAGCGCTGGAACGGATCGAGGCGGAGATGCGTAAGGAGCTCGCCGAAGGGCGCGAGTGGAACCGTGAGGAGGTTTCGCGCGAGGAAGCGAGGCGCCGGTTCGAGGCCGAGGGCGAGCCCTACAAGGTCGAGCTCGTCGACACCGCCGACGGCGACATCTCCTTCTACACCCAGGCCGACTTCACCGATCTCTGCCGCGGCCCGCACCTGCAGAACTCGAAGCCGATCAAGGCGGTGAAGCTGACCGGCCTCGCGGGCGCCTACTGGCGCGGCGACGAGAGGAACAAGCAGCTGACGCGGATCTACGGGACGGCCTTCTACGACCAGGCCGATCTCGACGCGTACCTGGAGCGCCTCGAGCAGGCGCGCGAGCGCGACCACCGCCGGCTCGGCACGGAGCTCGATCTCTTCGGCTTCGACGAGGTCTCGCCCGGGGCGCCCTTCTGGCACCCGAAGGGAATGGTGATCTGGAACGTCCTCGAGGATCTGCGTCGGCGCGAGAACGCCAAGCGTGGCTACGCAGAGGTGAAGACGCCCTTGATCTTCGAGAAGCGTCTCTGGGAGACCTCGGGCCACTGGGAGAAGTTCCGCGAGAACATGTTCTTTCTCCAGCAGGAGTCTGGGGACGAGCAGCTGTTCGGGCTCAAGCCGATGAACTGCCCCGGCCACTGCCTGATCTACGCATCGCGTGCGCGGAGCTACCGCGACTTGCCGCTCCGGCTTGCCGAGGCCGGCACCCTGCACCGGAACGAGCCTTCCGGGACGCTGCACGGCCTCCTTCGCGTGCGCCATGTCACGCAGGACGATGGGCACACGTATTGCCTCCCGGACCAGATCGAGGACGAGGTCGGGCTCTGCCTCGAGCACGCCTTCTACCTCTACGGCCTGCTCGGCCTCGACATGCGTGTCGAGCTTTCGCTTCGTCCCGACAACAAACTCGGCTCGGACGCGGATTGGGACGCGGCCGAAGGCGCGCTGCGGAACGCGCTCGTCCATCGGGGAATCGAGTTCGAGGAGATGCCTGGGGAAGGCGCCTTCTACGGTCCGAAGATCGACATTCACATGCAGGACTCGCTCGGCCGCGGCTGGCAGCTCGGCACGGTGCAGCTGGACTTCCAGATGCCGCAGCGCTTCGGCCTGACCTACCAGACGGCGGAAAACGAGCAGAAGACCCCCGCGATGATCCACCGGGCGCTGTTCGGCTCGCTCGAGCGCTTTATCGGGATCCTGATCGAGCACTACGGCGGCGAGTTCCCGTTCTGGCTCTCGCCCGTCCAGGTCCGCGTCGTTCCGGTCGGGGCCGATCACCGCGACGCGGCGCGCGAGCTAGGGGCGAAGCTGCGCGAGGCCGGCTATCGCGTCGAGGTCGATGACCGCGACGACACCGTCGGCAAGCGAATCCGCGACGCCGAGCTGGAGAAGATCCCCTACACGATCGTCTACGGCGATCGGGAGTCGGACGACTCGCTGGCGATCCGCGAGCGCCACGGAGCGCAGTCGACGAAAAATCTTGACGAGCTCTTGAAAGACCTTGCTACCCTCTGAAGCCTGAAAAGTAGGAGCGGACCCGTTCCTCACCCTCAGGGCCGAGAGCCTATTGGGGGTTCAACCGAGTCGAAAAGGACGAGGAAACGGGCCGCTGCACGCAGCGGTTTTGTCGTTCTAGAAGGAGGAGCTGGCAGCTTGGTGAGAGGTTCTTGAGGCCCCGGCGACGGTTCACAGCCGATCCGCCGCGGCCACCGCGGAACGAGGCGCTGAACGAAAACATCCGCGCCTCGCGGGTCCGGCTAATCGGCGAAGACGGCGGTCAGTTGGGCATCAAGACGAAGGACGAGGCGCTCGATATCGCACGTGATCACGATCTCGACCTCGTCGTCGTCGCCCAGCAGGCTGATCCGCCCGTCGCGCGGATTATGGATCACGGGAAGTACCGATACGAGCAGGAGCAGAAGGCCAAGCTCGCCCGCAAGCACCAGTCTCAGGTCAATGTCAAGGAGATCAAGTTCAGGCCCAAGATCGGGATCCACGACTACAACACCAAGAAGGGACACGTCGAGCGCTTCCTCAACCAGCGCGCGAAGGTGAAGGTGACGATCATGTTCCGGGGTCGCGAGACGACGCATCCGGAGCGTGGGCGGGACCTGCTGACGCGGCTGGCGGAGGACGTCAAGGAGATCGGCCAGGTCGAGCAGCAGCCGCTCCTCGACGGACGCAACATGACGATGCTGCTCGGGCCCACGAAAAACGCGGGAGTGACGCAAACAGATGCCGAAGATCAAGAGACAGAGCGCAGCGAAGAAGCGGTTCAAGGTGACCGGAACGGGCAAGCTGATGCGCCGGCCGGCAATGAAGAGCCACTACCTCGAGAAGAAGTCGGCTAAGAAAAAGCGCGGCTTCGACAAGGACATCGCGCTCGACGAATCGAACGTCAAGTCCGTCAAGAAGCTGCTGGGGATGAGGTAAGTGCCGCGGGTCAAGCGATCCGTCCACGCGCGCAAGAAGCGCCGCAAGGTCCTCGAGCAGGCCAAGGGCTACTGGGGGCTCAAGCATTCGACGTACCGCCAGGCGAAGGAGCAGGTCGAGCATTCGCTCGCCTACGCCTACCGCGACCGGAAGAACCGCAAGCGCGAGTCCCGGAGGCTCTGGATCCTGCGGATCAACGCCGCCGCCCGCCAGAACGGGCTCTCGTATAACCAGTTCATCGCCGGCTGCCGGAAGGCCGAGATCGGCTTGGACCGGAAGGTCTTGGCGGACTTGGCCGTGTCCGAT
>MNDB01000100.1 GCA_001914705.1 Actinobacteria bacterium 13_2_20CM_68_14 | reverse complement strand
ATCGACGACGAGCACGGCCCCCTCGCAGGCCTGCAGCGAGCGGGAGACCTCGTAGGTGAAATCGACGTGGCCGGGCGTGTCGATCAGGTTGAGCTCGTTGCCCTTCCAGTTGACGCGCACGGCTTGCGCCTTGATCGTGATCCCGCGTTCGCGCTCGAGCTCCATCGTGTCGAGCACCTGCGCGCGCATCTCCCGCCCCGATACGGTCTTGGTCAGCTCGAGGATCCGGTCCGCGAGCGTCGACTTGCCGTGGTCGATGTGGGCGATGATCGAGAAGTTGCGGATTCGTTCTAGGTCCATGCGCGATTAGCGCCGTCGGAGGCGCTCACGCAAGGCTAGCAACGCGTTCAGCTCCCGAACTCCCAGCAAACGACACGAAACGAGGTAGGCGGCCGTGCCGGCGGCGAGCGCCGTCCCGACCGAGATGAGCTGGGCCCAGAGCGCGCGGCCGAGTGCCTCGTCCAGCCCGCGCCAGACGCCGTACGAGACACCCGCGAGCACGGCGGCGGCGATCACGATGCGCACGGTCGCGTCCGCAGTCCGGGCGAAGTCGATCCGCCGCAGCCGACGGCGCAGAAGAAGCAGCAGCAGGGCCGTGCCGGCGATGTTCACGAGCGAGGTCGAGAGCGGGATCCCCCAGGTTCCGAGGCGGTAGAACGCCCAGTCAAGCGCCGCGTTCAGCGCCAGATTGGCGACCGCGATCACGGTCGGGAGCCAGGGCGACTGGAGGCTGAAGAAGGCCCGGTTCAACATCAGCATCGCGCCGTTGAAGGTCAGCCCGAGAGAGAAGGCCGCCAGGGCGGCCGCAACGACCGGCGTCTGCCCGGGTCCGAACTGGCCGCGCTGGTAGATGAGCCGGACGATCGGCTCCGCGAGCACGGCCACGAAGGCGCTCGCCGGCACGAGCAGGAAGGCGATCTGCCTCAGGCCGAGCCCGACCGTCGAACGAAAGCCGTCGAGATCGCCGCGTGTGGCTAGACGCGACAGCGAGGGAAAGAGCACGGTCGCGACGGCGACCGAGAACATTCCTTGCGGGAGCATGTAGATCCTGAAGGCGCGGTCGATCGCCGTCGGCGCCAGCTCCGGGTCGATCAGACGCGACGCGAAGACCGAGTCGACGACCGCGTTGAAGTTGATCAGCCCGAGCCCGAGCGTGACCGGGAGCATCAGCACGAAGACCTGCTTGACGGCAGGGTCGCGCCAATCGATCACGAGCTGGAGCCGGCCGTCGCGGCCGCGCAGCCACGGCAGCGGAAGCAGGAACTGGATCAGGGTGGCGATCACGATCGCGACCGCGTAGACGTAGAGCTTCGCGTCGATCGTGTCGGCGCGCGGGACGCCGAGGACGAGGCCGACGATGATCGCGACGTTCCAGAAGACCGGCGTCAGCGCCGGGATCGCGAACTCCTCGTAGCTGTTGAGGATTCCGACGACAATGCCCGAGAGCCCGAGCAGGACGACGATCGGGAAGAGGACGCGAGCGAGCCCGACCGCGAGCGGCTTGTCGCCGCCGGGGTTTCCGAAGGGAGTGATCAGCCAGGGCGCGAGCACGATCCCGAGCGCCGTCAGGCCGCCGAGCCCGAGCAGGATCAGCCAGAAGAGGCTGGAGGCGACACGCCAGGCGCGCTTGCGCTCGCCCTTCTCGAGCAGCTCGCTGAAGACCGGTACGAACGCGGAGGAGATCGCCGCGTCGGCGAGCAGCGCCCGCACGAGGTTCGGGACCTGGAACGCGACGGTGAACGCGTTGATCCGTCCCTGTGCGCCGAAGTAGTAGGACGCGACGATCTCGCGGACGAGCCCGAGGATCCGGGAGAGTCCCGTTGCGAGCGAGAAAATCGCCGTCGACCAGGCCAGGCGCCGGCCCGCGTCTCGCCCGTCCACGTCGCGAGTATAGGAAGGGCGTCAGCCGACTCCGGGGGCAGCCCGCGGTTTTTGCGCTCCTGCGCACTCGCCGCGTGGGCTCCTGGGTCCAGCCCCCGCCCTGGGGTGGGGCTCCTTCCCTCCTCCCTCTGCGGTCGAGCCTACCTTTGAGATTCGCGCGAGTGTGCGACCTGTTTGTGCCGATCGTGCGACGATCCGGGCCCCGGCTTGGCGGCCGCGGAGCGGCGGGCGCGTCCCAGGCGCGCCGGCGAGGCAACGAGCGCGCAACCAGCGCTTTGCTACGATCGCCCGGCCCGCGGAGCGGGCGTTTTTACGTCATGCCCAACATCAAGCAACAGAAGAAACGTGTGCGGACCGCGACTCGGGAGCGGCTCGAGAACCTCCGCTACCGCTCGACGGTCAAGACCTTGACAAAGCGCCTGCAGAGCGCGGTCGCCGAAGGGGACCAGGAGCGTGCTTCCGCAGAGCATCGCGAGCTCGTGCGCGCGATCGACAAGGCGACCTCCCGCCGGGCGCTCCACCGCAACACCGCCGCGCGCAAGAAGGCGCAGGCAGCCCGGCTGCTCAGCGGCTCGTAGCTTCGGCCACCTCGCCGCGCGGCCGGGTCAGGTCGACGAGCGCGCGGCTGAACTCGAGCTCTCCGGCCAACCGGCTGCCGCCCTTGAGCGCCAGGTCGAGCCCGGCAAGCCGGACGATCGCGTCCTTGAGCTCATCGGGCGTGAAGTTCGCCGCCTGCTCGAACAGCTTCTCGACGTAGAAGCGGTTCTTCTTCAGCCGCTCCGCCGCCTCGCGTGGAGAGACTCCTTCGGCGGCGAATGCCTGGCACTCGGCCACCCGCGTGACGTGGCTGGTCAGCAGCCCGACGACCCGCGGCAGCGAGTCGCGCGCGGGCCCACCGGCGCGTGCCAGCAAGCGCTCGCTCGCCTCGAGAACGCCGGCGACGTCGCGCCGGCCCCAAGCATCGGTCATCGCGAAGGGCGGGATCTCGCCGCGCGGGGCGACGAGCAGCTCGACCTCGCGCTCGCCAATGGGTTCGCCGTTCGCCCAGGCCGCGAGCTTCTCGACTTCGCCCGCGAGCTCGTCGAGATCGTCTCCGACGAGGTCGACGAGCAGACGAGAGACCGCTGGATCGACCTTGACTCCGAGCGCCGCGAACTGCCGCCCGACCCAGCCCGGCAAATCGGCGCGGGTGCCCCGCTTCGGCAGGTCGTAGAGGAGCAGCTCGCCCGCCTTCGCCACCGCCTTGCCCAGCGCCGAGTCCTTCTTGATCCCCTCCCCGACCAGGGCGATGACCGTTTCCGGCGAGGGGGCTTTCAGGTAGTCGACGACCGGCTCGGCCTCGGCCGCCTTCCAGCTCTCGACGTGCTCGACGACGACGAGCCGCCGTTCGCTGACGAAGAGCCCGAGGGCGTTGCAGGACGCCACGACCTCCTCCCCACCGGCCTCGAGGGCCGACAGGAGCTCGGTCGCGTCGTCGCCGATTCGATCACGGAGCCTGCGCACCGCCCGGTTCACCTTTGGCCGGTCGGTACCGGTGATGAGGTAGGCCGCCTTCAGCTCTGCCATCGCGGCAAGCATAGGCCCACGCCCCGGCGACGAGGAGCAGCAGCGCCGCGGCCGCCCAGCCGGAGCGGATCTGCGCGAACGGCAGCCTGCCGAAGACCTTCGCGCAGGCCGCGAGATAGGCCGCACAGAGCCCGTCGGCCTGCGCGAGCATGTCCGAGACACCTGGTGCGAGCGGGTGGACCGCGGCTGCCGACATCGCGAGCCCAAGCAGCGGAACCACAGCCGGTGCGGCGGCCGCGTTCGCCGGCACGGCAAGCAGCGGAATCGCGTGGAACTGCAGCCAGAGGATCGGGGCCGTCGCCAGGCCGCAGGCGGTCGAGATCGCGATTGCCTCGCGGAGCCAACCCGGCAGGGGGTAACCCTCGAGCCGTTGCTCGAGTCGCGGCGCGAGTGTGAAGATCGCGACGACCGCCGCGAACGAGAGCTGGAACCCGGCGTCGAAGAGCACATACGGGTTCCACGCGAGCAACGCGAGCGCACCCAGGAGCAGGAAGTACCACCTGTCGGTCGACCGGGCGGTCAGCCACGCCACTGAGCCGAGCGCTCCGGCGACGCCCGCCCGCACGACGGAAGGCTGCGCCCCGACGGCGAGGACGTAGCCGCCGATCGACGCGAGCGCCCCGACTTGTCCGAGCCAGCGGGGGATGCCGAGCAGCCAAGCCAGCATCAGCGCACCTATGGCGACGAGCGCCACGTTCTGGCCGGACACGGCTAGCAGATGGTAGAGGCCGGAAGCCCGGAAGTCCTTCCGCAACCGCTCATTGAGGCCTTGCTCGTCGCCAAGGACGACTCCCAGCAGGACTCCGCGTCGCTCGCCGTGGAGTTCACCCGCCACCGAGTTTGCAAGCCAGCCTCGCAGGCGATCGCCGAAGCCTCCGAGGCCGCGGCGATGTCCGGTCAGCCGCCAGCTGTCACCGGCCAGCACGACGTGGATGCCGTGGCGTCTGAGCCAGGTCCGCTCGTCGAAGCCGTGACTCGGCCCGCGGGGAAGCTTCGCTTCGGCGCGCACCTCGAGGATGCCGCCCTGCGGGGGTGCCCGGCCAAGCGGCAGCTCGAGCTGAGCCGGCTCGTCGAGCGCAACGAGGCCGAACCGCCGGACGCGCACCGGCATCTTCAGGTCGAATCTTCCCCGCCGCGGTGCCGCCGTGACGACGACGAGTGCTCTCTCGGCGCGCCCAACTTCGGCGCGCAGGGCGCTGTGATCGAGACGCTCGAGCCGTGCGCTTCCCCACCACCAGCCCGCCACGACGAGCAAGCAGGCGATCGTCCCGACGGCACGCCAGGAGCTCGCGGCGAGGCCGATCGCCGCCGCGCATCCAAGCGCAACGAGCGTCGGGAGGCGGACGAGATTCGCGAGCGCGATCCCGAGGCAGAGCGAGGCGAGCAGCGAGTGCGGCGGCGAGCGGAGCGGGGCCGGGATCATGGCGCGACCAGGTCCTTGAGCTGGTCGAGCCGCGCCGGGCCGATCCCCGGGACGGCGTCCAGCCCGTCCACCGAGGTGAACGCTCCGTGCTTCTGGCGGTAGTCGAGGATCTTCTGCGCGGTCACCGGGCCGATCCCGGGCAGCGAGTCGAGCTGCTCCAGCGTTGCGGTGCTCAGGTGGACCGGCCCGCTTGAGGGCGCGCTCGCTCCGGCTGGGCCGGGCGGCGCCCCGAGCGCGGCCGTTCCTCGCCTCGGCACGACGACCTGCTCGCCGTCTGCGAGCGGCGCGGCGAGGTTGATCAGCTCGAGGTCGGCCTTCGCCGTCGCGCCGCCCGCGCGCGAGACCGCGTCGGCGATGCGAGCGCCCTGTGCGAGCCGGTAGAGCCCGGGCCGGCGCACGGCGCCCACAACGTCGACGACGAGCGGGGTCGGCGCGGCGGCCGCCGTCTCCGTCGGCGCCACGGCAGGTGGCGCCAGACCCGCGCTCGTCTGCGGCCGGGCGAGGAGCTTGCTGCCGACGAAGAGCAGCAGGGCAAGGCAACCGGCTGCGAGGAGGATGTGCCGGCGCGAGAGCTCGAACGGCAACTCGGGCACGTCGCAGAGGGTGCCGCGGAGACCGTCACGAGTGGGTGACGGCTTTGCGCCGAATCAGCGCCAGCTGATCGACACCGCGCCGGCCGTGGTTCTGAGCCGGAGCAAGGGCCGGCTCAGCTTCAGCCTCGCGCCCCGCTCCGGGCTGGAGACGAGGCCGATGTCGACGACCCCTGCAGATCGCCGTAAGGCCACCGCCACCGAGGAGCCCTTCGGGGCCGCGGCCAAGCCGCGCAGGCGCTGGCGGCCGAAGGCGGCGCCGGCCTCGTTCAGGTTCGTGCCCGAGAGCCGTTCGAGCGAACCTCCGAGCGGACGATTGACGGCGAGCACGACCTGCCCGCTCTGCAGCCAGCCGGCGGCCAAGGGCGAAGCCGAGACGTCGAGCGTCGCGCACGAGGCCGGCCGGTTCCAGCGTCGTACGACGGCGATGCCGTGCGCAGAGACTACGGCGAGTACAGGGGCCCGCCGGTCGTAGGCCACCTCGCGTGCGGCGCCGCCGCAGCGGCGGGTGTCGAACGTGCGCCGCAGGCCCGAGCTCAGGTCGAAGACGGCTGCCCGCCCGTGTGCGTCCACGTAGGCAACCGCAAGGGAGTCGGCGCGCCACGACGGCCTCACCGGCCTGACGCGGCGGACGAGCAGGCGGTCCGGCGAGCCGTCGCCCTCGATCAGACGGAGCTCGTCGGCGCCCCGACGTGCGACGACGTAGACGATCTTCAGCCCGTCCGGCGACCACGCCGCGCTGACGACGCGGCCGTCGGTCTGATGCACCCAAGGCCGGCGGTTGCCGGGGGCAAGGGTGACCAACGACGAGCCGATGCCCACGACCGCGTACAGCGCCCGTGGGGAGAGCTCCGCCGCAGAGACCGGCATCCCTTCGATCCGGAGACCGCTTCGAGTCGCAAGCCAGAGCTTTCCGCCCGCGACGACCGCGACGCCGTGCGACCCGGCCGGCACCGAGAGTCGCGTCGGAACCGGACGCTTGGGCCGCTCTCCCGCACCGAGGCGAACGTGAAGGTTCCCGGTGGCAGCCAGCGCCGCCGCGCCGGCACCAATCACGAACGCAACGGCGAACGAGACGAGGAGGAGCCCGCCGCGCGAGCGCCGACGGTGCGGTCCGAGGGCGTCGAGAGCAGCCGCACGGGCACGGGCAGATGCCTCCCGCGTCGGCTTCGGCAGGCGTCCGAAGCCCGCCCGCAACTGTCGCTCAAGCTCGGTCGACATCGTTCACCTCGTAGTCGGCGCGCAACTCTTCGAGCGCACGGGCAAGCCGGGAGTTGACCGTGCCGGCGGGGATGCCGAGGAGCTCGGCGATCGCGGTCGGTGTGTAGCCGAGGCCGTAGCGTAGGACGACGACAACGCGCCGCTGCAGGGGAAGCCCTGCGACCGCGTCGAGCAGCTCGTGATCGCCGGTCGAGACGTCGTGCCACTCGAGCCGAGCGAGCTCGGTGTCACCGCCAACGAGCCGCCGCTCGGTGCGAAGCAGATCGACGCAGCGGTTGACGACGATCCTGTGAAGCCAGGGACCGAAGGGCCGGCGTTCGTCGAAGCGCGACAGCGCCCCGAACGCGCGCTCGAACGCGTCTTGGGCGACGTCGTCCGCGAGCTCGCGCCGTCCAGTTACTACGTAGGCGGCGCGCCAGGCAGCGCGCCAGTGGCGGGTGAAGAGCTCCGCCGCCGCGTCCCGCGAGCCGCGGCGCGCGAGCTCGACGAGCTTGGCGTCGCTGCGCATGCGCATGAGCACATTCTTCTACGGTCGGGGCCGGTTTCAACGTCCCGCGCTTCCGAACGGCTTTATGCGGGCATCGCAAGCGACGCCCTCGTGACGGTCGGGGCCGGTTTCGACGTCGCGCGCTTCCGACCGTGGTTTTTGCGCCCCGCTCGGCCGTTGAAGGCGTGTCCCGGCTGCGCTACTTCCGTCTCTTCCCCCCCCCTAGGGTGGGGTTCAACCCACCCCCCTCGATGGGGACGCTACCGCCAAAACGGCGACGAAAGTGTGGCGAGATTGCGCTGAAAGTGAGACAAATCGTCCACACCCGTCCGAGCGGGCGCCCTCGTCAGACGACGAAATTGACCAGCTTGCGAGGCACCACGATCGCCTGGCGGATCTCCTTGCCGTCGAGCTGCACCTGGACGCGGGGCGACGCCTTCGCCTGTTCGATCAGCTCGGCCTCGGGCAGGTCGGCGGATACCTCGACGCGGTCGCGGACCTTGCCGTTGACCTGGATCACCAGCTCGAAGGTGTCGCGCTCGAGCAAAGCGTCGTCGGCGACGGGCCAGGGCTGCTCCCACAGCCGCTCGTGCCCGAGCCGTTGCCAGAGCTCCTCCGCGATGTGCGGGGCGTACGGCTGAATCAGCGACACGACCGTCTCGGCCGCCGGCCTCGCTGCGGGATCGCTCGTCGCCGGCGCCAGCTTGTTGACGAGCTCCATCATCGCGGCGATCGGCGTGTTGAAGACGAAGCGCCGGCCGATGTCGTCGCTGACCTTGGCGATCGTCTCGTGCGTCTTGCGGGCCAGCGGCCCGTCCGAGCGACCGGCAGGCGGCGCATTCGACGCCACCTCGTTGACGACGCGCCACAAGCGGCGCAGAAAGCGTGCCGTTCCCTCCAGGCCCTCGTCCGTCCATTCCATGTCCTGGTCGGCCGGACCCATGAAGAGGATGTAGAGACGCACCGCGTCGGCGCCGTACGTCTCGGCGAGCTGGTCGGGGGAGGTCACGTTCCCGCGGGACTTCGACATCTTGGAGCCGCCGAGACGCACCCAGCCCTGGTGGAACAGGCGCGCGAAGGGCTCGCGGACCCCCACGAGATCGAGGTCGTTCATGACCTTGACGAAGAAACGCGAGTAGAGCAGGTGGCCGGTCGCGTGGTCGATCCCGCCGATGTACTGATCGACCGGCATCCAGAAGTCGGCGATCGCGCGGTCGAACGGGGCGTGGTCGTTGTGTGGATCGCAGTAGCGCAGGAAGTACCACGACGAGTCGACGAAGGTGTCCATCGTCTCCGCCTCGCGTCGCCCCTCGCCGCCGCAGCGCGGGCAGGGCACGTGCAGCCACTCCTGGTTGGAGGCGAGCGGCGGGATCCCCTTCGGGCGGTAGTCCTCCACCTCCGGCAGCAGCACCGGAAGCTCGTTCTCGGGGACGGGCACGGTCCCGCACTCGCCGCAGTAGATGATCGGGATCGGGCAGCCCCAGTAGCGCTGCCGGGAGAACCCCCAGTCGCGCAGGCGGTAGCTGACGGCGGGCCGGCCGCGGCCGCGCTTGCCCAGCCACTCGACAATCGCCCGTGCGCCCTCTGGCGCGGGGAGCCCCGAGAACTCCCCCGAGTTGACCAGACGCTCGTTCTCGGTGTGCGCGGCGAACGCGCCCTCCGACTCCTCGGTCGAGTCGTCCGCGGGCTCGACGACGGGGACGACGGGCAACCCGTAGCGCTGTGCGAACTCGAAGTCGCGCTCGTCGTGGGCGGGCACCGCCATGATCGCCCCGGTCCCGTACTCCATCAGCACGTAGTCGGCGACCCAGATCGGGATCTGCTCACCCGTCGCCGGATTGACGGCGTAGCGGCCCGTGAAGACGCCGTCCTTCTCCTTCGTCTCGCGCTCCTCGGTCGAGCGAGCGGCGGTGTGCTTGACGTATTCGCGCACGGCGTCCTCCTGCGCCGTGCGGGCCGAGAGCTGCTCGACGAGCGGATGTTCGGGGGCGAGCACCATGAACGTGGCGCCGAAGAGCGTGTCCGCCCGGGTCGTGAAGACCGGCAGGTCGAGATCGAGCTCCTCGACCCGGAACAGCACCTCCGCCCCCTCGGAGCGGCCGATCCAGTTGCGCTGGATCGTCTTGGTGCGCTCGGGCCAGTCGATCGTCGCGTGGTCGTCGATCAGCGCGTCGGCATACGCGGTGATCCGGAAGAACCACTGCTCGAGGTTGCGCGCCTCCACCTGCGTACCGCAGAGCTCGCAGCGGCCGTCGATCACCTGCTCGTTGGCGAGCACGGTCTGGTCTTTCGGGCACCAATTGACCGGCGCCGCCTTGCGGTAGGCGAGTCCGGCCTCAAAGAACTTCAGGAACCACCACTGCGTCCAGCGGTAGTACTCAGGCTCGTGGGCCGAGACCTCGCGGTCCCAGTCGATCGCCCAGCCGAGCCGACGCATCTGGGCCCGGATTGCCGCGATGTTCCGCTCGGTTATCTCCCTTGGATGCCCGCCGCCCCGGATGGCGGCGTTCTCGGCCGGCAGCCCGAACGAGTCGAACCCCATCGGCCGCAAGACCGTGAAGCCGTGCCGGCGCCGGTAGTGAGTGACCACGTCGCCGAGCGTGTAGTTGAGCACGTGGCCCATGTGGAGGTTTCCCGACGGGTACGGGAGCATCTCGAGCATGTAGAACTTCTCGCGTTCCTCGCCGCCGGACGACTCGGGATTCGATACATAGAAGGCCCGCGCGTCCTCCCAGACCCGCTGCCACTTGGGCTCGATCTGCTGTGGCTCGTATCGATCCAATTTCGCCTCCGGAAACAAAAAAGCCTCTCGATCGAGAGGCCATGGGGAAGTTCCACGGCTCGCCGCCGCGTTGCTTCCCTGGACTACAGAAGCAGCTGCTCCATTGCGACGGACTGTAGCAACGCAGTAGCGTCACGTCACGTCAATCCGAGGAGGTATGCGTGGCCGAGTACACCGTCCAGAATTTGAAGGAAGTCGAAGACCAGGCGCCCAACTTCGGACTTTCGCCGAACCTCGAGGCGCGAATGGCACGCGTGCCGCTCGAGCTCCAGGAGTTCGGAATCAGCTACCAGCGCCTCGCTCCCGGCTTCCGCCTTCCCTTCGCGCACACGCACAAGAACCAGGAGGAGGTCTACCTCGTCGTCGCCGGCAGCATGCGGGTCAAGCTCGGCGACGACATCGTCGAGTTGAAGCAATGGGACGCGGTTCGCGTCCCGAAGGAGACGATCCGCTCGTTCGAAGGAGGCTCCGAGGGCGCTGAGATGATCGCGGTCGGAGCGCCCAACACCGGCCCGGGCGACGCCGTCGTCGAAGAGAACTGGTGGGTGGACTGAGCTAGCGCCCGGCGGCCGCTGCGGCGGCGAGGCCGGGCCTGACCAGCCGCGCCGGCCGCTTCAGGCCGGCGTCGTTGATGCTCGGGTTGAGCGGCTCCGCCAGCGGGGGCGCGCCGAACGAGGCCTGCCGACGCTCGGGGGGCGGCTCGCCGTAGAGAGTCGTGCGCTGGCGCGGCGTCCGGCCTACGGTGCGAATAGCCGCCTCCATCCCCTCGGGCGGCAGCTCCTGGCCGTGGCTCGCACCGGCTGCGCGGGAGATCGACTCGTTCATCAGCGTCCCCCCGAGGTCGTTGGCGCCGGCCCGCAGCGCCGCCTGAGCGCCGGCGACGCCGAGCTTCACCCACGAGGCCTGGATGTTCGTGATCCAGGGGTGGAGGGCGAGCCTGCCGACCGCGTGCATGAGCACGGACTCGCGGAACGTGGGCCCGCGGCGAGCCCGGCCCTGCAGGTAGATCGGCGCCTCCATGTGGACGAACGGCAGTGGGACGAACTCGGTGAAGCCCCCGGAACGTTGCTGCTGTTCGCGCAGGCGCAGGAGATGGCGGGCCCAGTTCCGCGGCCCGTCGACGTGCCCGAACATGATCGTCGTCGTCGAGCGCAGTCCGACCTCGTGGGCGGTCTCGTGCACCTCCAGCCACTGGCCCGTTGTCACCTTGTCTGGGCAGATCACCGCGCGGATCTCATCGTCGAGGATCTCGGCCGCCGTGCCCGGCAGCGACGCGAGGCCCGCGGCCTTGAGTCGAGCCAGATAGTCGCCCAGGGGCAGCTCGAGCGTGGCGGCGCCCTGCCAGACCTCGAGCGCAGAGAACGCATGGACGTGCAGGTCGGGCAGGACCTCCTTGATCGCGCGGCAGATGTCGACGTAGAAGTCGCCGGTGAAGGCGGGATGGATGCCGCCCTGTAGGCAGACCTCGGTGCCGCCGCGCTCCCAGGCTTCCTCGCAGCGGCGGACGATCTCGTCGAGCGGGACGAGGTACGGCGCGCCGCGCAGGTTGGCCGCTAGCTTGCCCTTCGAGAAGGCGCAGAAGCCGCAGCGGAAGTAGCAGACGTTCGTGTAGTTGATGTTGCGCGTGACCACGTAGGTAACGGCGTCGCCGCAGACCTCGCGGCGCAAGGCGTCTGCGGCTGTGACGACCGCGCCGAAGTCGTGGCCACGGGCCCGGAAGAGCTCCGTGATGTCGTCTTCGGCGAGCTCGACCTCTTCG
>MNDB01000087.1 GCA_001914705.1 Actinobacteria bacterium 13_2_20CM_68_14 | reverse complement strand
AGATCAGGTTCCGCGGGATGTTCATCGAGGAGAGGAAGAGGAAGACGAAGAAGGCCGGGAAGAGGCTCTGCACCGCTTCGCTGGAGCCGGTGCGAAGCGCCGCGAAGGCGCCGAGCGCGCCGAAACCGAGCGAGACGAGAATCGCAAAGGCAAAGAGCACGAGCACGCCGAGGAACCCGGACTCGAGTCGCACGCCGACTATGAGGCCGACGCTCAGATAGACGACGGCCTGCACGATGCCCAGCGTCACGACCCCGCCGAGCTGTCCGGCGAGCAGGGCGACCCCGCGCATCGGCGTCAGCGAGAGACGGTTGAGGAACCCGGTCTGGATGTCGCGGGCAAGATCGGTGCCGGCGTTCATCGTCGCGAAGAGAGCGCCCTGGATGAACGGCACCGCCAGCGCGAAGGCGACGAAGGAATTGGTCGGAAAGCCCGGCAGGCGGGTCTCCGCCTTCAGGCCGCCGGAGTTGACCGCGAGCAGCAGCAACGGGAAGACCAGCGGCGAGATCACGTTCGCGGGTTGCCGGACAGTGCGGACGACCGAGCGCCTCCCGAGCTGGAAAACCTGGTCGGCTACTACGCTCAAACCGGTTCTGCAGCGAGCTCTCGCCGCGAGGGCTCGGCTTCGTCGTCGTCGGAGCCCTCGAGCGAGCGACCCGTCTTCGCCAGGAAGACGTCGTCGAGCGTCGGCTGGTGCAGCCACAGGTTTGCGACCTCGATTCCCGCGTCGTCGAGCGCTCGCACGACGTCGGCAAGGCTGGTCTCTCCCGTTTCCAGACGAACGGCGACGCCCTTCGTCGAGCCGCAGGGATCCCCGAAACGGGCAAGCATGTCGGCCAGTCGCACCGCGTCCTCCGGATCGGCCGGGATCGCCTCGACGGTCGGCCGGCCGACCTCGGCCTTGAGCTCGTCGGTCGTTCCCTCGGCGACGATGTGGCCTTGGTCGATGATCCCGACGCGGTCGGCGAGAACGTCCGCCTCCTCGAGGTACTGAGTCGTCAGGAAGACGGTGACCTCGTCCTCGCGCGCGAGCCGGGCGACCTCGTCCCAGAGCGCGGTGCGGCTCTGGATGTCGAGCCCGGTCGTCGGCTCGTCGAGGAAGAGCACGCTCGGGCTATGCACGAGCGCCATCGCAAGATCGAGCCGTCGCTTCATCCCGCCCGAGTAGCCGCGAACCTTTCGGTCGGCCGCATGCGTCAGCCCAACCCGCGCGATCAGCTCGTTGGCGCGCTGGTTGCGCTCGGCGCGTGGCAGCGCCTGCAGCGATGCCTGCAGGCGAAGATGCTCGCGCCCCGTCAGCAACGGGTCGAGTGCGGCCTCCTGCAAGGCGGCGCCGATCGCGGCGCGCACCTGCGGGCCTTCGGTGACGACGTCGTAGCCCGCCACTCGGGCGGTGCCCGACGTGGGCGGCAGCAGCGTCGTCAGCATGTGGACGGTCGTCGACTTGCCGGCGCCGTTCGGCCCTAGGAAGCCGTAGATCTCCCCAGGAGCCACCCCGAGGTCGATGCCGTCAACGGCCCGCGGGCCGTTCTTGAACTCCCTGACGAGATCGGTTGCCTCGATCGCGTAATCGCTCATCGGCGCCAAAGGCTACCCAAATGCTTGAGGCTGTCAAATAACTACCGGTTCAAGTAAGATGCTCGTATGACGGTGCGGGCAAAGACGAGGCTCAGTCCGGCCCACGAGGCTCAGAAGTTCTTCTTCGAGCTCGGAATGGTGCAGCGGATGAAGACCGGCGCCAAGCTCGCCGAGCTTGGACTCAGCTTCAGCCAGGCCCACGCGCTCCGACTGCTCGATCCGGACGAGCCTATGCCGATGAGCGCCCTCGCCGAGCGCCTCTTCTGCGACGCCTCGAACGTGACCGGGATCGCCGACCGCCTCGAGACCCGTGGCCTCGTCCGGCGTGAAAGCTTGGCCGGCGATCGACGCGTCAAGGCGCTGACGATCACGCCAAGCGGGATGAAGTTGCGCCGGCAGGTGATGGAGCTGATGAGCCAGCCGCCAGACGCAATCGCGGCGCTGAGCGACGCCGACCAGCGCGCTTTGCGAGACATCCTCGCCCGCGCCGTCGAGCACCTTCGCGCCGCCGGGGAATCCGAGCAGGCTGGGTCCCCGGGCTAACCTGAAACTGAACGTGTCCGCTGAAGCCCTCGAGACCCGAGTCGCCCGCGAGACGCCCGAGGTGCAGGCCTGGGCGCAGCTCTTGCGCGCCCACTCAGCGCTGACGCGAAGGTTCAGCACCGAGTTGCTGACGATGCACGGGCTGACGCTGAGTGGCTACGAGGTTCTGTTGCACCTCGCCCACACGCCCGACCAGCGCCTCCGCCGCGTCGACCTGGCCGAGCGCGTCCTATTGACGCCTTCGGGGATCACGCGTCTCCTCGATGGGCTCGAGCGAGCCGGCTACGTGCGCCGTGCGACCTCCAATGAGGACGCGCGCGTGAGCTACGCCGTCCTCACGGACGAGGGCTACGAGAAGCTCCGCACCGCCGCGCCCGAGCACGTCGGCAGCATCCGCGAGATCTTCGGCGAGCATTTCTCGAGCGACGAGCTGGAGACGCTTCGCGAGCTACTCGGCCGCTTGCCGGCAGACCCCGCCCGGCCCGAGTGCGAGCCGTAGGAAACCAAGTAACAGACACTGTTACGTCGAAACGTTGATTCGCACTCTCGAGCCGCGCGGCACCTTCTTGTCCGGCGGCGGATTCTGCGCAGTCACCGTCCCCGTTAGCTGAGCGCTCGGCACCTTGAACTCGACGGGCACGAGGCCGGCCGTCTGCAGCGCCGCGTTCGCGTCCGACGCAGGCTGGCCGCGCACGTCCGGCACGGTGGTCTCGCCCTTCGAGCCGCGCAGCGCAACGGTCGAGCCTTTCGCGACTCTCGTCCCCGCCACCGGCATCTGCTTGACGACCACACCCGGCGCAGCCGTAGCCGGCACCGTCGTCATCTGAGATTGCAAGCCGGCGGCTTTCAGGCGCGAGACCGCGACGGATGTCGTCGAGCCGACGACGTTCGGCACCGATATCTGGGCTGCCGACGAGACCGACACCTTCACGAGCGAGCCCCGATTGAGACTCGTGCCCGCTCCGGGATCCTGCGCGAAGACGGTTCCGGCCGGGAACTTGCTCGGCCCTGTGGCGAGTTGCGGGACGAGCCCGCGCTCGTCCAGTTGCTTGACGACCCTGCTCTCCTTGAGCCCGACGACGGCCGGAACGGTGACGGCCGAGGTGGAGCTCTTCTTGTTGTCGTCGGCGAGGGTCAGGAAGTACGCCGCGAACAATCCCCCGATCACGAGCAGCAGGAGCAGCAGGAGCCAGGGCCAGATCTCCGGCAGACGCGGCCGCCGTGACGGTACGTACTCGTCCTCCTCGACGACGCGCGGGCCTGCGACTTCCTGACCGACTCGCGTCCGCCTTGCCGGGCTTCGCCGGTTCCGCATCGATGCCTTCCTACCGCGGCGATGCGGCGCGAAACGCAGACATCAACCTTTCGGGGGACGCAGCGGGTCGCCCCATCACCGATAAAGAGACCCGGCGGAACGGCACCCCGTCACTGCGGCCAATGAGTCTTCAAGCTCCTGAACCAATCTCTCTCGAGGTCTCCGGCGGACCGGCTCCGTTGCGCCCGCCGCCCGAGGCCGAACTCGTCGAAGCCGGCAAGCTGACGATGGGGCAGCTGGCGCAAGCGCATCGCGACCGCCTCGAGACCGGCAAGCCGGTGCTCGACATCATCGTCGAGCGCGGTTGGATTCTCGCCGAGGAGGCTGCGCAGCTCCGTGAGGCCTACGGCATCGACGCTCCTCCGGCGCCCGCCGTGCAGGCGGCGCCCGAACCACCGCCGGAGACCCAGGCTCCTCCCCCGGCGGCCACGCAGGAGCACTACAAGATCGCGATCCGGCTGACGAACGGCGACCTGATCACTGCGGGCCAGACCGACGGCGCGGACAAGGCTGCAGCTCTCGGACACGCGGTCGTCGCCGACCTGACGCAGGAGAACGGCGAGTGGCCCTTCTTCGGCGGTAGGTTCATCAACCCTGAGACGATCGTCTCGGTCGACTTACTGGCCGACGTCTAAGACGTCGTTTCATGTGATCTAGAACCAACACGACTTAAGCCTGCGGCTGTTGCTACCGTTAACTTGGTTAACGGTTTATGCCCGCACTAGCAACAGTCACCGATCCCGTCACCGTCGCGAACCGGCTGCGGCCGGTTCTCTTGAAGCTCAACCGCCATCTGCGGCGGGAGATTCATTCGCTCGGCGTCACCGGGGGCCAGGCCTCGCTGCTCTTTACGATCCAGCGCCGACCCGGGATCGGCGTCCGCGAGCTCGCGGCACTCGAGCGTATGTCGGCGCCGGGAATGTCGAAGTACGTCGGCCGCCTCGAAGCCGAGGGGCTGATCGTCCGTGAGCCCTCGGACGCCGACCGGCGGCGCATCGGCCTCCGCGTCTCGCCGGAAGGCGAGCGGGTGCTCCGCTCCGTCAAGTCGAGGCGCACCGCCTGGCTCGCAGCGCGGCTGAGAGGCCTGTCCGACGAAGAGCTCCAGGCCGTCGACGCCGCGATCGAACCGCTACAAGAACTGATCGACGAGTGACCGCCGCGCTGTTGACGATCAACCGGCGGGCGTTCGCGAGCCTGCGCATCCACCGGAACTACCGGCTCTATTTCCTCGGCCAGGCGATCTCCCAGAGCGGTACCTGGATCGACAAGGTCGCGCAGGCCTGGCTCGTCCTAGCACTGACTCACTCGGCGTTCGCCGTCGGCCTGCTCGCGGCCTGCCAGTTCGTGCCGTTCAGCGTTCTCGGCCTGATGGCGGGCGTGATCGTCGACCGCCTCGACACCTGGCGCACCGTCGTCGTCACGCAGGCGATCAGGATGGTGCTCGCAGCGACGCTTGCGGGAATCGTCCTCGGCGGGGTCGTCCAGGTGTGGATGGTCTACACGCTCGCCGTCCTGACCGGAATCGTGCTCGTGCTCGACGCGCCCTCGCGCCAGCAGCTGACCTTCAAGATGGTCGGCCGCGACGAGCTGCCGAACGCGGTCGCGCTCAACTCTTCGCTCTTCAACGCCGCGCGGATCGTCGGGCCCGGCATCGGCGGGCTGCTGATCGCGGCCTTCGGCGTCGGCCCCGCCTTCGCGATCAACGCCGCGAGCTTCGTCGCGGTACTCGTCGGCTTGCTGCTGATGGACACGAGCAAGTTCGTCGCGTTTGCCCCGCACGAGCACCTGCCGACGCTGTTCGGCAGCCTCCGCGAGGGCGTCTCGTATGCGCGCGGGAGCCCGCACGTGCGGCTCGTACTGACGATGTTGGTCGCGATCTCGACGATCGCGCTGAACTTCAACGTGCTGCTGCCGGTCCTGGCGCGGCAAACGCTTTCGTCCGGCCCCGGCGTCTTTGGTCTGATCGCCGCCTGCTTCGGCGCAGGCGCGCTGGTCGGCGGGCTGCTCTCGGCGGCACTCGCACGGGCGAGCTGGAAAGCGATCGTCGCCGGCGCCGGTGGGCTCGGCCTCGCCGAGCTCGTGCTCGCACCGCTTCACTCGCTCGGCCCGGCGATCCTGCTTCTCTTCCTCATCGGAGTCTTCTTCACGCTCTACACCGCGAACTCGAACACCGTGCTCCAGCTGCGTGCGCCGGACCACCTGCGCGGGCGCGTCATCGGCTTCTACTACTTCGCCTTCAACGGGCTCGCGCCGCTTGGCGGGATCCTGACCGGCTGGCTGGCTGCGACCGGCGGCACCGAGCTCGCGTTTGCCGTCGCCGGCACCGTGACCGCGCTGGTGGCTCTGATGGCGCTGCCGAAATTGCCGGGTGTGCGCGCAGAACCGGCCTGAATTCCCAGTTCAAGCGGCCTTTTTACGTTCGTCTTACACCAGCGCGAACGAAGTCTGACCTTGGCGGCAACAATGAGACCGTGGCCAAGCGAGGTCTCACAATCGCCGTGCTCGTTTCCGCAGCGGCAATGGCTGCGCCGGCGCTCGCCGGCCATCCTATGCCGACATCGGTGAGTACATACCTGCTCGGCCCGAAGATGATTCGCGCCGAGATCATCGTCAAAGGGTCGAGCACCACCCCGCACGACTACAGACTCGACCGAGGCAAGCTCCTCAAGCGCTACACGGCGGGCACGCTCAACCTGCTCGAACGAGACGGGACGAAAACGCCGGTGAAAGTCGCCTCAGGCGCCCGGGTGATCCTGAACGGCCTACCTTCCACCTTGCGGCGGCTGCGCGCCGGAATGCAGATCGCGGTCGCACATGACCGTGATCTCCCGGCCGATACCGTCTACGCCGCCAGCGGCAGGGGCACGCCGAAATGGCCGGCGCCCGTCGCAGCGGTGATGTTCGGGAGCCGCCTCATCCGGGCAGAGATCGCGCTCCAAGACACCACGCTCCACGACTACCGCGTCGACCAAGGCCGGATCAAGCAGGTCGGCGTCTTCACGCTCGTCCTGAGGGAGCTGGATGGGACGGACGTGACGATCAACATTTCGCCGGCTGCGCGCATCAAGCTGAACGGCAAGAATGCAAGCTTCGTCCAGCTTCGAAAGGGCATCATGGCGACGACGATTCACGACGGCGACAAGCCTGCCGACCAGGTCTACGCGACCGGCAAGTGAGCGCCAAGCCCGTGGCGAACGGGAGCCAGGGAGGTACGGTCTTGCTCGTCGAGGACGAGCACTCGATCGGCTCGATGACTCGCGGGTATCTCGAGCGCAGCGGCTGGCGCGTCGTCTGGGTGCGGACGGGCGAAGAGGCGCTCGCCGAGCTCGGGCGGCACCAGGTCCGGATCGTGATCCTCGACATCCGACTGCCCGGAATCGACGGCTTCGACGTGGCACGGCTGGTCCGCACGCGCTCGGACGTGCCGATCCTGATGCTGACTGCCCGCGACGAGGAGCCTGACCGCGTCGCCGGGCTCGAGCTGGGCGCCGACGACTACCTGACGAAGCCGTTCTCGCCCCGTGAGCTCGTCGCCCGGATGAAGGCCGTCCTCCGGCGCACCGACGGACGCAGCGCCGAGGATGTGCTGACGCTTGCCGACGTCGAGCTGAACCGAAACGCGCGCGAGGTTGCCGTCGACGGCCAGCCGGTCGACCTGACGACGAAGGAGTTCGACCTGCTCGCGACCCTGCTCGAGAATCCGGGCATCGTGGTCAGCCGCGACCAGCTGCTCGACCGCGTCTGGGGGATGACGTATCCGGGCGGAACCCGGACCGTCGACGTGCACGTCGCCCAGCTGCGCCGCAAGCTGGGCCGTCCCGAGCTGATCCGCACCGTGCGCGGGGCCGGGTACAAGACCGTCCGGCCGTGACACGGCGCCGCTCGCTGCGGACGAACCTGTTCGTGGCGATCGTGCTCGTGGTCGCGCTCTCGATCGGGCTGATGCTCGCCGTCGGCGCGGTGCTGACGCGCAGGCAGGTCGAGCACGCCACGCTCGAAGGACTTGCGCACCAGGCCGACGTGCTGACAGCTCGCGAGGTGTTCTCGATCCTGCCGCTCAACCATCTACGGCCGCTGAACAAGCTGCTCGCGAAGCAGCAGGAGCAGGCCATCGCCGTCAACAACCTACGAAAGCCGTCGCCGTATCTGCCGGGCGACACGCTGCTGCGGGTCCGGCGGGGAGAAGACGTCAACCGCACAGAGCGGATCAACGGCACCGATTACTTCTTCGCCGCGAGACGGATCGGCCAGGGGCCGAAAGCGCTTGTCCTCTTGCGGCCGAGAAGCCGAGGCAACAGCGCCTTCTACCCCTTCCTCGTCGGGTTGCTGATCGCCGCGGGGGCCGGAATCGCGCTCGCCGCCCTCGCCGCGTTCCTGCTCGCACGCCGGATCGTCCGGCCCGTGCGGCGGGTGGTCGACGCCACCCGGCATCTTGCCGAGGAGCGCGATCCCGAGCCGGTTCCGATCGAGGGCGCCTACGAGATCGCCAGCCTCGCCCGAGCCTTCAACGAAATGGCGGAGCAGCTCGCGCGGGCGCGGGCCGCCGAGAAGCAGTTCCTCCTCTCGGTCAGCCACGAGCTGAAGACGCCGCTGACCGCGATTCGCGGGTACGCGGAGGGCGTCGCAGACGGCGCCTTCGACATGGACGAGGCTGTCGAGACGATCTCGATCGAGGCGGCACGCCTCGAACGGCTCGTCCGCGACCTGCTCGACCTCGCGCGGATGAACCGCACCGACTTCTCGATCCACCGGGAGAAGGTCGATCTCGCGACGATCGCCCGCGAAGCGGTCCAACGCTACGAAGGGCAGGCCCGCGAGTTCGGCGTCACCCTCGAGGCGTTCGCGCCGGAGCCTGCCCCGGCGATCGGCGACCCTGACCGCGTCCTGCAGGTGGCTTCGAACCTGGTCGAGAACGCTCTGCGCCTGACTCCGCGCGGCGGCGTCGTACGCGTCTCCGCGGAACCAGGCGCTCTCGTCGTCCTGGACACCGGCCCCGGACTGAGGCAGGAGGATCTGCCCAGAGCGTTCGAGCGCTTCTATCTGTACTCGCGTTATTCGTCCGACCGGCCGGTCGGGACGGGGCTCGGCCTCTCGATCGTCAAGGAGCTGACGCAAGGAATGGGCGGATCAGTGGAGGTCGATTCCGCGGCCGGCCACGGGACGAGATTCACGGTTCGCCTTCCCGGCACTGGCGGCGACGACTTTACGGACGGCTCACGTGCACCGAACAGAGACCTGACGCAGGAACCGGACAATCCGAGTCCGTCCGAGTTGCAAGTCACGCACGCGCAGTCCGAGGCGGACAAAAGCTAACGCGCTCCGGACCCAGTTTCCCCTCGCTACGCGACGAAGCCCGCCAATCAGGCGGGCTTCGTCGTTCGATTCAACGTCTGTCGTTGGCGCTCAGTCCTTCACTCGCTGGAAGTGGAAACCGGCCCAGACTCGTGCGTTTGCGACTTCCATCGCTAGCCTCCGCTTAGTGGCCGAGGGGGGAGAGCGGCAGCACTACAACGTCACGCTGGCGATCCTGGCGCTTGCCGGCACGGCCTACGCGCTGCAGCAGACGATGGTGATTCCGGCGCTGCCGGCTCTGCAGCGCGACCTGCACACGACCACGACCTGGGTGACGTGGGTGCTGACCGCACTGCTTCTCGTTGCCTCGGTCTCGACCCCGGTCCTGGGCAAGCTCGGCGACCAGTACGGCAAGGAGCGACTGCTCGTGATCTCGCTCGCTTTGTTCTTCGTCGGCTGCGTTGGCGCCGCCGCGGCATGGAACATCTGGGCGCCGATCTTCTTCCGCGCCTTCCAGGGGCTAGGGGCGGCCGTGTTTCCCCTGAGCTTCGGGATCATCCGCGACGAGTTCCCGCGGGAGAAGGTCGGCGTCGGGATCGGGCTGATCTCGGCAGTCTTCGGCGTCGGCGGCGGCTTCGGAATCGTCCTGTCGGGTGTGATCGTCGACAACCTCTCCTGGCGCTGGCTGTTCATCTTTGGCGCTATCCCGGTGGCGATCGCCACCGTGGCCGTCCACCGGTTCGTGCCTGAGTCGCCGATCAAGACGCCGTCGCGGGTCGACTTTCTCGGCGCCACCCTGCTCTCCGTCGGTCTGGTCTGCCTGCTGCTCGCGTTGACGGAGGGCGAGAGCTGGGGCTGGACCTCGGCGCGCGTCGGCGGCCTTTTCGCCGGAGCGGCGGTATTTCTCGCGCTCTGGGTCGTCGCAGAGCTGCGCGTACCCGAGCCGATGGTCGACATGCACGTCTTCGTCCAGCGGCAGGTGCTGTTCACGAACATCTGCGCGCTGATCACCGGCTTCGCGATGTTCGGCACCTTCGTTTTGATCCCCAACTTCGTCGAGACGCCGCGCGGACTCGCCGCTGACACGGCGCGCCTCGTGGACTACGGCTTCAACGCAAGCGCGACGAAGGCCGGCCTCTACCTGCTGCCGAGCTCGGTCACCCTGCTTTTCGCGGGACCCGCGGCGGGGGTGATCGGCCGGCGGATCGGGTCGAAATGGCCGCTCGCGGCCGGGATGCTGCTCTCCGGGATCTCGGCGGTGATGCTCGCGTTCTGGAATACCGAGACGTGGCAAATACTCGTTGCCCTGGCGGTGCTCGGCATCGGCGTCGGCTTCGCCTTCGCTGCGATGGCGACTCTGATCACCGAGGCCGTGAGCGCCACCGAGACCGGCGTCGCCACCGGCATGAACACGGTCATGCGCACGGTCGGCGGCGTGATCGGCGGCGAGGTCGGCGCCGCGATCCTGACCGCACACCTGATCCCCACCACGAACGTCCCCTCGCTGCGCGGTTACGAGGTCGCGTTCACGATCGCCGGAGCCGTCGCATTCGTAGGCGTCGTGGCCGCGGTGCTCGTCACACCGAGGCGCGAGCGGCTCGTCGTCGTCGCCGAAGCATCGGAATGAGCCAGCGAGAGCCGCCGCGATCTGGCAAGCTCGGCCGTCGCCCGGTGGCTTCGCTTCCCGACAAGCTCGATCTCGCCCTCGTCAAGCGCTTACGCGAGGTCGTCGGCGGTGCGCCCGCGATCGAGAGCGAGCTGCGCGCGCTGGCCGATCAGGCCGGCGGCTGGGCGCGGGCGACGGAGGCCCAGCTCCGGGCAGCGGAGCGGCGGCTGGGGAAGCTGAACGCGGACCCCACAAGCGAGCTGGGCGAAATGGCGACCGAAATTCGCCGGGTCGAGACACTGTCCGGGGAGCTCGATGAGGCCAGGTCCCTACTAGCAGGGTTGGAACGGCGAACGCGCGAGCTACGAACCGCATGGCTCAAGTACCACGCGGACTCGGCGCCGCCCCTCAAACAGGGCACGTAGCGATTTTCAAGCTGTCGCAGATCAAATGTGACAAGGCGGAGACGGCTCGACGTGTGGCGCCCGTTACCTGCACACTGAATCTATGGAGATGCTCCGCAAACCTGGGCTTCGTACGTCGCTGCTCTTGGTCGCTGTGACCGTCGCCGCCAGCGCAGCGGTGGGAAGCTGGCTGCCGATGGTCACGATACTTCCGTGGCTGGTGGCGATCGCCTGGTTTGGCTCGCGAGACGCCGGCGCTGCGCGCGAGTTCCCGTCGGCGGCGGAAGCCTCGCGCGAGCGCCTCTGGGCTTAGCGGACCGCCGACCGGCTGAACACTCGAATCGAAGCCGCGGTCAGCAGGAGCCCGAACCCCCCGACGACGGCAAGGCTGAGCGCTGCCATCGCGGTCGGGTCGCTTAGGCCCCAGATTGCATGTAGGCCGGTGCTGTCACCGCGCAGGCCGTAGCGCATCAGCGCCAGCCCGTGCGTGAGCGGCAGGAACTTCGCCACCCAGGCCAGGAAGCCCGGGAGCGCCGTGATCGGGAAGAGTGCGCCGGCCAGGAACCACGGCAGGATCGCGATTGCCGGCAAGCGGGCGATGTACTCCTCCTGGCGAGGCACCCGGCTGGCGAGGATCTCGGCCAGTCCGTACATCCCAACCGTGAACAACGCGGCGGTGGCCACGAACCAGACGATTCCGGTCCCCGTGGCGTGGAAATGAATCCCGCGCGCGAGCGCGACCCCGATCAGGACGCCGACCTGGAGGGCGGTCGTCGCCATCGCAACGAGCAAGTTGCCGACCACCAGCAAGCCGCGCGGGATCGGCGCTGTCAGCAACTCGGGCTGGGCGCCGCTGACCCGGTCGACGATCACGCTCAGCCCGGAGAACATCGTGTTCAGCGGAATCAACAGGCCGATCGTCCCGATCGCGACGAAGGACTCGTAGCTCGCGCTCGTGTGCAGCGCCGTCTTCAGCGCCGGCGCGATCACGAGCGCGAACATGATCGGCGTCAGGAGCGGAACGAAGAGCTCGCGCGGGGTGCGGGCAGTCAGTTGGAAGCGGCGTCGCGCGAGCGTGGCAAGCGGGCCGAAAGCGCGCCGGCGCGCCCTCGGGACTGGGATTGCGATTTCAGCGGTGGACATTTCTCTCCTTTCACGCGGCCGCGGCGAGCGAGTCGCCGGTCAGCCGCAGGTAGACGTCGTCGAGAGTCGGCTCGCGGGCGCTGATCGCCCCGGCGAGCCCGAGGTCGTGGATGGCGGCGATCGCCTCGCCCGAGCTGTGCCGGTGTAGCGGCACCGTCACCCGCGACCCGACGGCGAATGCGTCTTCGCCGGCGACGCCGCGCTCGCGCAACGACGCAAGCGCGGAGTTGACGCTGCCGTCGACGCGAATCTCGACCAGTTGGCGGCCGAGAGCCCCGAGCAGCGCCGAAGGCGTGTCGAGCGCGACGATCCGGCCGGCGTGGATGATTGCGACGCGATCGCAGAGCCGCTCCGCCTCCTCGAGGTAGTGGGTCGTCAGCAGGACGGTCAGCTCGGTACGGCTGCGCAGGCTCGCGATTACCTCGAGCAACTCGGCCCGAATCCGAGGATCGAGGCCGACTGTCGGCTCGTCGAGGAAGA
>MNDB01000021.1:8304-9459 GCA_001914705.1 Actinobacteria bacterium 13_2_20CM_68_14 | reverse complement strand
CCACGCGAAGCCGGAGAGCAGGCCCAGCATCGCCCGAGTCGCGGCGACAGCGGTGACCAGCGAGATCACCGTGCCGATGATCAGCATCAGCGCGAAGCCCTTGACGCCGGCCGTCGCGACTGCGAACAGGACCAGCGCCGTGATCAAGGTGACGACATTCGCGTCGATGATCGTGTGGAAGCCCTTCGCGTAGCCGGCCGCGATCGCCGCGCGCACGGACTTCCCGGCGCGCACTTCTTCCTTGATCCGTTCGAAGACGACGACGTTCGCGTCGGCCGCGACTCCGATCGTCAGGATCAACCCTGCGAAGCCAGGCAGCGTCAGCGTGACGTTGAAGAGCAGGATCGCGGCGTAGAGGAAGGCCGCGTAGATGCCGAGCCCGATCACCGCGACGAGACCGAGGAACCGGTAGAGGACGAGCAGGAAGACCGCCACGAGCAGGAGGCCGATCAGCGCGGCCTTCTTGGCCTCGCTCAACGAGTCCTTACCGAGCGTCGCGGAGATGTCGGTGCGCTCGATCTGGACGAAGTTGACCGGCAGGGCGCCGGTCTGGAGCACGAGTGCAAGGTCCTTGGCCTCGCCGATCGAGCCGATGCCCGAGATCTCGGCGTTGCCGCTGATCCCGCCCGCGAGGTCGGACTTCGTGGGGTCGATCTGCGGGAAGGACCTGATCTCGCGGTCGAGGACGATCGCGAAGTGCTGCGGGAGACCGTTCCGGTTGTGGCCCCGGTTGTACTCCTCCGAGGTCACCTGCTGGAACTTGTGCGATCCGGAGCCGGTGAACTGCATCAGGACGACCGGCTCGTTCGTGGTCGGGTCGAAGTCCTGGCGCGTCCCCGACAGCTTCAGGTCGGACCCGGTCAGCTCCGGGACACCCTTGACGTCGTCGACCTTCTTCAGGTCGGGGTTGTTGATGAAGAGGTAGTAGTAGCTCTTGCCCGGCGGCGGCGGGGGAATCGAGTTCCCCTGCTGGGGCAGGTTCCCGGGGCAGACGACCTCCGACGAGTCGCAGGTCGTCACAACGGTATTTTGCGGCAGAGCGAGGACCGTGAACGGCGGCTTGAGCTTTGCTTGCTTCGCCTGCTGCAGGGCCGCGGCGCGCGTGCTCGCAGGCCCTACTGATTTGATCTTGTTCTTGCCGAACGCGTAGTAGCC
>MNDB01000021.1:0-8213 GCA_001914705.1 Actinobacteria bacterium 13_2_20CM_68_14 | reverse complement strand
GTCTTGCCGATGATCGACGCCGCCTTCGCGGGATCATGGACACCCGCAAGCTCGATCACGATCTGGTTCGAGCCCTGCTTGCGGATCTCTGGCTCCGCGACACCGAGCTTGTCGACCCGCTGGCGCATGATCGAGACCGAGCGGTCCAGCGCCGATGAGTCGAGCTTCTGGCCCTTCGTCGGCTTGGCCTCGAGTACCACCTCGAGACCGCCCTGGAGATCGAGGCCGAGCGTGACCTTCTTGTGGATCGGCGATCCGGGAACGCCAAGTGCGACCACTCCCGCCAGAGCGGCGAGGATGAGGCCTACAAGGATTAGGTGCGAACGGCGGTTTGTCATCCGCGCAGGGATGGAAGCTTAGCTTTCGCCACTCTCAGTCTGGGTTAGCTCATCCGGGTCATCATCCTCCTCCTGGACGATCGCGGCGACGGCGCGTCGGTCGAGGCGCACGACGACCTCAGGTGCGATCTCGACCTCTAGCACCTCCTCGTCGAGCTGGCGCACGTAGCCCCGGATTCCCCCAGCCGTGATCACCTCGTCGCCCACGCGAAGCGTGTCCTGCATCTGCAGCTGCTCGGTCGAACGCCGTCGCTGCGGGCGCAGCACGAACAGCCACAGAAGCGCGAACAACGCCACGATCACGATCAGGTAACCCGTAGTGCTCCTTGTCGTCGAAGTTGTTGGTTCGTAATCACTCGATCCTTCCGCCGGGTTTGGACGGCCGCGCCGGCAAAGCCGCCACGGCCTCCACGCCGGCATCGCAAGCGATGCCTCGCTCCTCCGTGGGCGCCCCGAGTCGAGCAAGCGCCTCGCGTTTGTAGACGGCGAACTCGCCCCGCTCGATCGCCGCTCTCGCGCCTGCCGTCAAATCGAGGAGGAATCGTAGATTGTGCAGGCTCAACAGGCGGTGGCCGAGCAGTTCCTGCTGGTTGACGAGGTGGCGAAGGTAGGCGCGCGAGAAGCGCGTGCAGGCAGGGCAGCCGCAGCCCTCTTGCAGCGGCGCCGGGTCGCGCGCATAGCCGGCGTTCTTGAGGTTGAGCCGGCCTGACCAGGTATCACCTCGAGCACGCCCTGTGGATCGCCGATGCCCATGAAATAGCGGGCCCGGTCCGCCGGCAGCAGCGGCGCAGCCCACCCGACCGTCTCGAACATCAGGTCGCGGTCCTCGCCGATCGCGAGACCGCCCAGCGCGTATCCATCGAAGTCGAGCCCGGTGATCTCCTCGATCGAGCGGGTGCGCAGCTCGACGTCGGTGCCTCCCTGGGCGATTCCGAAGACGAGCTGTCCGGCGGCCCGCTCGGCCGACCGCTGGCGCGCGGCCCAGAGCGTCGTCAGGCGAACGGCGTCCTCGAGCGCCTCGCGAGGTGCGTCCGCAGGCGGAACGGCGTCCAAGCACATCGCGATGTCGGAGCCGAGCTGGGCCTGGATTTGCGCCACCGACTCCGGCGTGAAGCTCGCGGCCTCGCCGTCGTATACCGAGCGGAAGGTGACGCCGTCGTCGTCGGCGCGGAGAATCGTGTGGCGCAGCGAGAAGACCTGGAACCCTCCGGAGTCGGTCAGGATCGGACCGTCCCAGCCCATGAATCGGTGCAGGCCGCCGAGCGCGGCGATCACGTCGACGCCGGGCCGGAAGTGCAGGTGGTAGCTGTTTCCGAGCACGATCGTCGCTCCCAGCGCGCGAAGCTCGGAGGGGTCGACGCTCTTGACGGTCGCCTTCGTGCCGACCGGCATGAAGGCCGGCGTCGGCACGTCGCCGTGCGCCGTCGACAGCACGCCGGTACGGGCGGCAAGGAGTAGAAGCGGTAGCGCTCGTCGATCGCGAGCCGGTAGAGGCGGCGTGTTTCCTCGACGCCGCAGAACGCCATCACGAGCGCGAGCAGCGTCGAGCGCGGCAGATGGAAGTTCGTCAGCAGCGAGTCGACCCGCCGAAACTCGAAGCCGGGCGTGACGAAGAGATCGGTGCGGCCCCGTAACGGCGCTCCGCGTGCGAGCGACTCGAGCACCCGCACCGTGGTCGTTCCCACGGCGAGCACGCGCCCCGCCGCCCGGATCCGCTCCCACGCCGCCGGCGCCACCTCGTAGCGCTCGCTATGCACCTCGTGCAGCTCCAGTTCGTCGGCGGTGACCGGCCGGAAGGTGTCGAGACCGACGTGGAGGGTCACCCGCTCGACGTCGAGTCGCGCCAGCAACCCCTCGGTGAAGTGAAGACCGGCCGTCGGAGCCGCCGCGGAGCCCTCCTCCTGAGCGTAGACGGTCTGATAGCGCTCCGGCTCGGCGAGCGTCTCGGTGATGTACGGGGGCAAAGGCATCTCACCGCTGGGCTCGCCGTCCAGCCGCAGCAGCCAGCGACCTTCTCCGAGGTGCTCGAGCAGCTCGACAGGCCCGTAGCGCCTGCCCGCCCGCAGCCGCTTCGTCGGACGTGCGAGCCCTTCCCAGAGCCCGTCCTCGCCTCTGCGCTCGAGCAACAGGACCTCGCCGCGCGGCCGCTCGATCCGGATCCGCGCCGGAATCACCCGCGTATCGTTGACCACGACGAGCTCGTCCGGCTCGAGCTCGTCAGCCAGCTCGGAGAACCGGCGGTGCCGCACCTCGCCACCCGCGCTGTCGTAGACGAGCAGCCGCGAGTCGGCGCGCCGCTCCAGCGGCCGCTGCGCGATCAGCTCCTGCGGCAGCGTGTAATCGAGCTCGGAGACCTTCATCCGATGCGAACGCTAGCGTTGCGAGCCATGAATCCACTCGCGATCGAGCGGGCGAACGAGCGCTTGCGGCAGGCCGCCGAAGGGCGAACCGAGCCGGCGGTCGTCGAGGCCGCGCTCGAGCGAGCCCGCCACCAGGTCGAGTCCCTCGCCGAAACTGCCGCGCAGCTCGAAGCAACCCTGCCGGACCGCGTCGGCGAGGCCGTCCAGACCGGCCTCCGCCAAGAGGTTCTGCCGGTCGCGAGGCATCTCGCCGAGGTGCGCGGTCTCTCGGCAAACACCGTCCGGCGCCTCGAGCGACTCGAAGGAGACCTACTCGCCGAGCGGCACGCCCGCGTGGACGATCTCGCGCTGATCGTCGACCTGATCGTCTCGGGCTGGCAGGGCGTCGATGAACGACTGGCCCGCCTCGAGCGCGCGCTCGGCGCCGACGAAGGCGCGATCGTCTACCGGATCGAAGACCGCCGCTCAGGCACCTAAACCCTTCGGTTAGCCGGCAGCACCAGCTCGAACCGGCTCCCCTTGCCGGCCTGCGTCTGCAGCTCGATCTCGCCGCCTAGCGCCGCCGCCAACTCGCTCGCGATCGCGAGCCCGAGGCCGGTGCCTTGCCCATCCCGGGACCAGAACGGCCGGAAGATCCGCTCCTGCTCTTCCTGGGGAATCCCGGGCCCGCTGTCGTCGACCGCGATCCGGATCGTTCCATCGACCTGGCTGAGTGCAACGCCGACGCGGCCGCCGTCGGGCGTCCAGCGAAACGCGTTCGCGAGCAGGTTCGAGATCACCTGCAGCACGCGGTCGCCGTCGGTCTCGAGGACGGGCGTGGCCGTGATGGAGCGGCTGTAGTCGATCCCGCGCCGGCGCGCCTCCTCGCCGAAGGACGAGTAGGCGCGGTCGACGAGCCGCTCCATGTCGACCTCCTACGAGCCGTTCAAGGCGCTCGGCCTCGAGCCTGATCACCTCGAGCGAGTACGAACGCGCCTCCTCGTCCTCTACCACGCCCTCGAGCAGCGCCTCGACGTGGCCGCGGATCGCGGTCAGCGGCGTCCGCAGTTCGTGGGAGACCGTCATCAGGAAGTTTCGCTCGAGCGCATCGGCCGCCTGGAGCTCCGCCGCCATCTCGCGGAACCGCTCGGATAGGTGGCTGATCTCGTCGTGCCCCGGCACCTGGGGAAGGGCGACGTCGTAGCGTCCGGAGGCAACCTTGTCGGCCGCATCCGAGAGCACCAGCACGGGCTCCGTGATCCGCCGCGAGAGGTACCACCCGAGCGCGCCGGCGACGAGGATTCCCGCGAAGAACGCCGGCAGCAGCCGCCAGGCGAAGGGCAACCAGCCCTGATTGAGACGAGTGGTCGGCCTGGCCAGGATGACCGCGCCGAAAACCTGGTCGCCGAGCTTGACCGGCCTGGCGAATCCGAGCAGACGAGTAGCTCTGTCCGGCGGAGTGAACTCGAACTGGACGCTCTCGCCCGCGAGGATCCGGTTGAAGTCGAGAATCGAGCGCGGCAGCAGCGTGAAGGCGGGCGTCGGGCTGCCCGGGAAGAGGTCGATTCCCTTCGCGCGCTGGACGTAGTAGATCTGGTCGCCGGAGGCACGTTCAAGCTCGCGCGAGTCAGGTGGCGTGCCGCCCGCGTGCGCGGTGTAGATCTGATTGATCCCCCCCGCCTCGTTCGCGAGCTGCCGGAACGCCTGTTTCCTCAGCGTGGTCTGGGCATAGCGCTTCGAGACGCCGACCGCGACCGCGGTCGACACGAGCCCCGCGAGCACGATCGCCACGAGGAAGAGCGCCGGTAGTCGGAAACGAAGCGAGCGGAGCACGTTCGCCTTTTCGCTAGGCGTTCACCGAGTCCCGCGCCGGAGCGACTTTGTAGCCAACCCCCCAGACCGTCACGATCGGCGAGGCGTCGCCCAGCTTGCGGCGCAGCTGGCGAACGTGGACGTCGACCGTGCGGGTGTCGCCGGCGAAGGTGTAGCCCCAGACGCGCTCGAGCAGCTGATCGCGTGTGAGCACTAGCCCACGGTGGTCGAGCAGCTCCCAGAGAAGATCGAATTCCTTCGGCGCGAGCTGGATCTCCTCGTCACCGACATGGGCTTCTCGCCGGCCGGAGTCGACGTGGAGATCGCCGTGGCGGATCTGCGCCGATTCAGATGCGCGCCGAGCCGGAGTCGACCGTCGCAGGATCGACTTCACCCGAGCAACGAGCTCGCGCGGGTTGAACGGCTTCGTCATGTAGTCGTCGGCGCCGACCTCCAGCCCGATGATCTTGTCCACGTCCTCGTCCCGCGCGGTCAGCATCAGGATCGGGATGTCCTTGCGCTGCCGGATCCGCCGGCACACGTCGATGCCGTCCATGTCGGGGAGCATCAGGTCGAGCACGATCAGCGCGGGCTGTTCCACTTCAACCTGCGCGAGTGCGTCTCCGCCGGAGCTGACCGCCTTGACCCGGTAGCCGGCGTTCTTCAGGTAGAGAGAGATGAACGACGCGATCGAGGCCTCATCCTCGACCACGAGCACGGTCTGGGCCTGTGACGCTGCCACAGCCTCAGTATCCCACCGGATTACCCTGCCGAAGGGGCGGCGAGGATCAGCGTCGCCGGGAAGTCGGGCAATGATCTATAGGGGCGGTCGTTCAGCGAGTACGTGCCGTCGGAGTCGACGCTCGGATCGTCACCGGCTCCGTTGAGGACGGCGTAGCCATGCCCGACCGCGGAGAGATAGATGCCCGACCCCTTGATCCGGACCTGGTACTTGCTACCGATCGCGCGGAAGCGGAGGTTGGTGCCGCTGCAGACCTTGATCGTGTCGTTCTGATTCGTCGTCGTGTCACTCTGGTCTCGCTCCACGAGACAGTTCATGAATTCGAATCCGACCCCATCACTCGCGACCGGATCGATCACCCGGATTGAGCCACGCTGCAGCCGGCCGACAGCCGAGCCGTTGAAATTGACGTTAACGTTGCCGACGCCCGCCTTGACCGAGAGCGTGCCGTCGTCGTCGCCGCTCAGCGCAAAGCCCACCGCGGGGGCGGCCAGGGCGAACGCAAGCGCGCTGATCCAGACGAGACGCCTCATCGACGCGCGTAGTATCGGTGCCGCAGGTGTGCCCTCGATAAGGGGATTGTAAGGGGTCCGTTAGCTCGAAATGCAGGGAAAAATTTGCCGTCTGGCAACTCATACAGGGCTGGTTGTCGTGCTCGCCGTGTCGCTCACTTCGGCCGCTGCGCCGGCGGTCCGCGTCGCGCCTGCTCCGAAGCTCCTCGACCTGCGGGTGAGCAACGGCTCTACCCCCTACGCGGGCGATCGCCCGATGCTGACGACAGTGAGCCCGAACGGCGACGGTTTCCGCGACCGCGCGGTCGTCGGTTTCCGGCTCACGAAGAGCGCGACGGTCGAGCTGGACGTGCTCCAGACCGTGAACGTCAAGCGCGGGAAGAACACCGTGCAGACGATCTCGTCGGTGCGGCACGCGTTCTCACGCGGGCGGCACCGGCTGGTCTGGACGCCGGCTCGCTCCCTTCCGAGCGGCACGTACGTGCTCGAGCTGACCGTGACCGACGCCCAGGGACGGCGGCGAATCTACAACGACCTCCCGCTCGCGGGCCGCGTGCGCGTCCGGGCTCCAGTGGTCCGGATTCAGAGAATCGGCGTTTCGGTCGGAGCCAGGTACATGCCGGGCCAGACCGCGGTCGCCTCGGTCGCAACCGATGCTCGCCAACTCGAAGTCGATGTCCTCTCCTTCCGGAACGGACGAGGGGCCGTTGATCCGACGACCGGCGCGAGCCCGATCGCCCCGCCGGTGGCACTCGCTTGGAGAGGGCATCGAAAGGCTCCGGGTCGGGTCCGCATCCACATCGGCGACTGGCCGAGCGGCCTCTATTTCGTGCGGATCACGTCGAAGGACAGACGAGTCGGTTACGCACCGTTTGTCGTCCGTCCGCCCGTGCTCGGCACGAGCCGGATCGCGGTCGTTCTACCGACGAACACCTGGCAGGCCTACAACTTCGCCGACGCCGACGGGGACGGCTGGGGAGACAGCTGGTACGTGAACGGGGCCTTTCGACGGGTCGACATCAGCCGGCCGTACAACGACTCGGGCATCCCGCTCCGCTTCCGCGATTTCGATTCCGCGATCGTCGCGTGGCTCAGCGCCCGCGGAAACGTGGATTTCCTCACTGACCTGGATCTCGAGCATGTCGCGAGCGGCGACCTCCTCGCGCACGTTTACGACCTGATCGTCTTTCCCGGTCACGAGGAGTACACGACCGCCCACGAGTACAACGTCATCCGGCGCTTTCGCAACCTGGGCGGAAACCTGATGTTCCTCTCCGCGAACAATTTCTTCTGGAAGGTCGTCTTTCAGGGGCAAGTAATGAGGCGGCTCGGCGAGTGGCGGAATCTCGGCCGCCCCGAGGCGAGCCTCATCGGCGTGCAGTACGTGGCCAACAACTACGGCATTCACCAGGGCGCTTACATCGCGAACACGACGGGCGCCCCCTGGGTCTTCGCCGGCACGGGGCTCGCCAACGGGCAGAGTTTTGGCCACTACGGCTACGAGATCGACATCCGCTCTCCGGCTACCCCGGCCGGCACGATCCTGCTGGCCTCGATCCCCGATCTGATGGGGCCCGGCCGCACCGCCGAGATGACGTACTACGAGACCGCTGCCGGAGCGAAGGTCTTCGCGGCGGGCGCGCTCAACTTCGGGGCGTCGGTCGGCGATCCGGTCGTAGCACGGATCCTCGACAACCTTTGGGCGCGATTAAGCCGACCGTAGGTCATGTCCCCGGTGCGGCTTTCCAACCGTGATCAGACGGAGGACCCGGCCTTGATCAGACCGCTGAGGAACTCGTCCTCCGCGTCGTACTTGAAGGAGTCCTGCATGTATTCGGCCATCCGCGGCATCAGTTCCTCCCACGGCCGCTCCTTCGTCGCCTCGACGAGCCACTCGCAGGTCGCGCGCACCGCACGCTCGTAGGTCGTGACCGGGCGATAACCGACCTCGAAGGCGGCCTCGGTCATGTCGAGCACGACCGGCCTCGGGCAGGACCACGGCGTCTCGCACGGCTCGCCGGGCGTCGGCAGCAGAACCTCTGTCCAATCGTGGCCGAGCGCGGCGGCGGTCGCGCGCGAGATCTCGAGCAGCGTCGGCGGCCCGGGGTCGCCGGCGTTCAAGACCCGCTTCCCCGGATGCTCGGCCGAGAGCCAGATCAGCTCGGCGAGGTTCTCGGTGGAAACCGGATGGAACCGGCTCCGACCACGGTCGCCGAGAATCACGTAGCGACGCTCGTCCAGGATGCGCTTGACGAAGTACCACTCCCGCACGCTCCCGCCCGGGCCGTAGATGGCGCCGGCCCGAATCAAGGTCGCGGGGAGCGCGTCTTGTCCCAGGAGAACCTGCTCGATCGCCGCCTTCTTGGTCGAGTAGTTCGCGTCTCCGGGCTCGACCGTCGGCTGACCACGTTCGTTGATCGGGACCGGAAACCGAGGGAATTGCTCGGGCGTCTTCGCCTCCTCGAACGTT
>MNDB01000102.1 GCA_001914705.1 Actinobacteria bacterium 13_2_20CM_68_14 | reverse complement strand
AAAAAAGCCTCCGACTCGCGCCAGAGGCCTCCAGTGCTACAGATCCAGGTCGTATCCGAATCTTCTTGGAGGCGCTCCGTTCGTCGAGTTATAGGGACCTTGTTACACCGCCGCGAGGGCAGCCGCGGAATGATAGCAGCATCCCGCCGCGGGGTGTCAAGACGCGGAGACCTTCAGAAATTGGCGCTTCCCGGCCTGGATGACGGAGCCCGCGAGCCGCTCCGCCGGCAACTCGAGCTCGCGCACCGGCTCGCCGTCGATTCTCACCCCGCCCTGCTCGATCACGCGCCGCCAGTGACTGTTCGACTGGCCGAACTGATCGCTTAGCAGCTGCGGCAGGTAGACGGAGCCGCCGTCGACGCTCGCGGTCGGGATCTCCGCCTCGTCGGGCGCGCGCCCCTCGCGCACGACGCGCGTGAAGTGGTTCTCCCCGCGCCGGACGCCCTCCTCGCCGTGCGAGCGCCTGACGATGAACCTGGCCAGCTCGAGCTTCGCCTCCATCGGCTCGAGCGTGGCAGGGTCGAGGTCGGACTCCATCACGAGCCTGTAGTACTCGGGGAGCGTCTCGTCGGAGATCCGCATCGCCTTGCCGAACTGCTCTTCCGGAGGCTCCCTGAGACCGATGTAGTTGTTCCTCGAAGCGCTCATCTTCTCGCCGTCGGTTCCGAGCAGCAGCGGCGTCGTGAGCGCGACCTGGGGATCGAGTCCGTAGGCCTCCATCACGTCTCGGCCCGCTAGCAGGTTGTAGAGCTGGTCGGTTCCTCCGAGCTCGACGTCCGCCTCGATCGCCACGGAGTCGTAGGCCTGCATCAACGGATAGAGAAGCTCCGAGATCGAGATCGGAGCCTGTACCGCCATCCGCTTGGCGAAGTCGTCCCGCTCGAGCAGGCGGGCGACGGTCGTGGTTCGGGTCAGCCGAAGGATCTCGGCGAAGTCGAGCTTCCCGAGCCACTCGCCGTTGAAGCGGACCTCGAGCTTCTCGGGCGCGGTGTCGATGATCAGCGCCGCCTGCTCGAGATACGTCTGCGCGTTCGTGTCGATCTCTTCGTCCGAGAGCAGGGGCCGCTCCGCCGAGCGGCCGGACGGATCGCCGATTCGAGTCGTGTAGTCGCCGACGATGAGGACACCTTTGTGGCCATCGGCCTGGAAGGCCGCCATCCGCTGAAGAGGGATCGCGTGGCCGATGTGCACGTCGGGCGAGGTAACGTCGATTCCGAACTTCACCCGCAAGGGTCGTCCTTGCTCGAGTTTCCGCTCGAGCTCGCCTGCCGGCAAGACGTCCACCGCGTTCCGAGTCAGCTCCGCGACACCCATAGGTCAGGACTTTAGTGCCGTTACAATCGCGCAGTTCTGTTGCGCCGACGACGTTCCGCCGTGGCGCGGCCCAAGGGCCGCCGCCGGATCCGGAAGCTTCGCCTCTTCGCACTGCTGGCCCTCCTAGCGGTGCTGGGCTTGGCCTCCTTCAGCGTCGGTCTCGTGACCGCGATCGCCGGCGAGATCCCGGCGCTCGACCCGAGCCGGATCCACAACCAGACGGACGGCTTCATCTACGCGAACAACGGCCGCGTGCTCTCCGTCCTCCGCGGCTCGCAGAGCCGGATCCTGCTCCGCTCCGACCAGATCTCGCCGCTGATGAAGCAGGCGATCGTCGCGATCGAGGACAAGCGCTTCTACGAGCACCGCGGCGTCGACGTACGCGGGATCATGCGCGCGCTCTGGGCGGACATGCGCGGCGGCGGAGCCGTGCAGGGCGGGTCGACGATCACGCAGCAGTTCGTCAAGAACACGTACACGAACAACCAGCGGTCGATCGCGCGCAAGCTGAGGGAGGCGGCGCTCGCGTGGCAGCTCGAGCAGCGCTGGTCGAAGGACCGGATCCTGACCGCCTACCTGAACACGATCTACTTCGGCAACGGGGCCTACGGCGTCGAGCAGGCGGCGCAGACGTACTTCCACCACGGCGCCGGCCCGGGCAAGCTGACGCTTTGGGAGGCGGCGCTGCTCGCGGGCATCCCCGAGGACCCGGCCGCGTTCGACCCAGCGACCAATCAGAAAGGCGCCCGGGCCCGTCGGAACCTGGTGCTGAAGGAGATGTTCGACCAGGGCGACATCAGCCGAGCCGTCTACGGCAACGCGACGCGACGGCCGATGCCGAGTCCGCAGGCGATCCGTCTCCCGGGCGACCAAGGCCCCGCGCAGTACTTCGCCAACTACGTCAAGCAGCAGCTCGTCGACCGTTACGGGTCCGGGCGGGTCTTCGGCGGCGGGCTGAAGGTCTACACGACGATCGACCTGAAGCTCCAGAAGATGGCCCGGAACTCGATCGGGCATTGGCTGACGAGTCCCACGGGTCCGACGGCCGCGCTCGTGTCGATCGACCCTCGGGACGGCCGCATCCTCGCCATGTTCGGCGGCAACAACTTCCGCAAGAGCCAGTTCAATCTCGCCGTCCAGGGCGAGCGGCAGGCGGGCTCCTCATTCAAGCCGTTCGTGCTTGCGACCGCGCTGAAGGAGGGCGTCGCGCCCAGCACGACCTTCGTCTCGAAGCCGGTGACGATCAACGCCGGCGGGCGGCTCTGGGAGGTGCACAACTACGAGGACGAGTACCTCGGCTCGATCACGATCCAACAGGCGACCGCGTACTCGGACAACGCCGTCTTCGCACAGCTGACGAAGCTCGTCGGCCCCCAAAACATCGCCAACACGGCCAAGTCGCTGGGGATCAAGAGCAGGCTGCAGCCCTACTTCTCGATCGGGCTGGGCGCCCAGGGCGTCAACCCGCTCGAGATGGCGCGCGCGTTCTCAGCCTTCGCCAACGGCGGCAAGCGGATCGACGGCAGACGCTTCGGCAACGAGCCGCGCGTGATCACGAAAGTGGCGACCGAGAAGGGCCGGCCGATCGACGACAACACGGCCCGGCCCGTCCAGACCCTGTCGGAGGAGAACGCAGCGCTGGTCACCTCGCTGCTTCAGAACGTGATCAAGTACGGGACCGGCAAAGCAGCCGCGCTCGCGGGCGGACGTCCCGCGGCCGGCAAGACGGGCACGACGGAGAACTACGGCGACGCCTGGTTCGTCGGCTACACGCCGCAGCTCGTGACAGCCGTCTGGGTCGGCTACCCGAACGATGTGCGGTCGATGAGCTACCAGTTCCATGGCAAGCCTGTCGCCGGCGGCACGTTCCCCGCGCTGATCTGGAAGAGCTTCATGGAGCGCGCCCTCCCCTACCTGCACGACGCCCCCGAGAGCTTCGCGCCGGCGTCGATCCCGTACGCCTCGCCGAAGAACGTCACCTACCGCGACGGCAGGCTCCAGCTCGACAACGGCTACTGCCGCGGCACGGAGTCGATCGAGTACTTCGGTGACTCGGGGCCGACGCACACTGCGAACTGCCTGCCGAACGAAGTCGACGTCCCCAACGTGGTCGGAGAGCCGGTGGGCCGGGCGAAGACGGTGCTCGCCGGGCAGCCGCTCGCCGCGACGGTCGTCTACCGGCCGGCCCAGCCCCGGCAGCGGGTCGGGGTCGTCGTCAAGCAGTTTCCGGCCGGGGGGCGACACCTCTCCTCGGGCGACCGGGTGACGATCGTGCTCTCCAAGGCGCTCGAAGGTCTCGTGCCGAACGTGGTCGGGATGACGGTCGACCGGGCAAAGGCTCGGCTCAAGCGGCTCAAGCTCGAAGTGACCATCTCCCCAAGCGACGCTCCCGGCTCGGCGCGGATCATCGCTCAGTCGCCGCGTGCGGCACGCGCCTCGGCCCCAGGAATGGGGATCACGCTGGCCGTAAAGGGCGGCTGAGGAAGCGCGAGCCCGCGAGGCCGTAGCGCCACGGCAAGTCGGCGGCGCGGGTAATTCCGATCCGCGGTCCGCGGGCTATTTCGGGCGGCTCGGTTCGAGGCTCGAGCCGAAAGGGCGGGCGGTCGAGCGGCAGCCCGTCGTGCTCGCCGGTGATCGCGAGCGCCTGGCAGAGACGCCCCGGACCCGCGCAGAGGAGACGCTCGTCTTCGAGTCCCCGCCGCCGCCGCATCTCCTCGAGCCCCTGGGTCGGCTCGAGCGCGCGGATGAGGACGGCGTCGGCGACGCCCTCGGCTTCGCACACGAAGTTGGCGCACCAGTGGACCCCGTACGAGCGGTAGACGTAGGCGTGGCCGGGCGGCCCGAACATCGAGGCGTTACGGGCGGTCCGGCCGCGGTAGCCGTGCGCCGCCGGGTCTTCGTGGTGGTAAGCCTCGAGCTCAACGAGCTTGCCGCCGACGCCGTCGACGAGAAACGTCGCTCCGATCAGCTCCGCTGCCACTTCGTGCACGGAGCGCGCGAAGAACTCGCGCCTGATCATGCTTTCGCCGCCTTGGCGTCGTAACGCAGCAGCGCCGGAATCGCGAGCGCGAGCAGGCCGCAGCCCGCGATGCACGCGAGGCCGCCCGAGACGATCGAGAAGCGGAGGCTGGTCAGCGACGCCACCACGCCCGCCTCGACGTTGCCGAGCGTCGGCGCCGCGGCGACCTGGGTGAACTCGATCCCGGTGATCCGGCCTCGCAGCGCGTCTGGCGTCGCGACGAGGACGATTGTGCTGCGGAGAACTGCGCTGACGAAGTCGGCGGCGCCCGCAACAGCGAGCAGCGCGAGCGCGAGCCAAAGCGCGGTGGCGAAGCCGAACCCGACGAGCGCGGCCCCCCAGGCGGCCGCGGCGACGATCACACCCAACCCCTGACGCCGGACGTGTGCGAGCGGTCCGGAAAAGATCGAGGCGAGCAACGCGCCGGCGTAGGGAGCGGCGTAGAGGAAGCCGACGGTCTTCGAGCCGCCGCCGAAGTGCTCGCCGAGGGCGGGAAAGAGGGCCATCGGCATGCCGAAGATCATCGCGTTCGTGTCGACGAGGAAAATCCCGAGAATGGCCGGCTGGCTGCGGACGAAACGAAAGCCTTCGACGATCGAGCGCAGACTCGGGGCCTCGGCGTCGTGCGCCGCCGGCAGCTTCGGCAAGAGCCAGATGCTCACGAGCGAGGCTGAAAAGCTCGCGACGTCCAGCAGGTACGTGCCGGTGAAGCCGAGCGCGGCGATCACGAGCCCGCCGGCCGCGGGGCCGGCGACGGCGTTGAAGTTCGACGCGAGGCTGTCGAGCGACGATGCGGCGACGATCTTCTCCTCGCGGACGATCCGAGGCAGCAGCGAGCGCAGGGCCGGTGTGCCGAAGCTGAAGACCGCGGTGCCGGCGAAGTCGAGCACGTAGAGCGCCCAGACATGCGGATCGGGAAGCGACGCATTGATTGCGAGTCCAACCGAGACGAGCGCAAAACCGCCTTCTGCGATCAGGAGCATCGTCCGCCGGTCGACCGCGTCGGCGACGGCGCCGCCGACGATGGGCGCGATCAGCAGCGGGCCGAGCGTCGTCAGGTAGAGCAGTGCGACCTGCAGAGTCGAGTGGGTCAGCTCGAACAGCTGGATCGGCACCGCGATCCAGGTGATCTCGCCGGCGAACCAGGAGATCGTCTGGCCGAAGAAGAGCCGGCGAAACGGCGGCGACTCGCGCAGCGGGCTGAGGTCGATCGTGACCCGGCGCAGGAAGCCCCCGGCCCGCGGCGGCGCGGAGCCGACCGGCTCTTGCTCGTAAGGTGGCTCCGGCCCGCTCAGGCTCGGCTAGAAGAGCGGCTCGGTTTCGCCGGGCTTCGCGGTCGACTCGAGCAGCTTCCGCGCCCGGCGGCCGAGGTCGTTGACGTCGACGCGGCCTTGCTGCGTCTGCTCGGCAACGCGTTCCGCCAGATCGAGCGCTTGGTCGAGCAGCGGCGTGCCACCGGAGGACTGGCCCATCTCGTGGAGGATCGTCCGCTCGGTCCGGGAGGCGACGATCGGCTCGGTGACGCCTTCGACCCAGACGAGCGTGCGCCGGCCGTGCCCGCGCCGATCGTCCCGGATCGGCTCGATCGCGTAGATCTTGTCCGCTCGGGCGTACTTCCCGAAGCCCAGGAAGATCATCCGGTTGCCGTCCGCCACGGCGGTAGTATCGCCGCCCGGGGTTTAGAAGCGGGCGAGCAGCCTGCCCGTCGGCTCGAAGACGATCCGGCCCGAGCCGCGGACGTTGTAGGCGTAGAAGAGCCCCGCGTCGGTCAGCCTCGCCCCGACGAGCTTCGCCGCCGCTCCCCGCAGCGGGAACGAGATCCGCTTGCCGTCGCTCAGGCGAACCAGCACGAGCCGGTGCGGCCCGCGTAGCAGCGCGAGCTTCGAGGTCACGCCTGCGAGCGGCAGCGCCGCGGCCGGTCCGAGCGAGAACGACTTTCCGCGCGCGCCCGTCGCCGGGTCGTAGAGGTCAAGCGTGGACGTCGTCTCGATCGCAAGCCTCGCCTTGGCGAGCGCGACCGGACGCCCATTTCCAACCAGGGTCGGAACGGTCGCGACCTGCCCGCCGCTCGCCGAACGGATTGTCAGCGCATCGGCGCCTGCGACCGCCATCCACCCGCCGCCGACCGAGACGAGCGGGTAGGCCGCCGGGCCTCGCAAGACGACGGTGCGGCGGCCCGCTGCGATCCGGATCAGCTCCTGGTCCGTCAACCGAAGCTGAGGATCCTTGTGGCCGCACGCCTCGACCTCGGGCCGATCGCAGACTTGTGTCCAGCGGTTGTAGGCAAGGAGCGAGCCGCCGCCAAGGAGCTGCCCCACCCATTGGCCGCTCGGATCGCCGCTGGCCCGATCGCCGTTGGTCGCGAACTCGAACTGCTTCCTGGCGCCACCGGTGAGACCGGCCGCCATGACCGCCATTTCCAGGCTGTTGCCGCCGCCTTGCTCGATCCAGGCGACGCGCCCGCCGCCGACCGCGAGCTGGGTGACGCCATCCCCTGCGCAGCCGAGAATTCCGGGTTTCGTGCTCACCGACCTGCGGCCGGGAGCGCTCCAGAAGACGATTCGCCGCGCACAGGCGCGCTTCACGGTCGTCGTCACCGCCGCGTGATTGCCGTCGGCCGCGAGGAGGGAGATCCGCCCCTGGACGGAGAGGACCGTGTCCGCCTGCGAGGCCGCCGCGAAAGACTGGGCCGCCCCCGTCGAGAGGACCGCGACCAGGAAGACAAGAACGCCCCAAGGGGTGACTCGAGCTTTGAGACGGCGTCGATCCATGGCTGTCCGACTGTACGCAGGGCTTATGTGGATTTCGTCAAGACGGCGCCGCGGCTAGAGCGACGCCCGAAGCGCCTCGACGACGCGCTGCTGGTCCTCGGCCTCGATCTGTGTGAAGAACGGGAGTGCGAGCGTCCGGGAACACGCGTCCTCCGCGACCGGGAACATGCCCTCGTGGAAGCCGTATTGCTCGCGCATGAACGGCTGCAGGTGGACGGAGGGGACATACTCCGCCGTCCCGATCCCTTCTGCGCGGAGCTCCGCCATGACCGCGTCGCGATCCACTTCCGGGGCGAGCTTGACGACGTAGACGAACCAGGAGCGGGTGTGATTGGAGTCGTCGGCGAGCGGCGTCTCGACGCCGTCGATGCCCGCGAGCAGCTCCCCGTAGCGCGCCGCCGCCGCCGTCCGCAACTCGAGGATCCGGTCGAGCTTCTCCAGCTGCGCGATTCCGATCGCTGCCTGGATATCCGTCCAACGGTAGTTCCAGCCGAGCCGCACATGGTCGAACCAGGCGCCGGTGTCGTAGGTTCGGCCCTGGTTTCGCAGGCTACGGAGCAGCTGCCACTGCTCCTCGGAATGCGTGACGACGACGCCGCCTTCACCCGTCGCGATCTGCTTGTTCGGATAGAAGCCGAAGACGGCCGGCGGCCCGTGTCCACCGAGCGGCGTGCCCTTGTACTCGGCTCCCAGCGCCTCCGCTGAATCCTCGATCAAGGTCAGCCCGTTGCGTTCGCAGAGCGCGCGCAGCTCGTCGAGCTCGCAGGGGTAGCCGAACATGTCGACGGCGACAACAGCCTTCGTCCGCTCCGTGATCGCCGCCTCGACCGCAGCCGGATCGAGGTTCAGCGTCCGCGGATCGACGTCGGCGAAGACCGGCGTCGCGCCCTCGAAGATGAAGCAGTTGGCCGAGGCGACGAATGAGACGGGCGAGGTGATCGCCTCGTCTCCGGGGCCGAGGCCGGCGATGTGGCAGAGCAGGTGCAGCCCCGCGGTGCCGCTCGAGACCGCCGCCGCGTAGGGCGCGCCCACGCGCTCGGCGACCAGCTCCTCGAAGCGGTCGATCGTCGGGCCCAGCGAGAGCCGCCCGGAGCGGAGCACCTCGAGCACGAGCTCCTCCTCCCGCTCGCCCATCCACGGCCGAGCGAGTGGTACCTCCTTTCGAGCCGGCAGAGCCGGCTCGCGAGTCTCCCGAGCGGAGCGAAGGGACAAACTAGCTATCCGGAAAATGCGTCAGCATTTTTCGGATTTAAGCTTCGGCCGGGGTGCGCTCGGCGTATTCGAGCCACTGCGCCCACCGCTCGCTGCGGCCTCGAACGGTGTCGATGTACGCAGACTGGAGCTCGAGCGTGACCGCGCCGACGCCGAGCTCGACGTCGTCGACCTCCCGCAGCGGAGTCACCTCAGCGGCGGTGCCGCACATGAAGGCCTCGTCGGCGAGGTAGAGATCCGAGCGGATCAGGCTCTTCTCGACGACGCTGTAGCCGATGTCCTGCGCGATCTGGATCACCGTGTCGCGCGTGATCCCGGGCAAGATCGAGGTGGAGAGGTCGGGCGTGTAGATCACGCCGTCCTTGACGATGAAGACGTTCTCGCCTGAGCCGTCGGCGACGAAGCCCTCCGCTGTCAGCAGGATCGCCTCGTCGTAGCCGGCCCGGTTGGCCTCCGTGACCGCAAGCATCGAGTTCAGATAGACGCCGGTCGCCTTGGCGACGTGTGGGATCACGTTCGGGCCGATCCGCTGCCAGCTCGAGATCTTGGCGCGGATGCCCTTTTTGAGGCCGTCCTCACCGAGGTAGGCGCCCCAGGGCCAGCTCATGATCACGACGTCGACCGGGTTCCCGATCGCAGAGACGCCGAGCTCGCCGTAGCCGAAGAAGGCGATCGGGCGTAGGTAGCACTCGGGGAGACCGTTCACGGCGATCAACTCGTGCGCGGCCGCGCGCAGGTCCTCGACCGAGAAGGAGAGGTCCATCCCCAGCAGCTTCGCGGAGTTCTCGAGCCGCTTGAGGTGATCGGTCAGCCGGAAGACGGCGGTGCCGTTCGGCGTCTCGTACGCCCGGATTCCCTCGAACACTCCCGAGCCGTAGTGGAGCCCGTGGGTGCCGACGTGGATCCGTGCATCGTCCCACGCGACCAGCTCGCCGTTCATCCAGATCTTCTCGGTCTCACGCATGCACGACCTCCTTTGACCAAATGTTATGTGTGAGTCTCGACGGCGTCCATCGGCTCAGCTCTGGAGAGGCGCATCAGCTCCGTCGGTGCCAGCGCCGCCATGTGTCTCGTCGATCCGGCGCCGATCCAAACAATCGGGTGCCCGAGCAGAGAGCGATCCAGGAAGACGGCCTTCACCTGCGTGAGCGGGAACGGCGCCACGGCGCCCGGCTCGTAGCCCGTCGCCTCCCGCACCTGCTGGGCGCCTGCGATTCGAGCCTTCGAGCAGCCGGCAGCGGCGGAGACCTTGGCCCTGTCGGCGCGACGGTCGCCCGGAACGAGGACGAGAATCGACCGGCCGTCGCAGTCGAAGACGAGCGACTTGACGATCTGTGCGAGGTCGCAGCCGACTGCTTTCGCGGCGTCCTCGGCGGTCGGCGTCCCGTCCGAGAACTCCTCGATCCGGGACTCGGCCCCCGACTCGCGCAGATACGCGGCGACCCGCTCGACCTCCTCCGGCCAGGAACGTTTCGCCACAGCCTGAAGCGTAGTCACCGCAACTGGTCCGAGGCATCGCTTGCAATGGCGCCAAAGAGGCGGTGCGATTCACTCGCGCGGCCGCTTAACCCGGGACCGCGACAAGCTGGCCCCGCGACCCACGTCGCGCAACTGATTAGCCCCTCCATTCGTTGTGCTCGCTGGAGACGAAAGGAGCCCGGGGGATGCAAGCACGCGAGGAACGGATCGCGAAGACCGAAGCGCTGTTCAGAAGCGTCAACGAACGGATCGCCGAAACGTCGGTGCACTTCGACAATGGCGACGTCACCGACGCCGAGTTTCTCTGCGAGTGCGGTGACCCGGCCTGCTCCGAACGGCTCGAGGTGCCGCTCGAGGAGTACGAGCAGGTGCGCGAGGACGCGACCACGTTCGTTCTCGATCCCGATCACATCGAGCCCGACGTCGAGAGGATCGTCAGACGCCGGCGTGGCTACGCGGTCGTGAAGAAGGTCGACGCCGTCGTCGCCCGGATCGTTCAGAGGCTCGATCCTCGCGCCGAATCGGCGTAGTCAAGCCAGCGAGATGAAATGGGCGTCGTCGACGAAGCCCTCCGCGAGCACGTCGTCGACCAGGCCGGCCGGCGGCGGCGAATCGATTGAGAGCGCCATCAGCGCCTTGCCCCCTCGGCGCGAGCGCGAGACCGCCATGTTGGCGATGTTCACCCCGGCCTCACCGAACAGCGATCCCAGCCGCCCGATCACCCCTGGAACGTCGTCGTAACGGAAGAAGACCAGCAGCGGCGCGAGCTCCATCTCGAGCTCGAAGCCGAGGGCGCTGACCAGCCAGTGGCGGTTGTCTTTCCCGATCGTCGTCCCGGCGACGCGCACCTCGTCCCCATTCGAACGGACGACCACGCGCACGAGGTTGGTGAAGTCGCGGCTGGCGCGACGGCGCTCCTCGCGAACTTCGATGCCTCGTTCGGCCGCGATCAGGGGCGCGTTGACGTAGTTGACCGGCGTATCCGAGCGGCCCTGGAAAGCCCCATTCAGCGCCGCGACCGTCAGCAGCCGCGTGTCGTAACCCGATAAGCCGCCGTAGTAAGCGAGCGTCAGCTCGTCCGCCCGGCCGTCCGCGAGCTCCAGCGCCAGCCGGCCGAGCTTCGCGGCCAGCGGGACGAACGGGCCGAGGGCCTCCATGTCCTCGGCGCGGATTGCCGGAATGTTGACCGCGTTCGTAATGAGCGCGCCCTCGAGCGCGGCGGCGACCTGCTCGGCGACGATCAGGCCGGCGCGGTCCTGCGCCTCCTCCGTCGAGGCTGCCAGGTGCGGGGTGACAATGACGTTGTCGAGCTCGAGCAGCGGCCCCGTGTACGGCTCCGCCGAGAAGACGTCGAGTGCGGCTGCCGCGACCTTCCCCGAGCGCAAGGCCTCGAGCAGCGCGGCCTCGTCGAGCAGCTCCCCGCGGGCGGCGTTGATCACACGCACGCCGTCCTTCATCTGCGCGAACGCCTCCTTCCCGAGCGAACCCCGCGTCTCGTCGGTCAGCGGCAGGTGCAGGGTCACGAAGTCGGCCGCCTCGTAAACGTCTTCGGGCGTCTCGACACGATCAGCGCCCAGCTCGCGGAAGCGCTCCTTCGCGACGAAGGGGTCATAGGCGACGATGCGCATCCCCAGCCCGAGCGCGCGCCTTGCCACCTGCTGGCCGATCCGACCGAAGCCGAGCACGCCGAGCGTCTTGCCCTCGAGCTCGATGCCGCCGTAGCGCCCGCGCTCCCAGCGTCCCTGCTTCAGCGCCGCGTACGCCTGCGGAATGTTGCGCGAGAGTGCGAGCAGCAGGCCGATGGTGTGCTCCGCAGCGGAGACGACGGTCGACTCCGGCGCGTTCGCCACCACGATTCCGCGTCGGGTGGCCGTCTCGACGTCGACGTTGTCGACGCCCACTCCGGCGCGGCCGATCACCTTCAGGCGGTCCGCCCGCTCGAGCACGTCGGCGGTCAGCTTCGTCGCCGAGCGGATCACGATTGCGTCGTAGGCGCCGATCTGCTCGGCGAGATCCCCGTTCAGCCCGACATCGACCTCGTAGTGCTCGCGCAGGAGCTCCACGCCCGCCTCGGCGATCGGCTCGGCGATCAGAACGCGCTTCACACGCGGGCGCGCTCTTCGAACGCCTCGAGCGCTCTGGTCACGGCGGCGCCGCGCTCGATCTCGGCGCCGAGGTCCGCGAGCACGAGCTCGACCGCGGCGAGCGCGGTCGTGATGTCGAAGACGTCGAAGTAGCCGATGTGGCCGATCCGAAAGATCTTCCCCTTGAGGGTGGACTGGCCGTTCGCGATCGTGATCCCGAACCGGTCGCGCAGGCCGCGGACGAGCTCCGTCGCGTCGATCCCGTCGGGCGCGCGAATTGCCGTCACGACCGCCGAGCGATCATCGTCGGGCGAGAAGAGCTCGAGCCCCATCGCCTTCGCGCCCTCGCGGCAGGCGCGCCCGAGTCGGATGTGCCGGTCGAAGACGGCCTCTAGGCCCTGGTCGAGCAGGATTCCGAGCGCGACATCGAGCCCCGCGACGAGCGAGACCGGCGGCGTGAACGGGGCGTCGAGCGTGGACTGTCCTTTTCGCGTCCGCTCCCAGTCGAAGTAGAAGCGCGGCGACTCCCCGCGGCCGGCCCATGCTCGCTCCGAGACGGAGACCATCGCCAGCCCCGGCGGCGTCATCAGTGCCTTCTGCGAGCCGGAGACGACGACGTCGACGCCCCAGGCGTCGGTCTCGAGCGGGACGGCGCCGAGGCTCGAGACGGCGTCGACAACGCTGATCGCTCCGTGGTCGTTGACAGCGCCCGCGAGCGCCTGGAGATCGCAGACGACGCCGGTCGAGGTCTCCGAGTGCGTAAGGAAGACCGCCTTGGCGCCGCCGAGCTCCTGTAGACGGGCGGCGACGTCCTCTGCGGCCGGAATCTCGCCCCACGCGTATTCGAGTGTCTCCACCTCCGCGCCATAGGCCGCCGCGATCGCGCGCCAGCGCTCGCCGAAGTGGCCGGCGGAGACGACGAGCACCCGCTCGCCCGCAGAGCAGAGGTTCGCGACCGCGGACTCCATCGCACCGGTTCCGGCCGCGGCGAAGAGCAGCACGTCGCGTTCGGTCAGGAAGACTTCTCGCAGGCGCGCGAGCGTGCGCTCGTAGACCGGCTTGAAGTCGGGCCCGCGATGGTGGACGACCGGCTGCGAGATCGCTGCCAGCACCTCCGGTGGCACGGGCGTCGGCCCGGGCGTCAGCAGGTAGCGCTTCTCGCTCATCTTGGCTGAGCGTAGCTCAGCGACCGGCCTTTAACCGACCCACCTCGGAGAGACACCGGCGGTCGTGTGCCAACCGGAATCCAACCGGAATGAGACGGACCCCCCGGCGAAGCCGGGACGTCCTCCAGGTCGGCGTCGCAAGCGAGCGCCTTAGCCGAAGGCTGGGACGGGGTCGACCGCGGCCCCGCGGACTCGAACCTCGAAGTGCAAGTGCGGCCCGGTCGACTCGCCGCTCGAGCCGATCCGGCCGACTCGCGTTCCCGTCGCGATCGACTGGCCGGTGCGGACCGAGAAGCCTGAGAGGTGCGCGTACATCGAGACCACGCCGCCACCGTGATCGACTTCGACCAGGTTGCCGTAGCCGCTCGGATCGTGCGCGGCTAAGATCACATGTCCCGGCGCGGCCGCGCCGACCGGCGTCCCCGTCGCCCCCGGCAGGTCGATGCCCGGGTGGAAGGCGATGCCCCGGGGGCCGAACGGGCTGCCGACCGCTGCCTGCAGCGGCCAGGCGAGGGGGATTGGGCAGCGCGGCAACGGTGCCCTCAGGGCGCGGAAAGTGCCGGGACCGGCGATGCCGTCCGGCGCCAGGTGCGCCCAGCGCTGGAACTTGATCAGGGCATGCTTGACGTGGCGGCCGAAGCCGCCGTCGATCGCGGCATTCGGAAAGCCGTGCCACGCGAGCGCGAACTGGAGCTCGGCGACGTCCCAGCCGGTCATTCCGCGCGCGAGGGTGCGCGAACCCAGCACGTGCTTCGCAAACCGGCCGAATGCACGCCGGGTCTTCGGCCCGGCAACGCCGTCCGGCGTCAGCCCGTGGAGGCGCTGGAAGCGCATCACGGCTGCGGTCGTCGCCCCCCCGACGATCCCGTCGACCGGGCCCCGGTAGACGTGGTGGTGCCGAAGCGTCACCTGCAGCGCCGCGACGGCCGGACGTCCGGCGGCGTGCGCCGACGGAGCGAGCACGAGGGCACCTGCCGCGATCGCGGTTGCGAGCTTGATATGGCCGAGACGAGGCATCACTCGAACGAGGGATCGGCCGGTTGGCGGAAATCTTTAGAGCTTCCGTGAGCTTCCCACCTGTTTTTCTCTTTTGCAAGCCGGGTAGCGGGAGCAGCTCGAGCAGATGCTGGACGGCGAGCGCGTGCTGCCGAAGCTGCGCGGCTGAGCGGACCGCCTGTAGGGACAGTCCCCGGATGGGGACTGTCCCTGAAACGAGCCCGAACCAGGACGGGATCCGAGCTTAGTCGTCCGACTTGTACAGCCCGACCAGGTGTCCCTCCGGGTCGGTGAACATCGCGAAGGTGACCATCTCCATCTCTGTCACCGGCACGACGGTCTTGCCGCCGGCGCCCTCGATCTTGTCCAGCGCAGCCTGCGGATCCGGGACACCGACGTAGAACGTCGCATGGCCCGGCCCGCCCTGCGCCTGCCCGATGCCGCCGCCGATCCCGGCATCTTCGGTCATTCCGTAGTTCATCTCGGGTGATGGGACGTTGAACTTCCAGCCGAAGACATCGCCGTAGAAGCTCCGCAGCTTCTCGCCGTCCTGCCCGACGACCTCGAACCAGCCGACTCGATTCGCCATCTCGTTCCTCCTCACGACCCCGTGGTTTCCTCGCTTACTACCTGAGACGAACAGCGGCGGATCTTTTCGACAGGAGGGAACTACCCGGCGAGCTTCTCGCGCAGGCGCTCGTTGACAACCTTCGGGTTCGCCTTGCCCCGCGTCTCGCGCATCACTTGGCCGACGAAGAACCCGAGCAGGCCTTCCTTGCCACCACGATAGGCCTCGACCTGCTGCTCGTTCTCGCTCAGGATCCGGTCGATCACCGGGTCGAGCTCGGAGGTGTCGGCAACCGTGCGCTCGCGGAGGTACTCGTCCGCCGAAAAGCCCTCGGTCGCGCTTGCCGCAACCGCCGCATCGAAGGCCGCGCGCGGGATCTGGTCGCGCTCCCGCAGCACCTTCGCGAGCTCTGCGCCGTCGACGCGGGCCGGATCGACCCCCTGGGGAGCCACGTCATTGAGCACAAACGCCGCGGCGGCCTTCGACTCGACGCCGGCGTCGCGAATCGTCTCGAACAACGTCACGCGTGCGGGCTCCAGGTTCAGCGCCTCGGCGTCGCGTAGGTCGAGGCCGGTTGCAAGGACACGCTCGAGACGCGCAGACGGGGACTCCGGTAGCTCGCCCCGGAGCTCCTCGAGCGACCACTCGCGCAGTGGCTCGATCGGCACGAGATCCGGTTCCGGGAAGTAGCGGTAGTCCTCCGCCTCCTCCTTGGAGCGCAGCGGCGGCGCGTCTTCGCGGTTCGGATCGAAGTGAAGCGTCTCCTGCTCGACCTGCCCGCCGGACTCGTAGGTCGCGATCTGCCGGTCGATCTCGCGCTCGATCCCACGCGCCGCAAAGGCGAACGAATTCATGTTCTTGAGCTCGGTGCGCGTGCGCAGCTCGTCGGATCCCGCCGGCCGGACGCTGACATTGACGTCGAAGCGCAGCGAGCCCTTCTCCATCTCCGCGTCTGAGATCCCGAGCTCGACGACCGTCTGGCGAAGCAGCTGCAGGAAGCGCCGCGCCTGGTCGGCCGTGCGGATGTGGGGCTCGGTGACGATCTCGACGAGCGGGGTACCGCCCCGGTTGAAGTCGACCAGCGACGCGGTCGCGCCGTGGATCCGGCCCTCGGCGCCGCCGACGTGCAGCGTCTTGGCGGCGTCCTCCTCGAGGTGAGCCCGCGTGATGCCGATCTCGGCGACGCCATCCGGCCCCGGCAGCCGGACGAGGCCGTCGATGCAGAGGGGCTCGTCGTACTGGGAGATCTGGTAGCCCTTCGGATTGTCCGGGTAGAAGTAGTGCTTGCGGTGGAAGACGGCGTGCTCTGCGATCTCGCAGCCGAGCCCGAGGCCAAGCCTGATCGTCCACTCGACCGCCTGCCGGTTCGGCACTGGCAGCGTCCCCGGATGCGCGAGGCAGATCGGACAGGTGCGCGTGTTCGGGGCGTCGAGCGCCCCGACCGCGCAACGGCAGAACATCTTCGTCCGCGTTTTCAGCTGGACATGGATCTCGAGGCCGATGACGGCTTCCCAACTCATTTCAGCCGCTCCGGGACGAAGTCGAAGGCGAGCGCCTGCTCCAGGGCATGGCCGGCGCGAAAGAGCGCGTTCTCGGCGAACTGCGGCCCAATCAGCTGCAGCCCGACCGGCAGGCCTTCGGAAAGGCCGCAGGGGATCGACAGCCCGGGCAGCCCCGCCATGTTCGAGGGAATCGTGAGCACGTCCGAGAGGTACATGGCGAGCGGGTTCTGGGTCCGCTCGCCGAGGCGGAACGCGACCGTCGGCGAGGTCGGGGATGCGAGCAGGTCGAAGCGCTCGAAGAGGGCGTCGTGCTCCTGCTTGATCAGCGTTCGCACCTTCTGGGCCTGGCCGTAGAAGGCCTCGTAGTAGCCGGCCGAGAGCGCGTAGGTACCGAGCATGATCCGGCGCTTCGGTTCGTCGCCGAAGCCCTCGTCGCGGGTACGTGCGTAGAGCCGGCGGACGTCGCCGTCGCCCTCCGCCCGATACCCGTAGCGGACACCGTCGTACCGGGCCAGGTTCGAGGAAGCCTCGGAAGGCGCGATCAGGTAGTAGCACGGCAGGCCGAAGTCGACCGAGCGCGGCAGGCTGCACTCCTCCACTTCTGCGCCGAGCTGCCTTGCGAGCTCGAGCGCGCCATTCACTCGCTCGCTGACGCCGGGCTCGATCCCCTCGGTCTCGTTCAGCTCCTTGGGGACGCCGATCTTCAAGCCGCGGAGATCCTCGGCCTCGGGCAGCTCGACCGGCTGCAGGAGCTCGACCGTCGTCGAGTCGCAGGGGTCGCGGCCCGAGACGATCCGGTAGAGCAGCGCACAGTCGCGCACGGTCTTGGCGATCGGCCCGATCTGGTCGAGGCTCGAGGCGAAGGCGACGATGCCGTAGCGGCTGACCGTCCCGTAAGTCGGCCGCAGGCCGACGACGCCGCAGAGCGCCGCCGGCTGCTTGATCGAGCCGCCCGTGTCGGAGCCGAGCGCCCACGGCGCCAGGCCCGCCGCGACCGCCGCGGTCGAGCCACCCGACGAGCCGCCTGGAACGCGCTCAGGATCCCACGG
>MNDB01000008.1 GCA_001914705.1 Actinobacteria bacterium 13_2_20CM_68_14 | reverse complement strand
ACCGCGGTGTAGAAGTAGGTGAAGATGACGATCAGGGCGGCCTCGGTGAGCAGGTACCCCCAGCTCGAGGGCTGGAAGTGCCGGTTGACGAACGACTGCGTCGAAGGAATGAACTCGCCGACCGTCGGCGGGAAGGCCAGCACAGCGGCCGCGAAGATGACCGGAATGACGCCCGCCATGTTCACGCGCAGCGGCATATAGGTCGACCCGCCGGAGGTCATCCGCCGCCCCACCATCTGCTTGGCGTACTGGATCGGGATCCGCCGCTGTCCCTCCTGGATGAACACCACCGCAACCACGATCGCGATCGCCACGATCGGGAAGAACAGCTTCTCCATCGGGCCACCGTTGTACCAGGCGACCACACCCGCGGGGGCCGTGGCGAGAATCGATGCGAAGATCAGCAGCGAGATCCCGTTGCCGATCCCGCGCTTCGTGATCAGCTCGCCCATCCACATCAGCAGCGTCGTCCCGGCAACGAGCGTGACGACGATCAGGACGAGCCGGCCCGAGTTCGCGGTCAGCACGCCCTCGCGCTTGAACAGGAAGGCGTAGCCGATCGCCTGCGCCGCGGCGAGCGCGACGGTCAGGTAGCGCGTGTACTGGTTGATCCTGGCCATGCCGGCCTCGCCCTCTTTCTGGAGCTCCTCGAGCTTCGGGATCACGACGGTCAGGAGCTGGAGGATGATCGAGGCGGTGACGTAGGGCATGATCCCGAGCGCGAAGATCGAGAAGCGTGAGAGCGCGGAGCCCGAGAACAGGTTCAGCAGGCCGAGGATCGAGCTGCCGCGGCCGCCCGAGCCGAAGAAGTCCTGAATCGACTGCGAGTCGACGCCGGGCGCGGGCATCCAAGAGCCGAGCCGGTAGAGGCCCAGGATCATGCCCGTGAACAGGACCCTGCGCCGTAGCTCCGGGACGCGCCAGGCGTTGGCGAGCCAGGAGAACACTAGGACTCTTCTTCCTCGGCCGTCTGATCAGCTTCGGAGGACGCTTCCGGCTCCTCCGTCGCTTCAGCCTTGTCCCTCTCGGGGTTCTCCGCCGCCTCTTCCTCCGTCTCGGGCGGCTCAGGCTCGGCCTGCGAGACCTCGGCGCGTGGACGCCGCTTCGGCTTGCGTGGCTCGGGCTCCCCGCGGAGCCAGGTGATCGAACCGCCCGCCTGCTCGATCTTCTCGCGGGCGCTCTTGGAGAAGTTGTGCGCGCTGACGGCAAGCTTCTTCGACAGATCGCCGTGGCCGAGAATCTTCAGGTCGTACTTCGTGTTCCGGATCAGGCCGGCCGCAGCGAGCGACTCGGGAGTGATCTCGGTGCCGGCGTCGAACCGCTCGAGGTCGCGAACGTTGACCGCAACCGTGTGGGTGCGGTGCGGGCCCATCGGCATCGCGTCCTTCGAGTAGGGGCCGCGCTGCTTGCCGAGGCGCATATAGATCGGCATCTGGCCACCCTCGAAGCCGGCGCGCATCTTGTGCGAGCCCGAGCGCGACTTCTGTCCCTTGAGGCCGCGCGTCGAGTAGCGCCCCTTGCCGGAACCCAGGCCGCGGCCAACGCGCTTGCGATCCTTGCGCGCCTGGGCGGGCTTGAGGTTCGAGAGGTTGAGCTTCTCCGGCATGGCAGCTAGGCGTCCTCGACCTTCACCAGGTGGCGAACCTTCCTGAGCATACCGGCGAGCTGAGGACTTTCCGTGTGCTCTGCGGAGCGGCCGATCTTGCCGAGACCGAGCGCCCGCAGCGTGCCGCGGTGGCGCTCGCTCTGACCGATCTGGCTACGTGTCTGGGTTATCTTCAACTTCGGCATCGTTTGTCTCCTCCGCCGCAGCCGGCTCCTCGACAGCTGCCGGTTCTTCGACAGCGGGGACCGGCTCGGCGACGGGCTCTTCCTCGACTCTCGTCGGGATCGGCAGCACCTGTGAAACCGTCAGGCCGCGGATCTGCGCGACCTCCTCGGGCCGCCGCAGGCGCCGTAGACCATCGACCGTCGCCTTGAGCATGTTGATCGGGTTCGTCGTCCCCAGGCTCTTCGCGAGGATGTCGCGAACGCCGCCGAGCTCGAGCACAGCGCGGACGCCGCCGCCCGCGATCACGCCCGTCCCCTCGCTCGCGGGCCGCAGCAACACGCGCGCGGCACCGAACTCGCCCAGGATCTCGTGGGTGATCGTCGTGCCCTTCTTCGGCACGGTGAACAGGTTCTTCTTCGCGTCGTCGACGGCCTTCGAGATTGCGAGCGGAACCTCTCGCGCCTTGCCGTAACCGACGCCGACGCGGTCGACCTCGTCCCCGATCACGACGAGCGCCGTGAACGAGAACCGCCGGCCGCCCTTGACGACCTTGGCGACGCGGTTGATCTCGACCACGCGCTCCTTGAGCTCGCGCTCTCGCTCGCGCTCGATGACCTCACGTTCGACCGGAGTCGTGCTCAAAACTTCAGGCCTCCTTCGCGTGCGGCCTCTGCCAGCGCCTTCACGCGTCCGTGGTACAGGTAGCCGCCTCGGTCGAAGACGACGGATTCGAGGTCCGCCTGCTTCGCCCGCTCGGCCAGCAGCTTGCCGACCTCGGCCGCCTGCTGGGTCTTGTTGCCCTTGAACGATTTCTTCAGGTGCAGGGAGCTCGCCGCCGCGAGGGTCTTCCCCTCGCCGTCGTCGACGAGCTGCGCCTCGATCCCGGCGTTCGAACGGAAGACGACCAGGCGCGGCCGCTCGGCCGTCCCGTAGACCTTGCCGCGGACGCGCTTGTGCCTGCGGGCGCGAGCTTGGGGTTTCGTCAGAACCGCCATTACGCTCGTTTACCGACCTTCCTTCGCACGTACTCGCCCTCGTAGCGGATGCCCTTGCCCTTGTAAGGCTCGGGCGGCCGCACCTTGCGCACCTGCGCCGCGATCTCGCCGACCTGCTGCTTGTCGATCCCCTTGACGAGCACGGTGGTCGCGTCCGGGACCTCGAAGGAGATCCCCTGCGGCGGCTTGATCACGACGGGATGCGAGAAGCCGACGTTCAGTTCCAGATCCGTGCCGCGCAACGCCACGCGATAGCCGACACCCTGCAGCTCGAGCCGCTTCTCGAAGCCCTTCGTGACCCCTTCGACCATGTTCGCGACAAGAGAGCGCGTCAATCCGTGCAGCGCCCGGTCGTCGCCGCGCTCGGTGGGGCGCTTGACGACGAGTGTGCCGTCGTCCTGGTCGATCTGCATCCGCGCCGGCACGTTCTGTGAGAGCTCGCCGAGCGGGCCGTTCACCTGAACGCGCCCAGGCGAGATCGCGACGTTGACGCCGGAGGGAAGCTCGATGGGCTGTTTACCGATTCGGGACATGGCTCACCAGATGAAGCAGATCACCTCGCCGCCGACGCCCTGCTGCTGGGCGGTGCGGCTCGTGATCAGGCCGTTCGAGGTGGACAGGATCGCGACACCCATGCCGCCGAGCACGCGCGGCAGCCGGTCCTTGCGCGCGTAGATCCGGCGTCCGGGCTTGGAGACGCGCTTCAGGTTCGTGATCACGCGCTCGCGGCTGCGGCTGTACTTGAGATCGATCACGAGCCGCTTGTAGGAGCCGCCGTTCTCGACGTGGTAGTCGCGGATATAGCCCTCCTCCTTGAGCAGGCGGGCGATCTCCTCCTTGATCCGCGAGTTCGGCATCTCCACGTGGTCGTGGAGCGCGCGATTCGCGTTGCGAATCCGGCTGAGCATGTCTGCTATTGGATCAGTCAACATAGGCTTCTCCTCTATCTCCCGAGCGAAGCGATCGGGACAAACCAGCTCGATGGAAAATGCGAAGCATTTTTCATCGTCACTACCAGGAACTCTTGGTCATGCCGGGGATCGAGCCTTCGTGCGCGAGCTCGCGCAGGCAGATCCGGCAGAGGCCGAACTTGCGATAGACCGCGCGCGGGCGGCCGCAGCGGCGGCAGCGCGTGTAGTTCCGCACCTTGAACTTCTGCGGGCGCGAGGCTTTGACGACGAGGGATTTTTTGGCCACTACTCCTCTTCTCCTTCGGGTGCGGGCTCGGCCATGCCCGGGAAGGGCATGCCGAGGCCGCGCAGCAGGGCTTCTGCCTGCTCGTTGTCCGCTGCAGTCGTGGTGATCGCGACGTCGAGGCCCCGGATCGTGTCGACGTCGTCGTAGTTGATCTCCGGGAAGATGATCTGCTCGCGGATCCCGAGCGAGAAGTTGCCGCGGCCGTCGAACGAGCGCGTGCTGAGGCCTCGGAAGTCGCGGATCCGCGGGAGCGCGATCGAGATCAGGCGGTCGAGGAACTCCCACATGCGCGCGCCGCGGAGCGTCACGCGGACGCCGACGGGCATCCCCTCGCGCAGCTTGAAGCTCGCGATCGACTTGCGCGCGCGGCGAACCTGCGCGCGCTGACCGGCGATCGTGGTCAGCTGGTCGAGCGCGTTCTCGAGCACCTTCGCCTCGGTCTTCGCGTCGCCGATGCCCATATTGAGCGTGATCTTCTGCAGGCGCGGGACGTCCATCACCGACGAGACCTGGAGCTGGCCCTTGAGCTGCGGGCGCAGCTCCTGCTCGTAACGCTCCTTCAGGCGCGGCTGGTAGCCGTTGCCGTTGGCGCTTGTCTTCCTCGGGCGGGCCATTACTTGTCGATCTCCTCCAGGCAGTCGGCGCGCTTGCAGACGCGCACGTGCAGCACCTTGTCCTTGACCGTCTTCGCCTTCATCCCGATCCGGGTGGGCCGGTTACAAGTCGGGCAGACGACCATCACGTTGGCGACCGAAACGGGCGCGGCCTTCTCGATCACGCCGCCGGGCGTCATCTGCGTCCCGCCCATGCGGCTGGAGTCGCGCATCGGCTTCGGCCGCGTGTGCCGCTTGACGACGTTCAGGTTCTCGACGATCACCCGCCGCTCCGCCGGACGCGCGTCGATGACGCGGCCCTGCTTGCCACGGTCCTTGCCGTTGATCATGTGGACGAGGTCGCCCTTCTTCACTTTCATCTTCGTAGTCATTTGGTTCACCACCGGCTTCGCTTGCGATGCCGGCTAGAGGCCATGGCGGCTGTGCCGACGTGGCCTTCTTGACCCGGCTTCAGGACAGGGGAATCGTTGGAAATCAAGTTGAGCATTCTTAGAGCACCTCTGGAGCTAGGGAAACAATCTTCATAAAATTCCGTTCGCGCAATTCACGTGCTACCGGCCCGAAGATGCGCGTGCCTCGTGGATTGTTCGCGTTGTCGATGATCACGGCCGCGTTCTCGTCGAACGCGATCGACGTACCGTCGTCGCGCCCGTACGGCTTGCGCGTCCGGACGACCACCGCCTGGACGACCTCGCCTTTCTTGATCGCGCCCTGCGGGGTCGCCGTCTTCACGGTAGCCGTGATCACGTCGCCCACGCGGGCGTAGCGGCGTTTCGAGCCGCCCTTGACGCGGATACAGAGGATCTCGCGCGCACCGGTGTTGTCCGCGACGCGCAGCCGGGATTCCTGCTGGATCACAGGTCACCTTCCGTGGGGCTCGTGCCCGCCAGCCGGGAAAAGCCGCTCTGGCAAGGACGCAGGGAGTGTTCGTACCTGGAAGCTACGGACGCGACTGCGTAACCGGGGCGGACGCCAGTGGCCTTTGCAGCGCCCTGGCGGGTGCGAGACTCGCGGGAGGGGGCCGTCGCCGTCATTACTGCGCTACCTCCACGATCTCGGCGAGACGCCAGTTCTTCGTCTTCGAGAGCGGGCGCGTCTCGACGATCCGGACGACGTCGCCGACCTTCGCCTGGTTCTCCTCGTCGTGGGCGTGGAACTTGGTCGAGCGGCGGACGACCTTCAGGTACTTCTTGTGCGCCTTCACGGCATCGACCCGGACGACGATTGTCTTGTCCATGCCGCTCGAGACGACCACACCGCGGCGCTCCTGGCGCCGGCCGCGCGGATGCTCGGGCTTCGGAACTCGCGTGATCGCCTTGCGCTCGGCCGAGCGCTCGCGAGCTTCTGCTTCGGGGGCTTCGGCAGCCGCTGCTTCGGCCTCGACGTCCGGCGCAGGCTCGGCCTCGGCGACGGGTGCCTCTTCGGCCGGAGGCTCCTCCGCGGCCGGCTCTTCGGCCACAGGCTCCTCGGCTGCAGGGGACTCCTCGGCCACAGGCGCTTCGGCCGCCGGCTCCTCTGCAGGCTGCTCCTCGGTTTCGGCCGCAGGAGCGACCGGCCCCTCGGGGGCGGAGACAGTCTCTTCAGCCGCCTGCTCGTTCTCTTCGGGCTGTTCGTTCTCTGTTTGCTCGTTCTGTTCTTCGTCAGCCATTCGTCACTCGATTCGCGTTCGCTTCTCGTTCGGTCCGGACGGTGAGGATGCGGGCGATCTCGCGCTTGGCGAGCTTCAGCCGCCCCGTGTTTTCCAGCGCGCCAGTTGCGCCCTGAAAGCGCAGGTTGAAGAGCTCCTGCCGCCTGTCGGCGAGCTGCATGTCCAGCTCCTCGTCGGTGAGGTCCCTCAGGTCTCTAGCTCGCAAAGAGATCCGCCTCCCGTTTAACGACTCTCGTCTTGATCGGCAGCTTCCGGCCCGCGAGCCGGAGCGCCTCCTTCGCCAGCGGCTCTGGCACGCCGGCGAGCTCGAACATGACACGCCCGGGTTTGATCACCGCGACCCAGTGTTCCGGCGCGCCCTTCCCCGAGCCCATCCGGGTCTCGGCGGGCTTCTGCGTCACCGGCTTGTCCGGGAAGACGTTGATCCAGACCTTGCCCCCACGGCGGATCTTGCGCGTCATCGCGATTCGGGCCGCCTCGATCTGGCGATTCGTCACCCAGCCGTTCTCGAGCGCCTTCAGACCGTAGTCGCCGGCCTGCACAGCCGTCTGGCCCTTCGAGAAGCCGCGCCGGCGGCCTCGCTGGTACTTGCGGAACTTCGTTTTCTTCGGAAGCAGCATTTAGCTCTCGTCGTCCTTCTTGGTCGTCCGCTTGGCAGCGGGCTTTGCCTTGGCGGCCGGAGCCTTCTTCGCAGCCGGCTTCCTCGCGGTCCTGGGCTTCTCGGCGCTCGGGTCGCCCGACTGGTCGAGCTTGGTCGGGTCCTCGTGCATCTGCTTCTGCGTCGTCGTGTCCGGCGCATCGGCAACCGCCGCCGGCGTCTCCTCGACCTGCGGCTCGATCGCGGGCTGCTCACGACCCTCCGCCGAGACACCCTGTTCGTCGGTGCGCGGCTGCTCGACGTTCTCCGCAGGCGCGTCCTCCTGCGGACGGCGCGGGCCACGGCCCTGGCCGCTGCCGCGGCGCGGGCGGCGCTGGCGCACAGGCCCGAGCCCTTCGCGGTCGGCGCCGCGTCCCCGGCCGCCCTGGCGGCTCTCGCCAAGTCCCTCTGTGCGGCCGCCGCGGCGCCGTGCCTGGTCCTGCTCGCCAAGCCGGGTGTCGCCCTGCTGGGCCGAGCTCTCGTAACCCGACGGCATGATCTCGCCCTTGTTGATCCAGACTTTGACACCGATCCTGCCGGTCGTCGTCTTCGCCTCGGCGAAGCCGTAGTCGATGTCCGCGCGGATCGTGTGCAGCGGCACACGGCCCTCGGAGTAGCTTTCCGAGCGGCTCATCTCGCCGCCGCCGAGCCGGCCGCCGCACTGAACCTTGACGCCCTGCGCGCCCGACCGGATCGCCGAGGCGAGCGACCGCTTCATCGCGCGCCGGAAGCTGACCCGGTTCTCGAGCTGCTCCGCGATCGACTGCGCGACGAGCTTCGCGTCGAGCTCGGGCCGCTTGATCTCGTTGATGTTGATGTGGACGGCCTTGCTGGTCATCCCGTGGATGTCCTTGCGCAGCGCGTCGACCTCGACGCCCGACTTGCCGATCACGATCCCCGGCCGAGCCGTATAGATGTCGATCGTGATCCGCTGTGCGTCCTTGCGGATCAGGATGTCCGACAGGCCGGCGTGCGCCAGCTTGTTGTAGATGTGCTGGCGGATGCGGACGTCCTCCTGCAGGAAGTCCGCGAAGTCCTTGTTGCCCGTGTACCAGTTTGACTTCCAGTCGTGGATAACGCCGACGCGCATCCCGCCGGGATGGACTTTCTGACCCATTAGTCCTCCGTCTCCTCGGTCTTCTTGCGCGGGGTGCGCTTTGGCTTCGGCTGTGGCTCTGCCGGCGTTTCGGCTTGGGCCTCAGGCTCCGCCTCTTGCTTGGGCTCCTCTTCGGTCTCGACCTGCGCGTCAGCCTCCGGCTCCTGCTTCGGCTCCTCAACGGTCTGTGCCTCGGCTTCGGGCTGTATCTCGGCTGCGGGCGCTGGCTCGGGCTCAGGGGCCGGAGTAGGCGGCACGGCCGGCGCAGTCGGCGCAGGCGTCGGCGCGGTCGCGCCGTCCGCCGCGGGCACCAGCTTGACCGTGATGTGACAAGTCGGCTTCTTGATCCGGGCAACGCGGCCGCGTGCTCGCGCGCGCCAGCGCTTCATGACCGGTCCTTCGTCGACGTAGGCGGCCGAGACGACGAGGCTGTCGCCGTTCAGGCCGTGATTCGCCTCGGCGTTCGCAACAGCGGAGCGCAGCACCTTCTCGATCTCGCGGGCGGCCGCGCGCTGAGTAAACGCGAGCACGGTCCGCGCCTCGGGCACGCTGCGCCCGCGGATGTGCTCCGCGACGAGCCGCGCCTTGCGAGGCGACATGCGCACCCACTTGGCCACCGCGCGAACCTCTTGTCTCTCGACAGCGCTCACTGGGCAACCTCGTGAGCGGTTCGTTGGACCGCGAGATGCATTCCGGCCGGAGTCCTCCAGCCAAACTGGACGCGTAGCGTACTCACTAGGTCCTCTTGACCTCCGTCTTGCGGTCGCCGGAGTGGCCGCGGAACATCCGCGTCGGCGCGAACTCGCCGAGCTTGTGGCCGACCATCTGCTCGCTGATGAAGACGGGCACGTGCTTGCGGCCGTCGTGGACCGCGATCGTATGCCCGACCATCTCCGGGAAGATCGTCGACGTCCGCGACCAGGTTCGGATCATCTGCTTGCTGCCGGACTCGTTCATCCGCGTGATGCGGCCCATCAGCCGCTCCTCGACGAACGGGCCCTTTTTACTGGATCTACTCAACCTGTTCCTCCATTCCTACGAGCGCAGCGAAGTCCAAACCAGCACCCGGGAAAATGCGCAGCATTTTTCCGGTAGTCATCGCTTGTCCTTACCCCTCCGTCTCGCGCGGACGATCAACTTGTCGGATTCCTTGTGCTTGCGGCGCGTGCGCTTGCCGAGCGTCGGCACGCCCCAGGGCGTCACCGGATGGCGGCCGCCCTTCGACTTGCCCTCGCCGCCACCGTGCGGATGGTCGACCGGGTTCATCGCGGAGCCGCGGACGGTCGGGCGCTTGCCGCGCCAGCGGCTACGGCCGGCCTTGCCGTCGGTGACGTTCTCGTGGTCGACATTGCCGACCTGGCCGACGGTCGCCCTGCACGTCAGCGGAACGCGGCGCATCTCGCCCGAGGGAAGGCGCAGGACGCCGTAACCCTCATCCTTCGCGACCAGCTGGACGCCAGAGCCCGCCGAGCGCGCCATCTTGCCGCCCTGGCCGGGCTTCAGCTCGACGTTGTGGACGAGCGTGCCGGTCGGGATGTTCGTCAGCGGCAGGGCGTTGCCGGGCTTGATGTCCGCGCCTGGGCCCGACTCGACGACCGCGCCGACCCGCAGTCGCGCGGGGGCGAGGATGTACGCCTTCGCGCCGTCGGCGTAATGGAGCAGCGCGATCCTGGCCGACCGGTTCGGGTCGTACTCGATCGCGGCCACCTTCGCCGGGATGGCGTCCTTGACGCGCTTGAAGTCGATCTGGCGGTACTGGCGCTTGTGGCCGCCTCCCTGGTGACGGCGGGTGATGCGACCGTTCACGTTTCGCCCACCGCTCTTCTTGAGCGGCTCGGTGAGGCTCTTCTCGGGCTCGGTCTTCGTGATCTCGTCGAACGACGAGACCGACATGAAGCGCCGACCCGGGCTCGTGGGCTTGTACCTGCGAATCGCCATCAGGCTTGGGCGCCTTCGAAGATCTCGATCGACTCGCCGGCCTTGATCTGGACGATCGCCTTCTTCCAGCCGGGCTTCCGCCCCTTGACAAGACCGCGCCGCTTCGGCTTGGAGCGCACCTGGATCACGTTCACGCGCTCGACGTGGACGTCGAACAGTTCCTCGACGGCCTGGCGGATCTGCGTCTTGTGCGCGTCAGGGTGGACGCGAAACGAGTAGCGATGGTTGGCCTCGATCTGCTCGTAGCTCTTCTCGGAGACCACGGGCGCCAAAAGAACCTCGTTCGGATGAAGACTCATGAAGCCCTTCCCTGCACCAGCTCGAGCGCGCCCTCGCTGACGAGCAGCGAGCGCGCCCAGACGAGCGCCGAGATCTCGACCTCCGACGGCGTCACTACGTGCACGCCTTGGAGGTTGCGGAAAGACTTGGCGATCGCCTCCTGCTCCTGCTGGGCGACCACGATCAGCGGCGTTTGCTTGCCCCATGCCTCGACGACCGCCGCGGCGTCCTTCGTCGAGGGCTCGTCGAACGAGTCGTTCGCAAGGACGGCGAACGTTCCCTCGTCGGCGTGCGCCGAGAGCGCGGCGCGGAAGGCGGCCTTGCGCTCCTTGCGGTTGACCTTGCCAACGAAGCTGCTGCGGACCGCGAAGGCGACGCCGCCGCCGGTCCAGTTCGGCGCCCGCGTCGTGCCGGCGCGCGCACGGCCGGTGCCCTTCTGGCGCCAGGGCTTCGAACGCCCGCCGGCGACGAGCCCGCGGCTCTTGACGCCGTGCGTGGCCGACCGGTTTGCGTTCTGCTCCGCGCGGACGGCCTCGTGCACGAGGTGGGGCTTGACGTCGGCGCCGAAGACGCTCTCGTCGAGCGTCAGGTCCTTGGCCTTCTTGCCGGTGCCGTCGAGGACTGGTGCTTTAGGAGCCGCCACGGCGCACCTCCTCGCGCACCTCGACCAAACCGTTCTTCGGGCCGGGGACGGCGCCCTTGACGAGCAGCAGGTTCTGCTCGGGGTCGACCGAGTGGACGGTCAGGCCGACTTGCGTGACGCGCTTGCCACCAAGCCGGCCGGCCATCTTCATCCCCTTGAAGACACGCGAAGGGGTCGCCGAGGCGCCGACCGACCCCGGCTTGCGGATGTTGTGCGAGCCGTGCGAGGTCGGGCCGCGGCTGAAGTTGTGCCGCTTGATCGTGCCGGCGAAGCCCTTGCCGATCGAGACGCCCGAGACCTTGACCTTGTCGCCGGGCTCGAAGCTCTCGACGGTGACGGACTCGCCCTCCGTCGCGCCCGTCAGGCCGCGCAGCTCGAGCAGGTGCCGGTGCGGGGCGACGTTGTTCTTCTTCAGGTGGCCGAGCTTCGGCTTCGAGAGCCGGTGCTCTGCGACCTCGCCGTAGGCGACCTGGACGGCGTCGTAGCCGTCGACGTCGACCTGCTTGACGGAGACGACCGGGCACGGGCCGGCCTCGATCACCGTGACCGAGGTCACCTGGCCGGTCTCCTCGTCGAAGACCTGGGTCATGCCCAGCTTCTTGCCGACGATGCCTTTCACAGCTTGATCTCGATGTCGACTCCTGCGGGCAAGTCCAACCGCATCAGCGAGTCGACCGTCTTCGGGGTCGGCGAGTGGATGTCGATCAGCCGCTTGTGCGTGCGGATCTCGAACGCCTCCCGCGAGTCCTTGTCCTTGAAGGGGCTGCGGATCACGGTGTAGACGTTCTTCTCCGTCGGCAGGGGGACGGGGCCGGTGATGGTGGCGCCGGTTCGCTGGGCCGTCTCGACGATCGACTGAGCCGAACGGTCGAGCTGCGTGTGGTCGTAGCCCTTGAGACGGATGCGGATCTTCTGAGCCAACCGGCGCCCCCCGCTACTTCTGGATCTCTGTGACGACGCCCGCACCCACGGTGCGGCCGCCCTCGCGGATTGCGAACCGGAGACCCTGGTCCATCGCGATCGGCTGGCCCAGCTCGATCTCCATGTTCGTGTTGTCGCCCGGCATGACCATCTCCTGGCCCTCCGGGAGCTTGATCGAGCCGGTCACGTCCGTCGTCCGGAAGTAGAACTGCGGCCGGTAGCCGTTGAAGAACGGCGTGTGGCGGCCGCCCTCTTCCTTCGAGAGCACGTAGACCTCGGCCTTGAACTGGGTGTGCGGCGTGATCGAGCCCGGCTTCGAGAGCACCTGGCCGCGCTCGACCTCCTCGCGCTTGGTTCCGCGCAGGAGCACGCCGGCGTTGTCGCCCGCCTGCGCGAAGTCGAGCGTCTTGTTGAACATCTCGAGCCCCGTGACGACGGTGCTCGCCGTCTCGGGGTGGATGCCGACGATCTCGACTGTGTCGCCCGAGTTGATCTGACCCTGCTCGATTCGGCCGGTGACGACCGTGCCGCGGCCCGTGATCGTGAACACGTCCTCGATCGGCATCAGGAACGGCTTGTCGGTGTCGCGGGTCGGCTCGGGAATGTAGGCGTCGACCTGCGCCATCAGCTCGAGGATCTTCGGAGTCCACTCCGGATCCCCCTCGAGCGCCTTCAGAGCCGAGACCTGCACGACAGGAATGTCGTCGCCCGGGAACTCATAGTTCGAGAGCAGCTCGCGCACCTCGATCTCGACGAGCTCGAGCAGCTCGGGGTCGTCGACCATGTCGGCCTTGTTCAGGGCGACGACGATCGACGGCACCTCGACCTGACGGGCGAGCAGGATGTGCTCGCGCGTCTGCGGCATCGGGCCGTCCGCGGCCGAAACGACCAGGATCGCGCCGTCCATCTGGGCGGCGCCGGTGATCATGTTCTTGATGTAGTCGGCGTGGCCCGGGCAGTCGACGTGCGCGTAGTGACGGTTCTCCGTCTCGTACTCGACGTGCGACGTGTTGATCGTGATGCCGCGCTGCCGCTCCTCGGGCGCGTTGTCGATCGAGTTGAAGTCCCGGACCTCAGTGCCCGAGACACCCTGCTCGGCCAGAACCTTCGAAATCGCGGCGGTCAGGGTCGTCTTGCCGTGGTCGATGTGACCGATCGTGCCGACGTTGAGATGCGGCTTGTTGCGTTCGAACTTCTGCTTGGACACTTCTACTTACCTCCGGTTGCTATTACGAGGGGGTCGGTGAGTCGACGAGCTCGCCTGCGATCGACTGAGGGACTTCCTCGTAGCGATCGAACTGCATCGTGAACGTGGCCCGCCCCTGCGTCGTCGAGCGCAGGTCGGTGGCGTAGCCGAACATGGTCGCGAGCGGGACGCGCGCGCGGATCGCCTGCGCGTTGCCGCGCGGCTCGAGGCCCTCGACGCGGCCCCGGCGCGAGTTGAGATCGCCCATCACGTCGCCGAGGTACTCCTCGGGCGTCACGACCTCGACGGCCATAACGGGTTCGAGAAGCTTCGGCTTCGCCCGCTGCTCGGCGTTCTTGAACGCCATCGAGCCGGCGATCTTGAAGGCCATCTCACTAGAGTCGACCTCGTGGAACGAGCCGTCGACGAGCTCGACCCGGACATCGACGACGGGGTAGCCGGACATGACTCCCGACTCCATCGCCTCCTGGATGCCGAGGTCGACCGAAGAGATGTACTCCTTGGGAATCTTGCCGCCGACGATCTTGTCGACGAACTCGTAGCCATCGCCGGGATCCATCGGCTCGAGGTTGATCACGGCGTGGCCATACTGGCCGCGGCCGCCGGTCTGGCGGACGAAGCGCCCTTCGATCTTGTCGACCGGCTTGCTGACCGTCTCGCGGTACGCGACCTGGGGACGGCCGACGTTGGCGTCGACGCTGAACTCGCGCGTGAGCCGGTCGACGATGATCTCCAGGTGGAGCTCGCCCATGCCCGAGATCAGCGTCTGGCCCGTTTCGTCGTCCGTGCGGACGCGGAAGGTCGGGTCCTCCTCCGTGAGGCGCTGCAGGCCGGCGCCCAGCTTGTCCTGGTCGCCCTTCGTCTTCGGCTCGATCGCCACGGAGATCACCGGCTCCGGAAAGTCCATCGACTCGAGCCGGATCGGCGCCGTGTCGGTGGCGAGCGTGTCGCCGGTGGTCGTGTTCTTGAGGCCCACCGTCGCGGCGATCTCGCCCGCCATGATCTGCTCCCGCTCCTCGCGGTGATTCGCGTGCATCTGCAGGATCCGGCCGACGCGCTCGGTCTTGCCCGTCGTCGTGTTCAGGACGCGGTCGCCCGCATTGACTTGCCCTGAGTAGACGCGGATGTACGTCAGCTTGCCGACGTAGGGGTCGGACATGACCTTGAAAGCCAGGGCCGAGAACGGCTCATCGACAGCGGGCCGCCGCGAGAGCTCGTGCTCGGTCCGTGGGTCGATGCCGTGCACCGGTGGCACGTCGAGCGGGCTCGGCAGGTAGTCAATGACCGCGTCGAGCAGCGGCTGGACGCCCTTGTTCTTGAACGCGGAGCCCGCGAGCACCGGAGTGACCGTGATGTCGAGCGTCGCCGCGCGGAGCGCGCGCTTCAGCATCTCCGGTGTGACGGCGTCCTCATCCAGCAGGTACGTCTCGAGGAGCTCGTCGTCGTGGTCTGCGACCGAGTCGATCAGCTGGTGGTGGTACTCCTGCGCCTGCTCGAGCAGCTCGGCTGGAATCTCCTCGACCTCGTAGTTCGTGCCGAGCTCGTCCTGCCAGACGAGCGCGCGCATCTCGACCAGGTCGATGACGCCACGGAAGTGCTCCTCCTGGCCGAGCGGCAGCTGCACCGGCACCGGCCGGGCGCCGAGGCGGTCGACCATCGACTGCACGGAGGCGAAGAAGTCCGCGCCGGTGCGGTCCATCTTGTTGATGAAGGCGATTCGCGGCACGCGGTAGCGGTCGGCCTGCCGCCAGACCGTCTCGGACTGCGGCTCCACGCCTGCTACGGCGTCGAAGACAGCGATCGCACCGTCGAGCACGCGCAGGCTACGCTCCACCTCGACCGTAAAGTCCACGTGCCCGGGCGTATCGATAATGTTCACGCGAAAGTCGCGCCAGAACGCCGTCGTCGCAGCCGACGTGATCGTGATCCCGCGCTCCTGCTCCTGCGCCATCCAGTCCATCACCGCGGCGCCCTCGTGAACCTCACCCATCTTGTGGGTGCGGCCCGTGTAGTAGAGGATCCGCTCGGTCGTCGTCGTCTTGCCCGCGTCGATGTGGGCCATGATCCCGATGTTCCGGACGCGGTCCAGGGCCACAGGGGCGCCCTTTGTCTTGTCGACGGTCGCCACTGTTACCACCTGTAATGGGCGAAGGCCTTGTTGGCCTGCGCCATCCGGTAGAGGTCGTCCTTGCGCTTGAAGGCGTTGCCCTGCTGGTTGAGGGCGTCCAGGATCTCGCCGGCGAGCTTGTCCGACATCTGCTTCTCGCGCCGGTCGCGCGAATACGTGACGAGCCAGCGCACGGCGAGCGTGCGCGCACGGCGCTGCGGCACCTCCACAGGCACCTGGTAGTTCGCGCCGCCGACGCGGCGGGAGCGGACTTCGAGCACGGGCGTGATCGTCTTGATCGCCTGCTCGAGCACTTCGACCGGTGGCTTGCCGGTCTGCTCGCCGACGCGATTCAGTGCGCCGTACACGATCTGCTCGGCCGTGCTCTTCTTCCCGCGCGTCATGACACGGTTGATCACCTGGCTGACCAGGCGTGAGTTGTGGACTGGGTCTGGCGAGAGCTCGCGGACCGGGATCTCTGCTCGGCGAGGCATTAGTGGTTCACCTCGTGACGATCTCGCGTCTCTGGCGTGGGAGAAGCAAGCCAGGCAAGGACGCAGGGAGTGCCCGTGCTAGTAAGCACGGGCGCGACTGAGGACGCCGCATGGCGCCGCTTATCGCGCGCCAGAGGCGCCCTGATTGTTGCGAGGTGAGCCACTCAGGAGCCCTTCTTGGCGCCGTACTTGGAACGGCCCTTGCGGCGATCGCCGACGCCGGCCGTGTCGAGCCCGCCGCGGATCACCTTGTAACGGAAACCCGGCAGGTCGCGAACGCGGCCGCCGCGGATCAGCACGACGGAGTGCTCCTGGAGGTTGTGGCCCTCGCCGGGAATGTACGCCCCGACTTCCATTCCGTTCGTCAGCCGCACACGAGCAACCTTGCGCAGCGCCGAATTCGGCTTCTTGGGTGTGGTCGTATACACGCGCGTACAGACACCGCGCTTCTGCGGCGCCCCGCGTAGGGCAGGAGTCTTCACCCTCGCCTTCGGCGCGGTGCGGCCCTTGCGCACGAGTTGATTCACGGTCGGCATTGCTGTTGCAGCTTCTCCAGGGGAAAGGGGGTTACGACACAACAAAGGCTGGCCAGGGGCATGCCCCTGCCAACCGGACAAGCATGGTAGCGAATCGCTCTCCTGTGCGTCAAACCCGCGAAACCCGCATCGTTGCGAGGATCTCGGGTGGTCAATGTGGCATCTGGGATGGTCATATTTATGACTTTGAAACTATAGTCAAGCGGCCCTCGGCGAATTACAGTGAGATCGGGCCCGCTTGGGCTGCGGCTTGGGCGGGGGACCGGGAATAGTTGGGGGACGAATGAGCTCGAAGAAGTGGTCGGTGTGACGACGACTATCGTCGTAGCCATCGCCGCAGGCGCGGCGGCGGTCGCCTTGCTGCTGGTTGTCCTCTGGCTCGTCCGCGGCGCCGGGAAGGGCGTCCAGAGCGACGAACGCCTGGCCGACCTCGTTGCGGACATGAACTCGCGCATGGAGACCATGGTCAGCGAGCTGTCGGAGGCGCTCGAGCATGCCCAGGAAGAGGGAAGGCGGAACCAGATGCTCGGCGAGCTCGCCGGCACGATCGACCTCGACGAGGTGCTGACCAGGACGCTCGACGCTGCGGGCGCGATGCCGGGTGTTGACGCCGCGCTCGCTCGACTGGACAACGGCGCCGACACACCGATCATCGCGACGCTCGGGCTGACGACCGAAGAGGCGCAACGCCAGGCGATCGCCGGGCCCCCGGGCGGCGCGGAGGCGCGTTCGATCTCCCTCGTCTACCAATACCCCACCGAACTGGTCTCGAACGACGGCTCGACGGGCCTGATCCACTCGGGGCTCGCGGTGCCGATCCAGACCGAAAACGGCTCGATCGGCTTCATCGCAGTCTTCTCTCGCTCACGCTCCCACTCGTGGGACGACGACGAGGTGCGGGAGCTCGAGGAGCTCGCGCTGCGAGCCGGGCCCGCGATCGAGAACGCGAAGCGGTTCCGCGAGGCGCGCCAGCTCGCCGACCTCGATGCCCTGACCGGCCTGCACAACCGGCGCTACTTCCACGAGACGCTCAGTCGCGAAGTCGCCCGCGCCCAGCGCTACGACAGGCAACTCGCCCTGGTCGTCCTCGATCTCGACGACTTCAAGGCGATCAACGACCGGATCGGACATCTCACGGGCGACGCCGTGATCGCCGAGTCGGCAGAACGCGTCCGCGACGTCGTCCGCACGGCGGACATCGCCTGCCGGGTCGGCGGCGACGAGTTCGCCGTGATCCTCCCGGAGTCGACGCTTGCCGACGCCGACCAGCTCTACCGGCGCCTTCAGGCCGCGGTGTCAGCACGGCCGATCGGGCAGGCAGGACCGCTCTCGTTCTCGGCCGGGGTGGCTGAGCTCAAGCCCGAAGACGACCCGACGACGTTCTTCGAGCGTGCTGACGAGGCGCTCTACGCCGCCAAGGAACGCGGCAAGGCGCAGGTCGTCGCCTCGAACGCGGCGAGCTAGCCGACCGTGGCCGTCGAGGCGGCGGCGCCCGAGTCGAGCGCGAGATACGGCAGGTAGTCGGTCAGCGGCACGACCTCGACGGCCGGCAGCTGGTCGCGCCAGCAGAGGGTCTGCGATTGGGCCGATTTCTCGCGCCCGAGCAGCCAGTTCTGGTAGGCGGTGTCGCGGGCGAGCGAGACGAGCGCGGTCACGATCGGCTTGCGAGCCTTGGCGAGCGGGAGCTCGGCGAGGTCGACGGTCGGCCCGAGCGCCTTGACCTTGAAGACGCCGGTCATCGTCCGCACCGTCGCCTGCTGGCCGTTCTTGAGCGTGAAGACCCGCGGTGGAGCGACGGCGCCGAGCGCGAAGCCGCGCTTCGAGTTCGCGAGCCACGGCGCCGCGGGCTTCACGGACACAAGTCGCACAGGCGCTGCTGCGTAGGTGTCGTAGTACGACCGAACCTCCGCCGACGACGGGCCCCCGACATGCAGGCGCGACTGAATCTGCGAGCGCCGAAGCTCATCGCCGATCACGCCTCGCCCGATCCCCACGTTGGCGCGATCGCGGCCAAGCGCCGCGAGGTAGGCGGCCCTGCTCCCGTGAAAGTGGAGAGCGATCACCGCCTTCTCGGCATTGAGGATCGCCGTGGTCGTGACGCGCGCGTACGAGCTCGCCACGGCGCGGGAGTAAGCAGCGGTGAAAGCGGGCTGCGGGTCTTGCGTCACGCGTGAGATCGAGGCCGCGACGTCCCAGCGGACCGGGAAACGGTTGACGGTGCAGCGCGAGCCCTGCGGAAAGATCAGCTGGCCTGCGCTCACATCGGTGTTCAGCTCCGCGCCGGCCTTCCGCGGCGCATCGCAGAGGTTCGGGTCGCGGGCCCAGAGGTAGACGCAGGCGTTGGTCGGCTTGTCCGGATCGGACTCGGCGGCCGTCCAGGTCGCCCAACCCCACGACCAGACCGTCGCGAGCCCAAGCTCACGTGCCACCGTCCGGGCGGCGAGCGCCTGCAGCTTCGTCAGCTCGAACCACTTGCTCGCCGGCCTCAACTGCTCCCGGCCTCCGGAGCCCGGCGTCGTCTGGAACCCGAGCATGATCCCGAGCTTCGAGGGCGGGATCCCGATCGAGATGAAGTCCTGGGCTCCGCCGCGGAACATCTGGCGGATCGTCCGGCTGCCCTGGATGACGCCGAGCTTGTAGATCTTCGGCGCCGGGAAATAGACCTCGCGCACGATCGATGCGACCTGAGCCACCTGGCGCCACCAATCGCCGGCTTCGCCGCCCGTGTAGGGGGTGCTTGAGACGAGCAGGACGGGCTTCGCACCGCGGGCGGCGATCGTGCGCAGGAAGGTCAGCACGTTCGCGCGGTACTGCGCGTTGCTCACGCTCCAAGGCGTCAGCGTGCTCGCGCCCTGCAGCTCGTTCTCGGCGATCACCGGGTTGGAGCACCCCATCGCGTTCGACGCATACGTGTAGAAGCGGTTCGCGCGGTCGGCCACCGTCGCCGGATCGGCGGGCTCGGTCGGGGTCCCCGTCCGCCGGGTGAGGTTGAGGTCGAAGTAGACGGTCTTCGCCCCGCGGGCCCGGATCTGCGGCGGAAAGATGAAGTTGGAGGCGGCGTCGACGGTGCCGGGCTTCGCAAACAGCTCCCAGAACGGAACGGAGCCGTCGGCGAAGTCGATCCAGACCGGCTTCTTAGCCGGCAGCGAGCAGGCGTCGGTGGCCGCAGCCTCAGGCGCCGCGGGACGTGCCGAGGCTGTGGTGAGGCCGGCGACGGCGACCAGGAGAAGCAGAAAGATTCTCTTCACGCGCGCGCGACACTAACTAGCAGGAAAAGCGGAGGCCCGACCGTCGCCGCGCCTCCGCTTTACGTTCTAGGACTCGTCCAGAGGAGTATCGACCTCGGGGATCTCCTCGGCCTCTACCTCCTCGCTCGGCGGGTTCTCTTCGCCGAACTCGGGGGTTCCGCCGAAGTCGAGGCCCAGGCTGGCGAGGCTCGCGCCGTCGCCGCCGTCTCCGCCGATCTCCTGCAGCGCCGCGAGGAGCGCCTCGCGCTCATACGTCTCCGCAGGCACCTTCTCGGACGGGCTGATGTCGATCGCCCGGTAGCGCTTCAACCCGGTGGCAGCCGGGATCAGCTTGCCGATGATCACGTTCTCCTTCAGCCCGAGCAGGCGGTCGACCTTGCCCTCGATCGAAGCGTCGGTCAGCACCTTGGTCGTCTCCTGGAAGGAGGCGGCCGAGAGGAAGGACTCGGTTGCGAGGGAGGCCTTTGTGATCCCGAGGATCAACGGCTCCCACGTCGCCTGTTCCTTCTTCTCCTTCTTGACGCGGGCGTTCTCGCGGTCGAGGACGACCTTGTCGACGAGCTGTCCCGGCAGCAGGTCGGTGTCGCCGGCGCTCTCGACACGGACCTTCTTCAGCATCTGGCGGACGATCAGCTCGATGTGCTTGTCGTGGATGTCGACGCCCTGTGACTTGTAGACGCGCTGCACCTCCTGGACGAGGTACAGCTCGGTCGCGGTGTCCCCCTTCAGGCGCAGCAGGTCGGCCGGGTTGAGCGAGCCCTCGTGGAGCGCGTCGCCCGGCTCGACGATCTGGCCGTCGGCGACGAGCACGCGCGTCCGGCGCGGCAGCTGGTAGCTGACGGGCTCCTCCTCGCCCTCGACGAGGATCGAGAGCTTCGGCCCACGGTCGGAGTCCTCGATCTTGACCGTGCCCGAGACCTCCGACAGCTTGGCGGCACCCTTCGGGTTCCGCGCCTCGAAGATCTCGACCACGCGCGGGAGACCGTGCGTGATGTCGGCGCCGGCGACGCCGCCCGTGTGGAACGTCCGCATCGTCAGCTGGGTGCCGGGCTCGCCGATCGACTGAGCGGCGATGATCCCGACCGCGTCGCCGATCTCGCTGATCCCGCCGGTGGCAAGGAAGGTGCCGTAGCAGGCCTGACAGACGCCGAACTCGCTCTTGCACTTGAGCACCGAGCGGACCGGCAGCGTCGCGCCCACCGAGTCCTCCTCGCCGAGCCCCTCGAGCACCTCGCGGAGCAACGGCATCGTCACGAGCGCGCCCTTCTCGGCGAGCACGGTCTTGCCGGGCTTGCCCGAAGCGAGCGGCTTGTGAACGTCCTCGGCGACCGTCCGGCCGAGCAGGCTCTTGTTCAGCCCTTCGGGAACCTGGATCGGAAGCTCGACGAAGTCCTTCGTCTTGCAGTTCTCCTCGCGGATGATCACGTCCTGGGAGACGTCGACGAGACGGCGCGTCAGATAGCCCGAGTCGGCAGTCCTGAGCGCCGTGTCGGCGAGGCCCTTGCGGGCGCCGTGGGTCGAGATGAAGTACTCGAGCACCGACAGACCCTCCATGAAGTTGGCCTTGATCGGGCGCTCGATGATCTCGCCCTTCGGATTCGCCATCAGGCCTCGCATGCCGGCGAGCTGGCGGATCTGCTTGAAGGAACCGCGCGCGCCGGAGTTGGCCATCATGAAGATCGGGTTCAGCTCGTTGAGGTTCTTCTCCATCGCCTCGGCGACCTCTTCGGTGGCCTCGGTCCAGAGCTCGACGATCTTCTCGTGGCGCTCCTCCTCGGTGATCAGGCCGCGCTCGTACAGGCCCTCGATCTCGCTGACTCGCTCCTCGTAGCCGCTGAGGATCTGCTCCTTGGACTCGGGGATGACGATGTCGTTCTTCGAGATCGTCACGCCGGCGTCGGTTGCGTACTTGAACCCGAGGGACTTGATCGTGTCGAGGACGTCGGCGATCACCTGGGCGCCGTAGCGCTCGGCCAGCTCGGAGATGAATGCGTCCATCTCCTTCTTCGACAGCGTCGTGTTGACGTAGGGGAAGTCCTCGGGGGCCTCGTCGAGGCCCTGTGCCTCGCGCAGAGACCGCTCGACCTCGACGTTGAAGATCACGCGCCCCGGAGTGGTGAGCATGACCTCCTCGCCGTGTCGGTACTCGATCGGCTGCTGCAGCTTGACCTGCTCAGACTCGACCGCCCGCTCGACCTCCTCCTCGGAGCCGAATCGCTTCGGCCGGGGATCGAGGTCCTCGGCGCGGAGCTCGTTCAGGTTCTGCTCCGAGTACGTGAGGTAGTACTCACCGAGCACCATGTCCTGCGTCGGGGTCGTCAGCGGACGCCCGTGCGCGGGCGAGAGGATGTTGTTCGCCGAGAGCATCAGGATCCGAGCCTCGGCCTGCGCCTCCGCGGAGAGCGGCAGGTGGACCGCCATCTGGTCGCCGTCGAAGTCCGCGTTGAAGGCGTGGCAGACGAGCGGGTGAACCTGGATCGCCTTGCCCTCGACGAGCACCGGCTCGAACGCCTGGATGCCCAGGCGGTGGAGCGTCGGCGCGCGGTTCAGCAGCACCGGATGCTCGGCGATGACCTCCTCGAGGACGTCCCAGACCTCCGGGACCATCGAGTCCACGTGCTTCTTGGCGGCCTTGATGTTCTGGACGGACTTCCGCTCGACGAGCCGGCTCATGATGAACGGCTTGAAGAGCTCGAGCGCCATCAGCTTCGGCAGACCGCACTGGTGCAGCTTCAGGTTCGGCCCGGAGACGATCACCGAGCGGCCCGAGTAGTCCACGCGCTTGCCGAGCAGGTTCTGGCGGAAGCGCCCCTGCTTGCCCTTGAGCATGTCGGAGAGCGACTTCAACGGCCGGTTGCCCGGGCCGGTGACGGCGCGGCCGCGGCGGCCGTTGTCGAACAGCGCGTCGACGGCCTCCTGCAGCATCCGCTTCTCGTTGTTGACGATGATCTCCGGTGCGCCCAGGTCATCGCCCTCGACGAGGATCGAGAGCTTCGGCCCGCGGTCGGAGTCCTCGATCTTGACCGTGCCCGAGACCTCCGACAGCTTGGCGGCACCCTTCGGGTTCCGCGCCTCGAAGATCTCGACCACGCGCGGGAGACCGTGCGTGATGTCGGCTCCGGCGACGCCGCCCGTGTGGAACGTCCGCATCGTCAGCTGGGTGCCGGGCTCGCCGATCGACTGAGCGGCGATGATCCCGACCGCGTCGCCGATCTCGCTGATCCCGCCGGTGGCAAGGAAGGTGCCGTAGCAGGCCTGACAGACGCCGAACTCGCTCTTGCACTTGAGCACCGAGCGGACCGGCAGCGTCGCGCCCACCGAGTCCTCCTCGCCGAGCCCCTCGAGCACCTCGCGGAGCAACGGCATCGTCACGAGCGCGCCCTTCTCGGCGAGCACGGTCTTGCCTTCGGGAACCTGGATCGGAAGCTCGACGAAGTCCTTCGTCTTGCAGTTCTCCTCGCGGATGATCACGTCCTGGGAGACGTCGACGAGACGGCGCGTCAGATAGCCCGAGTCGGCAGTCCTGAGCGCCGTGTCGGCGAGGCCCTTGCGGGCGCCGTGGGTCGAGATGAAGTACTCGAGCACCGACAGACCCTCCATGAAGTTGGCCTTGATCGGGCGCTCGATGATCTCGCCCTTCGGATTCGCCATCAGGCCTCGCATGCCGGCGAGCTGGCGGATCTGCTTGAAGGAACCGCGCGCGCCGGAGTTGGCCATCATGAAGATCGGGTTCAGCTCGTTGAGGTTCTTCTCCATCGCCTCGGCGACCTCTTCGGTGGCCTCGGTCCAGAGCTCGACGATCTTCTCGTGGCGCTCCTCCTCGGTGATCAGGCCGCGCTCGTACAGGCCCTCGATCTCGCTGACTCGCTCCTCGTAGCCGCTGAGGATCTGCTCCTTGGACTCGGGGATGACGATGTCGTTCTTCGAGATCGTCACGCCGGCGTCGGTTGCGTACTTGAACCCGAGGGACTTGATCGTGTCGAGGACGTCGGCGATCACCTGGGCGCCGTAGCGCTCGGCCAGCTCGGAGATGAATGCGTCCATCTCCTTCTTCGACAGCGTCGTGTTGACGTAGGGGAAGTCCTCGGGGGCCTCGTCGAGGCCCTGTGCCTCGCGCAGAGACCGCTCGACCTCGACGTTGAAGATCACGCGCCCCGGAGTGGTGAGCATGACCTCCTCGCCGTGTCGGTACTCGATCGGCTGCTGCAGCTTGACCTGCTCAGACTCGACCGCCCGCTCGACCTCCTCCTCGGAGCCGAATCGCTTCGGCCGGGGATCGAGGTCCTCGGCGCGGAGCTCGTTCAGGTTCTGCTCCGAGTACGTGAGGTAGTACTCACCGAGCACCATGTCCTGCGTCGGGGTCGTCAGCGGACGCCCGTGCGCGGGCGAGAGGATGTTGTTCGCCGAGAGCATCAGGATCCGAGCCTCGGCCTGCGCCTCCGCGGAGAGCGGCAGGTGGACCGCCATCTGGTCGCCGTCGAAGTCCGCGTTGAAGGCGTGGCAGACGAGCGGGTGAACCTGGATCGCCTTGCCCTCGACGAGCACCGGCTCGAACGCCTGGATGCCCAGGCGGTGGAGCGTCGGCGCGCGGTTCAGCAGCACCGGATGCTCGGCGATGACCTCCTCGAGGACGTCCCAGACCTCCGGGACCATCGAGTCCACGTGCTTCTTGGCGGCCTTGATGTTCTGGACGGACTTCCGCTCGACGAGCCGGCTCATGATGAACGGCTTGAAGAGCTCGAGCGCCATCAGCTTCGGCAGACCGCACTGGTGCAGCTTCAGGTTCGGCCCGGAGACGATCACCGAGCGGCCCGAGTAGTCCACGCGCTTGCCGAGCAGGTTCTGGCGGAAGCGCCCCTGCTTGCCCTTGAGCATGTCGGAGAGCGACTTCAACGGCCGGTTGCCCGGGCCGGTGACGGCGCGGCCGCGGCGGCCGTTGTCGAACAGCGCGTCGACGGCCTCCTGCAGCATCCGCTTCTCGTTGTTGACGATGATCTCCGGTGCGCCCAGGTCAAGCAGCCGCTTGAGGCGGTTGTTCCGGTTGATCACGCGGCGGTAGAGGTCGTTCAGGTCGCTCGTCGCGAAGCGGCCACCGTCGAGCTGGACCATCGGGCGGAGCTCCGGCGGGATCACCGGGACTGCCTCGAGGACCATCCACTCGGGCTTGTTCTCCGAGGTGACGAAGGCACTGACGACCTTCAGCCGCTTGATCGCGCGCTGCTGCTTCTGGCCCTTCGACGTCTTGATCGTCTCGCGGAGCAGCTTCGCCTCGGCCTTGAGGTCGAGATCCTTCAGCAGCTCGCGGATCGCCTCCGCGCCCATGCCGCCGGCGAAGTAGACGCCGAAGCCGTAGGGCGAGCCGAAGCGGTCCTTGAGCTCGCGGAAGAGCTGCTCGTCGTTGACGATCTGCTTCGGCTCGAGCTCACGGAAGAGGTTCCACGTCTCCTCGAGCCGGTTGACGGAGTCGACCGCGGCCTCACGTGTGTCTGCACGCCGTGACTCGATGTCCTGGTACATCTCGCGCACCTTCACGAGCCACTGCACGAGCGCGTCGAAGTCCTCCTTCTGGATCTTCCCGTCCGTGCGCAGGCAGAGGTCGCTGACGAGCTCGCGCACCTCGTCGTCCGTCGCGGTCGGCTCGGCGGTCTCGAGCGCCTCGCGGAGGAGGCCCTTGCCGAGCCCGCGCGCCTTCTCGAGCTGCTTCTCGTCGACGCCGGCGACCAGCTCGACGTCGTCCTCGTGGATCTTGGTCTTCTTGTCGAGCAGGCCGTCGAGGACTCGGTTGATGTGCTTCGTCAGCGCGCCCTTCTTCGAGCCGCTCGCCTTCGCGAGCTGCTTGTTCAGGGGCGCCAGCGCCTGCCGGATCTGGATCGCGACGTTGCCGACGGTCTCGAGCTCCTTCGCGGTCAGCTTGCGGTCGTCGCGGATGGCCGCGTTGCGCACCGACTCGCGGAGCTTCTTCGAGTCCTCGGTCGTGATCTGGGGCGCCACCTCGACGAACAGGCCGCCGACGAGCTCGCGTGCCTCCTCGAGCGTCGGCAGGCCCTGCTCCTCCGCCCAGTTGGAGAGGCCGCGTGCCCAGAAGTCGTCGTCCTCGTCGAAGTTCCGCTCCTTGCCCTTGGCGAAGTACTCCCGGCGGCGCTTGAGCCGGTCCTCGAGCGTGACGAGCTGCTCGTCGCGGTCGACCATGATCTGCTCGGACTCGGCCTTGACCTTGTCCTCGAGGCCGTTCAGGTCCTTCTGGCGCGCCTCGCCGTCGACCGAGGTGACGATCGACGCCGCGAAGTAGAGAACCTTCTCCAGCTCGCGCGGTGCGATGTCGAGCAGGTAGCCGATCCGGCTCGGGACACCCTTGAAGAACCAGATGTGCGAGACCGGCGCGGCCAGGTCGATGTGACCCATCCGCTCACGCCGGACCTTCTGCCGGGTCACCTCGACGCCGCAGCGCTCGCAGATGATGCCCTTGTAGCGGACGCGCTTGTACTTGCCGCAGTAGCACTCCCAGTCCTTGGTGGGACCGAAAATGCGCTCGCAGAAGAGGCCGTCGCGCTCGGGCTTGAGCGTGCGGTAGTTGATCGTCTCCGGCTTTGTTACCTCGCCGGACGACCAGTCGCGAATCTGCTTGCTCGATGCGAGTCCGATTCGGATCGCGTCGAAATCATTGATGTCGATCAAATTGCTCCTTACTCCTCTACATCCGCTGGTTCAGTCAATGGTCCTGCCTGCTCTTCCGCCTCTTCGGTGGCGACGATCTCGGGCTCGACCTCGACGTCGGCGAGATCGCCGAGCGTCTCGTCGGCCGGCACCTTCAGGTCGCCGTCCTGGTCGACGCGCTCCTGGCCCTCCTCGACCTCCTCGGCCGTCGGGGGCCGCGGCGTCGTGCGCAGCGAGCCCGGCGTCAGGTCGATCCCTAGCTCCTCCGCAGCGCGGAGCAGCTCGTCGTCCTCCTCGCGCACCTCGACCTCCT
>MNDB01000017.1 GCA_001914705.1 Actinobacteria bacterium 13_2_20CM_68_14 | reverse complement strand
GAGGCCGAGGGCATCGATGAACAGTTTGCGGCTCTGCGGCGGGTCGGCGGTAACGACCGCCACGCTCGCGATAAAGAGAACGTTCATGCAGCACAGCCTACGGCCCTCAACCGGGGACGCGGATATGCCGAATACGGCGGCTCGCCAGCCGACTCGGCTCTGAGTGGCTTCGCGAACACTGGCCCCATTCACACGTCCCGCCCTCGAAGCCAAGAAATCGAGCGCGTCACCGGCGCGACCTCAGCCGAGGGGTCCTTTTCCGGCCGCGTCGTCAGATCAGGCGATGCGCTCGAGGGCGGTTACGATCGACGATTCGCAACGACCCGCGCTAGACGGAGGAGATCGAATGAGCGACAACCCGAAGTGGCAGGTCGCGCGCCTCGACGACATCGAGCGGCGCGGCAGAGATATCCCGGTGCGCGAGCACCTCGGGATCCACGCATTCGGAATCAACGCCTACACACCCGGCGAGGACGGCACGCTGATCAATGAGCACGACGAGTCCGGTTCGGGCCAGGAGGAGCTGTACATCGTGCTCGACGGGAAGGCGACCTTCGAGGTCGACGGCGAGACGGTCGACGCGCCCGCAGGGACATTCGTGTTCGTCCCGCCGGAGTCACGGCGGAAGGCAACCGGGGACGGAACGGTCCTCGCCCTCGGCGCCACGCCCGGCGAGGCGTATCAGGCGCTTGACTGGGGTGAGGCTTGGCCTTTCCACAGAGAGTCGCTGACCGCCTACGGCGAGCAGCGCTACGCCGAGGCGCTCGAAGCGGTCCGCGGTGGCCTCGAGCACATGCCGGACCACCCGGGCTTCCATTACAACTACGCGTGCTTCGCAACCCTCGCGGGCGACACGGGCGACGAGACGTTCGACCACCTCCGGCGGTCCGTCGAGCTGTTCCCGCCGTTCCGCGAGCAGGCGCGCAGGGACGACGACTTCGCTGCCGCACGCGACGACCCGCGGTTCGAAGAGGCTCTTCGCTGAGCGCCAGGTCTCGACCTTCAACGAGCTGAGACTAAGGAGGTTCGGCGGGGCGTTCCCGAACACTGGCCCAGGCTGCCGTCCCGGAATCTGAGGGTCTACGATTCGCTGTGATCCAGCCCGTGACTCGCGTTCTGTGCCTGCTGCTTGTTGTCGGAGCAATGCCTCTTGTGCTCCCGTTCGGCGCGTCGGGATCTGATCCATGGACGAAGCTACGACGACCGTTGCACGTTCCGCATCTCGCGCCTGGCGCGCCGTGTCCGGTCACGCCGGCGACTTCAACGAAGTTCGGACTCGCCCAGGGCAAGGGGCCGGTGTGGCCCGTACTCGGGTTCCCGCAGCTGAACTTCTTTTACCCGGTGGTGCCGCAGCAGACCTTTTATCCCAGCAACTGGAGTGGCAACAAGATCCTGTGGATCGCGCGCCGATACCGTGGGCCGGTGCTGATCCGGGGAGCGCAACTCGACGGTCCGAACGCACTGCGCTTCGGGCTTGATCACGTCCCCGCAAAAGAGATGCGGTTGACGTCGGTCGCTGGCAGCTCTCCGGGAGGCTGGCAGAACAGGGCCTCAACGACGCGGCTCCGCGCGCCAGGCTGTTACGCCTGGCAAGTAGATGGCACGACGTTCAGCCGGATCATCGTGTTCAAGGCTGTGGTCTATTCATAGCCTGCTCGCTCGATCTCTAGTGACATTCCCCAATACTGGCCCAGGCCACCTCACACTCCTCTTAGTAGCGTTCTCCGCCTCCACAGCGGCAAGCGAGAGAGGGTTGAGGCACATGGCTGAAAAGACGGTGTGGTTCATCACGGGTGCGGGTCGTGGCATGGGTGTCGACATCGCGGAGGCTGCGCTCGCCGCCGGACACTCGGTCGTCGCGACCGGACGCAACACCGAGGCCGTGGCCGACGCGGTCGGCGAGGCTGACGACGTGCTCGTGGCCAAGCTGGACATCACGAGCCTGGTGTCAGCAGAGGCCGCGGTTCGGACCACAGTCGACCACTTCGGCCGGATCGACGTGCTGGTTAACAACGCCGGGGACTTTTATGCCGGTTTCTTCGAGGAGCTGACGGAGGCGCAGATCGAGCGGCAGCTCAGGACGGGGCTCGTCGGGCCGATGAACGTCACCCGGGCCGTGCTGCCCGTGATGCGCAAACAGCGGTCGGGGAAGGTTGTTTCGATCTCCTCGACGGCAGGAATCGTCGGGCAGGAGTTCTGCTCCGCCTACGCCGCCTCGAAGTTCGGGCTAGAGGGATGGATGGAGTCGCTGCGCTTCGAGATTGAGCCGTTCGGCATCCACACGACGATCGTCGAGCCGGGCTTCTTCCGCACCCAGCTGCTCACAAGCAAGTCCACCACCTACGCCGACTTGTCGATCGACGACTACGCCGAGCGCACCGCCCAAACCCGGCCCGCGTGGGAAGCGATGAGCGGCAAACAGACAAACGATCCCGCCAAGCTCGCGAAGGCCCTCGTGACCGTCGTCGACCAAGAGCAGCCGCCCCTGCGCTGGGTTGCAGGCGCTGATGCAGTTGCAACCGTCGAGCAGAAGGCCAACGAGCTGCTCGCGCAGGTCGATGCCTACCGCGACCTCTCGTCGTCGCTCGCCGTCGAGGAGCGTTGAAGCAGGACGTGAGCACCCCCTAGGCTCGACAACGCTCAGGCGTCATTCCCGAAACGCGGCGACGACAATGACAGTCGCGACGATCCCGCCGATGAGACTCACTGCATCCGCAGACTCCACGCCCACCAAAACACCACGAAGCTCCCGCCAATCAATAGGAGGGCCGGTTGTTACGCATACCAGATCGACGGCACCTCCTTCAGCGAAATCGTCGTCCTCCGCGGCACGCGCTGAACCTGCGAACGATCCCGCTCTAGTTGCACCGATGAGCCGAGCCGGTCATCGGCGAGAACGCCCAACCGAGGGGGCTGGGCCGGGTTTGTTTGCAGCTACCTCGAAGAGGCTCAAATAGAGCGTGTTCTGACGCGCAGCAAATTCGCCAGTTCCGCTTCGGCTCGGTGAGGCCATCCTCCGTGGCGCCCCACGTTTTGAGGTGGCGCCGACGGGGCATCGAGTGCGCATGGGCACGAACCTCGGGCGGCTCCTCTTGCGCGTCACGGTCGGCTCGATCTTCATCGAGCACGGCACGCAAAAGCTCTTCGGCTGGTTCGGCGGCCACGGGCCGAGCGGGACCGGCCAGTTCTTCGAGTCTCTCGGGTTGCGGCCGGGGCGCCGCAACGCGATTGTGGCCGGGATCGCCGAGGCGGGAGGTGGGGCGTTCCTCGTGCTCGGCCTTGCGACACCGGCGGCGGCGTCCGCGGTGGGGAGCGTGATGGTGACAGCCCTCCGCACTGCGATCTGGCGTGACGAGATCAAGGTCGGGACGGGCGGCTACGAGTTGCTCCTGCTCGCGAACGCGGTTGCCATCGCCGACAGCGGGCCGGGGCCATTGTCGCTTGACGGGTTGCTCGGCTGGGAGCGGCGCGGTGCCCGCTGGGCGGCAGCCGCGCTTGGCGGGGCGCTCGCTGGCTCTGCCCTCGCGATCGCCGCGGGCAGGCAGCACGCCGAGGCGTCGGCTTCAGGACAGCGCAGCGAGGCCGAGACAACAGCCGTAACGTCTTAGCCAATCATCGCACTTGAGCACCCCATCGCTTCTGCGCTTAATCGGCATCTGGCGTCTTCGCTCCGAGTTGAGATCGACGAGTTCGCGACAACCGCGGGCACAGGCCAAGGTAATTTGAGCGAACTGGAAGGCGCGACACCTGAGCGGCTTGCTCAACCGCACGCCTGGGAGGACGGCGGGTTGCGCGTCGTGTGGCATGCGCGGAGGCGGCGGAACGGCGAGGAGGCCGAGCCAGTCATCGTCGTCTAGCCGGCTTGGGTGACGTTCCTGACCACTGGCCCAGGCGAGACGGCCGAGACTTACTTAGGGTCTTTGAGCCCATGGCGGGTTCGGTGGAATCGCGACTCAGGGTAACGCGGCAGCAGATCCTGGCGTTCCGAAGACAAGTCGGTGCGCTCGACGAGCGAATGCCGATGGGCTCGCAGTCGCTGCGGCGGGCGGCGTGGGCAGGCCTGCAGGACAGCATGCCGAGAGCCGCGCTGCTCTCGTTGCACGCGCGGATAGACGGGGTCGAGTCGTCGACGTGGGAGGATCCGGCGCTCGCCCAGCTGTGGGGCCCTCGTTACCACACCTATGTCGTCGCGAAGCGCGACTTCGCCCTGTTCTCGCTCGGGAGGCTTCCCGACAACGCCAAGAGCCGGCTTCGGGCCGAGCGCATTGCAGAGCGATTGCACGCCCACCTCGACGGCACGCGGATGACGGATCGCGAGGTTGGCCGCGCGCTCGGCGTTGGTAACTCGCTCAGGTATGCCGCAACGACGGGCACGGTCGCCATCCGCTGGGAAGGCGCGCGTGCGCCGGCCGTCTGGACGGTCGTCGCTGCGGAGGTCCACCCTGCCGACGCGCGTCGCGAGCTCGCTCGACGCTACATCCGCGTTTTCGGACCCGCGACGGCTGACGGGTTCGCCCGCTGGGCAGGGATCTCCCGGCGGTCCGCGACTGACGCATTCGCGTCCCTCGAGGCATCGCTGCTGCCGATTCGATCGCCACTTGGCGACGAGTGGCTGCTTGCAGAAGACGAGCCCGCGATTCGCGGCGGGGAGACGACCGCCGCGCCCGCGCGCCTGCTGCCGAGCGGCGATGCCTACTTTCTGCTCGACGGAGGAGAGCGGAAGCTTCTCGTTCCGCGGGAGGATCAGCGGCAGCGTCTCTGGACGTCCCGCGTGTGGCCGGGCGCACTCCTCGTCAACGGCGAGATCCGCGGAACCTGGAGACGAGCGCACCACACCGTCCGAATCGATGCCTGGGCACGTCTTTCGCGCGAAACGCGCGACGCGATCGAGGCCGAGGCCGACGCCCTGCCGCTTCCAGGCGTCGAACGGCCGATCGAGGTGGTTTGGAACACATAAGCAGCGCTCCCGTACGTCGCAACTCGGGCGGCATTTCCGAACATGGCCCATCCGGGCGTTGTCTCGCACCGACGCGCGCCGTACTCGAGATTGACCGAGGCGGCCACGGCTGCCACAGTCCCTAAATGTCCGGCGGGCTCGATTCATTCTTCGCCGACTACGCCCGCCGCTACACGGAAGGCGATGTGGAAGGTGTGACGAGCCTCTGTCTCTGGCCGTTCGTTGCGGTCCGTAGGGGCGAGGCGATCCACATGCCGGACCACGGCGCGGTGTGGGATCACTTCGCTTCGTCCATCGCCGCCTATCGCCGCGCGGCGGACGCTCAGGAGTGGAGGCCGGTCGAGATCGACGCTCGCCACCTCGGCGAGCACTCCGTCTTCGCGACCGTGCACTGGAATGCGCTGGACGCAGACGCGCAGGTGGTCCGAGATACCTGGACGAGCTACCAACTGCTCTCCACTTCGGACGGGTGACGCTTCCTCTCGTACACGAATCACTTCTGAGCCGCGCGGGCTGGCCAGCGCAACCCGTCAAGGGATATTCCTGATCGCTGGCCCGGGCAGCGGCCGTGTCAGTCGATGGTGTGCCCCACCTCTACCCGATCCACCTGTCGTACAAGGCCCTGGCCGAGGGTCCGAGGCGGGAAAGCAGCAACGCCGAGGACGTCCTGGGATAGATCGAGGTGCTCGAAGACGTCCACTACCAACGCGTTCTGGACGCCGGTCTTAGGGACGCCGAACTCCGACGATCGCAGCTGTCGAGGCCGTTGTCAGCACCTCAACCGCGACCAGTCGCTGATCCTGAAAGAACGCTTCTCGCACCGGATCACCCGCGACCGGTCCGCCGGGTGTGAGGTCGTCTTTGACCAGGATGCCGCCCGGCGCGAGCAGCGAAATGGCAAGCTCGAAGGTCTCTCCCCGCGTCCCGCCGTCGAAGAAAATGAGGTCGAACGGTCCGCGTGCGGGCAGTACGTCCTCCCAGCGGGCGTTCACGACTTCAGCCCGGGTTCGAGCAAGGGCCGCGGACGCCTCCGCGTAGCGCGCGGGGTCAGGCTCGACGGTGACAAACGTGGCGTCGGCCGGTAGCGCCTCGGCAATCGCTCTCGCTCCGGCGCCGAACGCAGTGCCCATTTCGGCGATCCTGCCGCCGGGCTTCGACGCAACAAGCGTCGCGAGCAGCTCCTGCACCTCCGGAATCGACGAGCCGCCGCCGGTCACTCGGCACACGCTACTGCGAGCTACGCTTTTAGGCGATGGCGGCGAAGAAGTCCGTGCAGCTCTCCGGCATCGTCGTCGCCGAGTCGGCGATCTCTTCGATCGATCCCGACGAGGGCGTGCTGATGTACCGCGGGTACGACATCGCCGAGCTCGCGGAGCACTCGACCTACGAGGAAACCGCGCTGCTGCTGCTCGACGGCGAGTTGCCCTCCTCGGAGAGGCTCGGTGCATTCGAGAGCGAGCTCGCCGAGCGCGATCTCCCCGCCGCGACCGAGGAGTTGATCGACCGCTCGTCCGGCGAGGCGGCGCCGATGGACATGCTCCGCACGGCGGCTTCCTCCCTCTCCTTCGACGATCCCGGGCGCGGGAAGACGGACCGGGATTCGGGGCTGCGGACCGCCACCCGCCTGATTGCGCGGCTGCCCACGATCGTCGCCCGCTATCACCGGCGCCGGCAGGGTCTTGAGCCCGTGCCGCCGGATCCCACGCTCTCCTACGCCGAGAGTTTCCTGACCATGCTGCACGGCGAGCGGCCGACCGAGGGCGAGACTCGCGCGTTCGACGTGGCGATGATCCTGCACGCCGAGCACGAGATGAATGCCTCGACGTTCACAGCCCGCGTCGTCGCCGGCACCGGGGCCGATCTCACGGCTGCCGTCGTCGCTGCGATCGGCGCCCTCAGCGGGCCGCTCCACGGCGGCGCGAACGAGGCCGCGATGGGCATGTTCGAGCGCTGGGGCTCGGCGGAGCGCACTCCCGACGAGGTGCGCGGCATGCTCGAGCGCAAGGAGAAGCTCTACGGCTTCGGGCATCCGCTCTACCGCGCCTACGACCCCCGCGCCCTGATCCTGAAGCGGATCTCGGAGGATTTCTCCCACGACGGCGGCGAGCCGAACTGGTACGCGATCACGGAGGTCGCCGAGCGCACCGTCTTCGAGGAGAAGGGGCTCTTCCCTAACGTCGACCTTTACTCGGCGTCCGTCTATCGCTACCTCGGCGCCCCGACCGACCTGTTCACGCCGCTGTTCGCGGCCAGCCGGGTCGCCGGCTGGTCGGCGCACGTGCTCGAGCAGCAGGCCGACGACAGGATCATTCGGCCGTCCGCCGAGTACGTCGGCCCGCCCCCGCGCGAGTTCCCGGCCCGCGAGCACGCCTGAGCTTGCGGCTCTTTCTCATCCGGCATGCGGATGCCGAGGCCGGCGACCCGGACGAGCTGCGCCGCCTTAGCCCCGCGGGCCGCGAGCAGGCGCGGGCGCTCGGCGAGCAGCTTGCCGCCGACGGGGTCCGCGCCGACGCGGTCCTGACAAGCCCGCTCCTGCGAGCGCGCGAGACCGGCGAGGCTTTGGCGGACGCCCTTGACTGCACGAGCGAGCCAAGTGACGCGCTCGCGCCCGGCGCGACCGCCGCGGCGGTCCGATCGGCGGTCGAGGGGCGCGGCGAGACGGTGGTCGTCGTCGGCCACCAGCCCGATTGCGGGCAGATCGCAGCCGAGCTCGGTGACGGGACGGAGCCACGGTTCCCGCCGGCCGGAATGTTGGAGTTGCACCTGCCGGGCGCAAGCACCAGCTAGATTCGGCCACCGTGACCCCGGTCGTCAGCGTTCGCGGCCTGACGAAGTCGTACCGCGACTTCGAAGCGCTGAAGGGCGTCGACTTCGAGCTCCGCGCGGGAGAGGTCTTCGGCCTGCTCGGGCCGAACGGCGCCGGCAAGACGACCACGATCGAGATCCTCGAGGGCTACCGCAGGCGCGATGACGGCGAGGTGGAGGTGCTCGGCTCCGATCCGGAGTCCGCCGGGCTCGACTGGCGGGGGCGGATCGGGGTCGTTCTGCAGTCCTCGGCCATGTACGAGAACCTCACGGTCACCGAGCAGCTGGCTCAGTTCGCCGGCTACTACGAGCACCCGCGGCCGGTCGACGAGGTGATCGAGGTGATCGGGCTCGAGGAGAAGCGCGATACGCGCGCGCGCCGGCTCTCCGGCGGCCAGCGGCGGCGGCTCGACCTCGGCCTCGCGCTGATCGGCGACCCGGAGCTGATCTTCCTCGACGAGCCGACAACCGGGTTCGACCCCGGCGCGCGGCGACGCGCGTGGGAAACGATCCGGTCGCTCAGCGGGCTCGGCAAGACGATCCTCCTGACGACGCACTACCTGGACGAGGTGGAGCAGCTCGCCGACCGCGTCGCCGTTCTGCGCGAAGGGCGGATCGTCGCCTCCGGCACGGTGCAGGAACTCGTCGGCGGCGCGCCCGCGACCGAGATCCGCTATCGCCGCAACGGCGAGGTCGTCGTCGTCGAGACCGACGAGCCGACGCGCGTCCTCCATGAGCTGACCGAGGCCGCGATCCAGCGCGGCGAGGAGCTCGACGGGCTCGAGGTGCGCAAACCCAGCCTCGAGGAGGTCTACCTCTCGCTGACGCAGGCGGAGCCGGAATGAGGCGTCGCTTGCGATGCCGTCTAAGAGGCCACGCCGACATGGCGGCGCGGCCGCTAAACAAGGGCTGGAAAGCGACAGCGGCGTCGACCGTCGTCGAGGCAGCAGTATGAGGCTCTTCCGCCACGAGCTGCGCAGCCAGATGCGGCTCTACGGGCGCAGCCGCGAGCTCGCCTTCTTCACCTTCGCGCTGCCGCTGATCATGTTCTTCCTACTCGGCTCGGTCTACGGAAACGACCGGATCAAGGCCGAGGGCAACGTGCGAGCCGCCGACTACTTGCTCGCCGGGATGCTCGGCTACGGGGCGATCGCGACCGGCTTCGCCGGGCTGTCGATCATGCTGGTGATCCGGCGCGAGTCGGGAATCCTCAAGCGCGTCCGGGCGACGCCGCTGCCCGCCTGGGCCTACGTCGTCGCGCTGCTCTGCACGACGCTGATCGCATTCGCCCTCGAGGCCGTCTGCATGATCGCGATTGGCCGCATCTTCTTCCATACGCACGTCCACAACCTCTTCTCGCTCGCGCTCGCGCTGCTGCTCGGCGCCGCGGCCTTCACGGCGCTCGGGCTGGCGCTGACGGTTCTGATCAAATCTGCGGAGGGCTCGTCGGCGGTCGTGAACGCGATCTACCTGCCGGTCTCGTTCCTCTCCGGGGCGTTCTTCTCGCCCCACTCGTTTCCGGCGGTGCTGAAGGCGATCGCGAACGCACTGCCGCTCGTCTACATGATCCGGCTCGTCCGCGACATCGCGATCCACAACCAGCAGATCTGGAATCGGCCCGGCGACGTGGCCGTGATCGCCGCCTGGGGACTGGCCGGAGCGATCTTCGCCGCCCGCCGCTTTCGCTGGGAGCCGCAGGAAGGTTAAGTTTCGCGCACGCGGGCAATTACGGGTTTCGATGAGTACTGAGCCTCAGCTCGCGTTCTACCAGCGTCTGCCCGAGCCACCAGGGCTCGAGATCCGGGTCAACTTCGGGATCTTCGCCGGCAGGCCGGCGACCGCGGCTGAGATCGACGAGCTGGCGCAGTCCCTTCTGACCAAGGTGGGCGAGATCTCGATCGTGGCCGAGGATCGGCACGAGATCGGCGAGGACTCGGAGGCGTCGCTGCACCAGGTGCGAATCGACGTCGACCCGGAGTACATCCCCGAGGACGAGCACGAAGCCGACGTGTTGGCGGGCCGGATAGTCGAGGCAGCCGAGTCGTGGGCGCGCGACTGCGTCGCCGACCGGCGCGCCGAGATCAGCGAGCCCTAGTTCTCTGCCGCCTCCTGCTCTGCGAGCCACGCCTTCGCGACGCGCTTCTGCGCCCGCGTTAGCCACGCCTCGGCCACGAGGTCGAAGAGCTCGTCGCGATCGAGCTTCGCAAGGTCAGGGATGCGGACGAGCACTGCGGGGTACCCGTCGAAGTGAGGTGTCGTGAAGTAGACGCCGCGCGCGTCGGAGAGCATCAACTCTCTCACGCCGAGGTCTTCGACTCGAAACATCAGCACGTCGTCGAGCCGCTCTCCCGTCGCCGGGTCGACGGCGTCTGGACGGCGGCTGCGCTGGAGGCAGAAGCGCTTGCCGTGGACGAGGTACGAAGGCCGACCGTCGTCGGAGATCTCTTTCGTCGTCTGGGGCAGCGCGAGCGCAAGCTCGTCAAGGTCGGCCATTGTCGCCACGCTATGAGTTTGCACCAGGAGCGTGTCCGCTCCGAAGGAGGGCGGAGCCAAGCTTCGTCCGGCTGTAGCGCATCTCGTGGCCGTGGCGTTTCGCGTTCGCGCCGGAGGAGTAGACGCGCTACCCGGGTGGATTGCTTCCGGGTGACTAGCCTGACGGATCACTCGGGGCCTGGCTCGCCAGCGTCACGGCAACTCGGATTCGGTCGGGTGAGCTGTCGGATGCTTCGCCCAGCTCCAGTGCGGTCATGGCTGCGAACGCCGTGCACCAGTCGAGGAGGCGCCGAGCGTCCACGCCGATGGCCGGAGCCAACTGTTCGGCTCGCGCTCCGATCAGGTCGACATCGTCAGCTCGCCAGAGCACCAAATCGATTGCCTCGAACCCCAGGTCGTCGCCGAGGCATGGCGCCGGGTCGATCGCCACGAGTCCGCGTCCATTGCCGCCGTCGAGGATGTTGCTGGGGGTGAGGTCGCCGTGCAGGAGGGCCGTCGGCGAGACGTGCTCGACAAGCCGATTCGCAAGTTGTCGTCCGCGTTCGTACAACTCCGGCGGAACTAGCTCGATCAGCTCTGGGCGGCGTGTGTAGGGCTTTGTTCCGGAGTCGAAGAGGTAGGCGATGCGCTCGGCCAGGGGCGGGTAGGAAGGATCGGGGAAACCGGTCGCATGCAGCGATGTCAGGAGCTCGGAGACAATCTCTAGCCGGGGGTAAGTCGCGGACTCGGCGAGTGAGACTCCCGGTTCGATCGCCTCGAGAAGGACTGCACCCACGCTCTCGTCAACGGCGAGGACAGTCGGGGTGTGAACCGTGGCCCAGCTCTCGAGTGCGGACGCCTCGTTCGCCAGCCGTAACCGGTCCGGACTGATCTTCAGCACCGCCGGACGCCCGGCAGCCGTTTGGCAGCGAATGACGACCGACATGCTCCCGCGCGGAATGAGCGGGCCGAAATCGATCTGCCAACGCTCCGCAAGAACGCCCAGAACGGCCGGCAGCTCGTCAAACCATGGGCCGATCCCGTCTCCGAACCGCGCAGTCAGACGCCGGCGGACTTCATCGCCGATCCTTGGGAGGGGCGAGCGCATCGAGGCAGACCGTAACGGGAGCGTGATCGGCGATCTCGTGCCCGACCT
>MNDB01000034.1:19183-21396 GCA_001914705.1 Actinobacteria bacterium 13_2_20CM_68_14 | reverse complement strand
CCGTCATTCAGACGAACCCAAACGCCACCTCGATTGCGGCGCGGCTCGACAACGAGCGACGCAGCGGCGCGACGCGTGGCCTGTTGCACGGAATTCCGGTGCTCGTGAAGGACAACATCGCGACGGATGACCAGATGCAGACGACCGCTGGATCACTCGCGCTGGTGAACAGCAAAGTGCCGGCCGATGCGCCGATCGTCGCCCGCCTGCGCGCGGCGGGCGCTGTGATCCTCGGGAAGGCGAATTTGTCGGAGTGGGCGAACTTCCGAGGGTTCGCGCCTTTCAACGGCTGGAGTGCGCGCGGGGGGTTCACCCGGGAGCCGTACCTCCTGAGCTTCGATCCGTGTGGTTCGAGTTCAGGTTCGGCAGTCGCGCCGGCCGCGAACCTGTGTGCAGCGGCCGTAGGGACGGAAACGGACGGATCGGTCGTCTGCCCGGCCGGCAACAACCTCGTCGTAGGCCTGAAGCCAACCCTCGGACTGTTGTCGCAGGAGGGGATCATCCCGATCGGGCACAGCCAGGACACCGCGGGCCCGATTTGCCGGACCGTCACGGACGTCGCCGCTCTTCTCGGTGCCATGCAGACACCGTTCGGCCCCGCAGCCGGACGCTCGTTGCCGAGCGACTACAGAGTCTTCCTCCGTCGGGGGACGCTACGCGGAGCCCGGATCGGGGTCGACCGCCGCTACTTCACACCACGGGCTCGAGGCGATTACCGACCTCGGCGCGACACTTGTGGATACAGACACAGGCGATCCCTTCGCGTACTTCGACGCCGAGTTTACGGTGTTGCTCTTCGAGTTCAAGGCACAGATTGCGCAATACCTGAGCATGCTCGGTCATTCGCGGCTCCTCACGCTGGCCGACCTCATCGCCTTCAACATCTCGCATTGCCCCGCAGAGATGAGGTATTTCGGCCAAGAGCTCTTCGAGCTGGCGGAATCAACGAGCGGCGACCTAACCGATCCCGACTACCTCGCCGCGCGCGCCCTCTGCCTCGATCTCGCCAGAACTCACGGGATCGATGCGGCGTTGCAGCGCGACCAGCTTGACGCGATCGTCGCACCGACTTATAGCTTCGCGTCCTCTCCTGCGGCGGTTGCCGGGTATCCGAACATGTCGATCCCGATCGGACTTACACCGGAGGGGAAGCCGGCAGGTCTCTGGATGTACTCGGGTTTCCTCCAGGAGCCAAAGATCCTGGGCTTTGCATACGACCTCGAGCAGCAAGTTCGGCCGCGAAGCACGCCCGAATTTCTCGGGGCCGTTCCGCCTGCCCCGCCTGATGCCGGCATTTGCGCGGCGCTACCGTCGAAGCCGCACGTCTTCACCGGCAAGTCGCACCTGCCGCACCATCTCGGCACGGGCAAGCCGCTGAGACGCTAAATCCACTGAGCGGCTGAGATGACCCAGCCCGGACCGTGTCAAGCACCGGCTCGGTCAGGGCGGACATCAAACGATCTCGGGAGGGAGCCGGGTGGCTCCCTCCCGCTGTTGTCGCGACCTACGGGCCGACGTGGAGCGTGGCCTCGTAGATGTTCTGGTTTCGGTTGCCGATGTTGTTCGTTGGTGGGCCGGGATCGTCCGACAGGTCGCACTGTGCCGCCGGAACGTCGCGGTTGTCAGCCCACGCGATGTGGACGATGTTGGTCGTGCCGTTCCAGAAGGCGTCGAGCTCGTTGTAGTCCCCGTGGAACGCAGCCGTGCCGCCGCCGAACATGCGGCACTCGGGGTTATGCGACACGTTGCTGACGCGTGTCGATGCGTCGAACGTCGGCCACGACACGCCATTGCAGTTCGTGCACGAGTAGTAGACGTCGAGCGCCTGGTTATCGGGCGTGGACGAGTTCCTGAAGTCGTACCAGGCGACGTGGAGGGCGTGGTTCGACACGTCGATCGTCGGGAAGATCTGATGCCTCGCGCCAGGATCGTCGTTGACCTGGACGGCGGGGCCGAAGCTCGCGCCGCCGTTCGTCGATCGCTGTGCGTAGATGTCGTAGTCCCCGGCCAGGCTCTGGTAGGCGACGTAGACGAGGTTCGAATTCGTCGTGTCGGTGACGACGAAGCCGAAGGTCGGCGTGCGGAACGCGACCCCCGGCGCCTGAGGCGCGTTGATCGCGTTCACGGTCACCGGATTCGTCCAGTGCGACCCGCAGTCGGTCGACTTGACGAGGTTGATGGTGTCGAGGCCTTGCTGGCTGAACGCTTCGAAG
>MNDB01000034.1:0-19176 GCA_001914705.1 Actinobacteria bacterium 13_2_20CM_68_14 | reverse complement strand
AGCCTGCTGACCGCCGCTCGAAATCGTCCGCGGAGGCGACCAAGCCGCACCCCCGTCGGTCGAGCGGCTGAAGACGACGGGCGAACTGCCGAAGGCGCCGTGGAAGTTGGTGTCCGCCATGTAGACGTTGCCCGAACAGGGGCTTGATGAGGTCGGGTTCAGATCGACGTCCATCCACGGCTTGTCTGTGAAGTTGCCCGCGAACCCGATACGTCCAGGAACGGCGAAGCCGACCGCACCGTGGTCGACGATGCTCGTCCCTTGGTAGGTGAAGTGCGGTGGTGTACCTGCCGAGGCGGTCGTGCTCGCTGTCGCAGCAGTCCCTGGTGTGAAGCGGTAGCGGGCGACGAACGAGACCGTGTCGAGCGGCCGCTCGCCCTGGTCGAAGTTCCGGTTGAAGGCGATCCCACCGACGAGCAGGTTGCCTGCCCGATCGAAGCGGATCACGGGATCGCCGGCTCCGTCGAGGCCGAGCAGCGGCGATGCAAGTCCGGCGGCTGAAGTGTCGGTCGGGAAGCCCGGAACCATCGTGTTGAAGCCGTGCGGGAACGGCGGATTGCCGAACCAGGTCGTCCCCCCGTCGAACGAGAGGTAGATCGGCATCCAAGTGTCGCCAAAGTGCGGCACCATGCGGTAGTCATTGGCGGCCTCGGCGACGATGTCGCCGATCTGGCCGGTCACCGGCGAAGGGAGCGGGCTGATCGCAACCGTCGTCTCGTTCGACTGGCGGTTCTGCGCATCCTTGCTCGGCGTGACGCTCCCGGTCCCGCCGTCGACGTTGTTGTTGTCGTTGGTGACCTTTGCGTTCGGGCCCACGATCGCGTGGCTTCCCTGGGCGCCCGGCGCCAAGACGAGCGCACCGCCGAGCAGCACCAGCGCGAGTGTGAGTGGGAGGCGACGCCTCATAGGGCGACCCCCTTTCCGACCCCTGAATCTCCCCTTGTCGGCCTGGTCCCGGCCTGCCTTGTTGAATCCAGGAGGAGTTTAGGAAAGCTTGGCGAGGCGCAGTCGGGGTAGGGAGGTCGCGAACCACCAGGAGGCGGCGCTCAAGCGCTTTCCCGGCCTTTTGGGCGCCCACGATGGTCTGTTCGCTCCATTTGCGGTCGGCCGCGAGGGAAGCGTGCCGCGGTCCCGGCCATTCGCTCTCGCCGGGACCGCCACGCTTTGTCGGTTACGGAGAGATCCTCGCCAGGTAGGCGTTGTCCTTGTCCGTCGCCGTGGTCTGGGAGAAGAACGACGTGAACGTCGTGCCGATCGAGTCCAGGCCCTCGTAGTCGCCGAGGAAGAAGCCGCCGGCGGTTGCAGCGTTCTCGATGTCGAAGGGGCCGCTCACATGGTTCCCCGCCCAGTTCGCCGGATTGGTGCAGTCAGTGGTGGGATGGCAGTGGATGAACCACTGGTCGGTGGGGAGCCCGGTGGCCGGGGTGTTGTTGCGGAAGTCGTAGTACGTCACTCCCACCGTGCCGTCGCTTGCAACGTGAACCGACGGCGTGAAGGCCTGGACGTCGCCGGGAGACTGGTCGACCCGCGACAGCGGCGACCACGTCAGGCCTCCGTCGGTGGACTCCGTGAAGACGACGGTGCTGTGGAAATTCGACTTGACCTTCTCGCTGCCGAAGCTGTCGCCCCAGACGGCGTAGAGGTTGCCGTAGCCCGGGCTCGTCGGATTCAGGTCGGCGGCGATGTCCGGCAAGCCGCCTCCCGCCCGTACCGAGCTACCTCTGTCCGGGTCGAACACCCGCACAGCACGCTCCGGGGCCACTTCGATGGGTTCCGACCAGGTCGCCCCATGGTCCGTCGACCGCTGCACCTGGATGTCGAATCCGGGGATGTTCTTCCCCGAGCCCTGGAGAGAGTCGAAGATATCGACGAGCGTCCCGTTTGGAAGCACTGCGATCTGATTCCCGATCGTGCCTGCGTTGTTGGTCCGTTTGAAGATGGCCCGCGGCTGCTCCCAGGCCTGGCCGCCGTTGGTGGTCCGAGAGAACAGCGTGTCGCCGCGAAAGGCAAACGAGTGTTCAGCGTTGACGCTCTCAGCCTCGCCTGGCTTCCGGAGCCGATCCCACACCGCGTAGACGTAGTTCGAGTTGAACGGATCGGCTGTGATGGACTCCTTGTCGTTGAAGAAGAAGGGAGCCACATCCGCGTCACCCGTGTTCCGGACGAGCGTTACCGGGTTGTTCCACGTGTCGCCGCCGTCAGTGGACTTGCTCACCAAAACCCCGCTTCCGGTCGTCGAGACGGGACCGAGGAAGGTGAGCGAAAGGCTGATGAAATACGCGTCGCCGTTGGGGGAGAAGGTGACCCAGGGATCCGAGGCTCGCTGGAAGTCGCCGCCGTTCGCTTCGGTTCCGCCCGCGCAGCTACTGAAGTGCGGATACGTCGAGCTCCACGTCGTTCCGCCGTTGTGCGTGACCGCTGCTGCTAGTCCGCGGGCCCCGCCGAGGGTGTACCGGTCCTGCTGGTAGACGCCGATGATGTTCAAGGGGTTCGTCGGGTTCACCGCGACCCAGGGCTCGAGTTCGGTGTTCACGTAGTTGGTTTCCCCAGGAATCAAGAACCCCGAGATGTCGCACGAAGCGAAGGGGCTGTTGCCATTCGCCGGCGGGCTAGGGGTGCCCGAAGCCTGGTAGACAACTGTGGTCGCGTACGGCGCAGCGGACGCGGGGGCCAGCGGAATCAGAAGAATCATCAGGGCCGAAACCGCGGTCGCCGCTCGAGGGATGCCTTTCCTCATTTCGCACCTCCATCGGATCGGAACCCATACCGCGGCTCATCTTCCTGGGGCGGCCTCGACGATGTCAAGCTCGGCGGAGCACCGCGTTGACGCGACTTCAAGAAAGTCGTAGTGTCGCTTCAGTTTTCCTTCGACGGGGTCTAAGGAGATCTGGATGCCGTCGAGCGCGCCCGACGTTTCAACCGAAGTCGACGTCGGCGAGCGACTCCAGGCTCTTCGCCGCTTCCGGCGCTGCACGCTCCGTGAGATCGCGCAACGGTCGGGTCTCAGCGAGAGCTTCCTGAGCCAGGTCGAGCGCGGCCGATCGAGTGCGAGCATTGCGTCCCTGCGGCGGATCGCCGATGCGCTCGGCGTCTCGATGGCCGACCTGTTCGAGCCGGACGGCCCGCCCGGATCGAGGGTGCTACGGCGTGACGACCGGCCGGCGCTCTCATTCGGAATCCTCGGTCGCAAGCTGCTCCTGACGCCGGGGCCGCTTCATCACCTCGAGGTCTTCGCCGGGGAGCTCGAGTTGGGGGGGTCGACGGGGACGGAGCCCTACGCACACGGGGACTCCGAGGAGCTGTTCGTCGTCCAATCCGGGACGGTGCAGCTTGAGCTCGGCGGCGAGCTCTTCGAGCTCGAGCCAGGGGACAGCATCGTCTACCACAGCTCGACGCCGCACCGTGTCTCCAATGTCGGCCAGGAGCTCGCAGAGGTGATGTGGATCATCAGCCCGCCCAGCTACTAGGGGGAAGAAGGAGGAGCGCACGTGGATAAGCAGGAGGCAACGGAACGACGGCTGAGCCGCGAACACCTCTTGAGACTCGCGGCCGCCGCCGGCGGAGCCGGTCTACTCAGTCGGGCAGATAAGGCGCAGGCTGCGCTCGACTGGCTGAACGCAGAATCGGGACGGCTGCAGGTGCTCGACTGGGCGGGGTACGGCAACGACGGTGGCCAAGCCATGTTCGCGCAGTACGTGAAGACGCACCCCAAGAACAAACCCCAATTCACGTATATGACCAACGAATCCGACGCACTGGCAAAGATCCACGCCGGGCTCAAACCCGACCTCTTCCGGCCCTACGTCGGCTGGGTCAAGTACTTCGCGACGAGCGGCCTCGTCCAGCCTTGGGACCCGAAGCTGATCTCGAACTTCAAGCACCTGAACCCGTTCATGGTCAAGGCCGGCCAGTACAAGGGAAAGCAGTACGGGATCCCGGATGACTGGGGCTTCGACGCCATCCTCTACAGAAGCGACAAGGTGACGCCGAAGGCCCGTTCGTGGGGCCTCCTTTTCGACGAGCGATACAAGGGCAAGATCTCCTGGTTCGACGACCTCGAGATGCTCACCATTGCCGGTCTCTACCTCGGGTTCGACAAGCCGTGGCGGCAAACGGACGCCCAGCTCAAGCGATCCCAGAAGTTCCTCATGTCGAAGAAGCACCTCGTCCGTCTGATCTGGTCGTCCGAAACCAACCTGTGGGAGGCCTTCGGCTCGGGCGACCTCTGGATCGCCTACGCCTGGCCGAACGACTGGGTCCAGATGAAGAAGAAAAAGCTGAAGGTCGTCTACATGCGTCCCAAGGAAAAGCCGATCGCCTGGGTCGGCATGTTCATGCTCCGCAAGGGATCTCCGCGACCAAACCTCGCGCACGCGTACGTGAACGCCTGGAGCTCCGCCCGGTCGGGCAAGTGGCTCGAGGACAACTACGGCTACGGGCATGCAAACACGCTCGCACGGCCGTCGTCGAGCGACCTGCTGAAGGCGCTGCAGTTGACCAACCCCAAGGCAGTCACGGAGCCGAGCGCGCACCTCGACCGCGACATCCCGCGCCGCGCGGTCTACGCCAGGATGTGGGAAGAGGTGAAGGCTTCCTGACGACCGCCCGGTAACGCATGGCGATTGCCGACGCCGGTAGTTCGCGGGGGCACATCCCCCGCCGGAGACGACTGCGGGTCGACCTGACGACGCCGACCTTGCTCGGCCTGCCTCTCGCGTGGCTGGCCGTGTTCTTTCTCGTGCCGATCGGAATCGTCGCCGCGTACAGCTTCGACGTCTACTCGCTCGACCCCGGCCCGCACAGCTTCACGCTGACCGCTTGGCGCGACTTCTTGCACAGCTCGGTGTACCTGCGGCTGTTTTGGAAGTCCGTACGGATGTCGTTGACGGTCTCTGCGATCGTCGTTGTCCTTGCCTACCCGCTGGCGTACTACCTGGCGCTCTCCGGGACGAAGCGCAAGTACATCCTCTTGCTTCTGCTGATCGCTCCCTTCCTGACGAGCTACCTCCTTCGCGTCCTTGCCTGGAAGGTGATCCTCGGCAACCAGGGGGTCGTCAATACGTTCCTGTTTTGGACGGGCCTCCGCTCTCCGGACCACCCGCTTTCCCAGCTTCTCTACAGCAGGTTCGCGGTCATGCTGGTCCTCGGCTACATCTGGCTCCCGTTCGTGGCTCTCCCGATCTTCGTCTCGCTCGAGAGCCTCGACCGACGTCTGCTCGAGGCCGCGAGCGATCTGGGGGCCAGCCGTCTGCAGGCCTTCCGTCGGGTGACGCTGCCGCTCTCGTTGCCCGGCGTCGTCGCAGCCTTCCTCTTCGTGTTCATACCGACGCTCGGCGAGTTCGTCACGCCGTCGCTGGTGGGTGGCGCAAACGGCTACATGTACGGGAACCAGATCGTCGACCTGTTCGGAACCGGCTTCCCCGACTGGGAGACGGGTTCGGTGCTTGCGATCTTCCTGCTCGGCGTGGTCGCCGTCCTCACCGTCGTCTTTGCGCGATTCCTCCAGCCCCGCCAGGTGGCTGCGGACTAGATGGACGTCGCCCTCTCAAAGAACGGCGCACGGCTTCTACGGGTTTTCTTCACCCTGGTTGTCGTCTTCCTGTACGCGCCGATCGCGATCCTGTTGATCTTCTCGTTCAACAAGTCGGCCGTGCCCACCTTCCCGCTCTCCGGGTTCACGCTGCACTGGTACCGCGAGTTCCTCGGCAACTCCGAGATCAAGGCAGCACTGGAAACGAGCGCGATCATCGCGGCAGTGTCGAGCGCAGGCGCGGTGGTGCTCGGCGTTCTCGCCTCGATGGCGCTGACCCGCCGGTTCTTCCGCGGGAAGGCTGCCGTCTCCGCACTGCTGCTGAGCCCGCTGGTGATCCCGTACGTGGTTTTCGGGATCTCCCTGCTACTTCTCTTTCACACGCTCGGGGTGCCGCGCTCGCTCCTGACGGTGGTGATCGGGCACATCGTCATCAGCCTGCCCTACACGATCCTCGTCCTCGTGCCACGCCTCGACCAGATCGACGTCTCGCTCGACGAGGCGGCGTTCGACCTCGGCGCGAGCCGCCTCCGGACCTTCCGCTCGATCACTCTGCCGCTGATTTTGCCGGCGGTCGTTTCGGCCTTCCTGATCGCTTTCACGACATCGTTCGACGAGTACGCAGTGGCGTCGTTCGTCGTTGGTACGCGGGTCACGTTCCCGATCTATCTCTACTCCGCGCTGCGCTTTCCGAGCCAGCTTCCGCAGGTGATCGCCGTCGCGGTGGTCGTCCTCATCCTCTCGCTCGCGGTGGTCGTCGCCGCAGAGGTCGGACGGAGGATCGCGGAGCGGCGCTTCGCCTCGCTCGAGATCGACTAGGAGGGCCGGCTCGCCGAGCCGTCGCCGAGCAGGGATGCCTGCTCGGGTTCCCAACTGAGCGTGACCCGCGACCCTGGCTCGAGGGGCCCGAGCGACTCATCGGCGAGCCGGTGGCAGACGAGGCGCCCGGCCTTTGTGTCGACGTGGAACTGGGTGTACATGCCCAAGAAGACGATCTCGGCGATGGTGCCCTCGAGGCGCGAGCCGCCGTCGAGCAACGGGGTGCCCGCGGCCTCTATCTGCACACGCTCGGGACGCACCGCGACGCGCAGGGTCTCGTCGGGCCGATGTCCGCCGCCGACCGGGACGACGATCCGCTCGGCCTCCGCGAGCCGCATGACCGCACTCTCGCCGACGAGCTCGTCGATCCTGAGGTCGAACGCGTTGAGCGAGCCGATGAAGTCGGCCACGAAGGCGGTGCGCGGACGGTCGTAGATCTCGCGCGGATCTCCGGTCTGCTCGACGCAGCCGCGGTTCATGACCGCGATCCGGTCGGACATCGCGAGCGCCTCTTCCTGGTCGTGCGTCACGTAGACGAAGGTCGTCCCGAGGGTGCTCTGGATGCGCTTCAGCTCCAGCTGCATTTGCTTGCGCAGCTTCACGTCGAGGGCGCCGAGCGGTTCGTCCAGGAGCAGCGCCGCAGGACGGTTGACCAGCGCTCGCGCCAGCGCCACCCTCTGCTGTTGGCCGCCGGATAGCTGACGCGCCCGCCGTCGGTCGAGCCCTTCGAGCGAGACGACGCGCAGCATCTCCTGGACGCGCTCGCTGTGCTCGGCACGCGGAACGCGCTTCACCTTCAGGCCGAACGCGACGTTGTCGTAGACGGACATGTGCGGGAAGAGGGCGTACTGCTGGAAGACCATGTTCACGGGCCGGCGGTTCGCCGGAACCTCGGTGACGTCGTTTCCCTTCAGGACGATACGGCCGGCGTCGGGAAGCTCGAAGCCGGCGACCATCCGAAGCGTCGTCGTCTTGCCGCAGCCGCTCGGTCCGAGCAGCGAGAAGAACTCGCCCTCGCCGATCTCGAGCGTCACGTCATCGACTGCAACATGCGTGCCGAAGCGCTTGCTGACGCCGACGAGGCCGATCGCCGGGCGCGGCAGCTTCTCAGGCATCCTCGACCGAGTCTATTGCCTTCGCGACCCCGTCTCCAGATGAGCCAGGGGCGCCGATCCGCGGTTCGGCGACAAGCAATGGGCGTCGCGTTGTTGACGCATCGAGAACGGCTGGTCCAACATGTGAGCGCGATGCCACCTGGTTTGCAGGATGTCGACCTGTCCTTGGTCGACAGCCTCGTGGTGCCCGCGAGCCTGCACGACGTTGACGGCAGGTTCGTGCACCTGAACGCGGCTGCGGAGCGGGCCATAGGCTTCTCGAGGGCGCAGCTGCTCGGCCGCCATTTCACCGAGCCCGTGCCACAGGAAGCACGAAAGAACGTCGCGGAACAGTTCCGCCGCGCGGTGGAGTGCGGCGAGCCGACCGACTTCGAGACCGTCTTCATCGACGCGAGTGGGCAGCTTCGTGGCGTGCGGGCACAGCATCTGCCTCTCTGCTCGGGCGACGCGATCGTCGGCGTTCTCATTCTCGCGTTCGCCGCGCGCCGGCCGCCCTCCGTCGGCCTCGACCCTCAGCCGCGACTGACGCCGCGCCAGCGCGAGATCCTCAACCTGATCGCCGCCGGGCTATCGACTTCCGAGATGGCGGAGAAGCTCTCGATCTCCACCGAGACGGTCCGCAACCACCTCCGGAGCATCTTCACGGAGCTGGACGTGCACACTCGGCTCGAGGCGATCGCGACGGCGCAGCGCCTAGGCTTGCTCGCGCCGCCGGCCCTCGGGCCGCAGCCCCCCGAGTAATTCCCGTTCTGCCGCTTGACTCGTCCGGGTCTGGCGCGATCGCAAGGTTCTGCGGCAAGCGCGGGAGTCGGCGATCGAGTGAGGCGGCGGGTCGAGCGCGGAGCGCTCAGGCGGCCGCGGTTTCTCGGTCGAGCTCCTCGACCAGCTGCCGGACCAGTTGCTCGATCTTGACGCGGATTTCCCGCACCTGCTCGAGGGGTAGCGGTTTCGGGTCCGGCAGCTCCCAGCCCACGTAGCGCTTGCCGGGGATCACCGGACAGGCGTCGTCGCAGGTCGCGACGATGACGTCGGCCCACCCGATCGCCTCCTCGTCGAGGCGCCGGGGCCTGTGGTCGGAGGCGTCGCTGCCGACCTCTCCCAGCGCTTCGAGCACTTGCGGGTGGACGGCCGGGCCGGGGTCCGAGCCGGCCGAGCGCGCCTTGTGGCGCCCGCCTGCGGCCTGCCGGAACAGCCGTTCCGCCATCACGGACCGGCCGCTATTGGCCACGCAGACGAAGAGAACGTTGCTCATTCCGGCTGCGCGATCGTAGCCAACCAGGCCCGTTTTTGATCAATCGCTCCCGCGAGGGATAGCGGCGGCGGCGTCCGCGCCGATCATCAGCCCAAGTACCGTAAAACAGGGCGGCGCGGCCACGCCACACGTTCCGAGGAGTCAGGCTGTCGCTGCACCACGCTCACCAGGAAAACGGGGCACCACCTTCCGAGAAGCGCGAAGGGAGGTGGATCCCTTCTTGAAGCTTTTCGCTTTCGCCCATGCGTACACAGCGGCAGCCGTTGAGCCGCGCAAGCGTGACGAGGGCCAGACGATGGCGGAGTACAGCGTCGCGCTGACGATCATCACGATTGCCGTGATCACTGCGATCTCACTGCTGTCGGGCAAGGTGGTCGACACGATCTCCGCGGTCGCCGACGTCCTCCCGGGCAGCTAGCCATGAGGGAGCTGTACGAAAGCCTCCGCCCCAAGGAGGTGCGCATGTTGTACTGGAGCGCCGCCGCTGCAGCGGCGGCGCTCTGGTTCTCGCTCGCCTGGCGCGACGCCTGGGTGCTCTTGGCCGTGCCGATCATCGGCGGCTCGTTCGTCGTCCTGGTCCGGCGCAACCGCCGGCTCGACCCGATGGGTCACGCCGACGAGGACGACGAGTTCTTCTAGCTCGCGGCGATCAGGCCCGCGACCTTCTCGAGATCGCGGACGAACTCCCGGAACTGCACGTCCCTGTCCTCGGCGCGCAGGATCGAGGACGGATGCACCGTCGCGATCGTGTTCGGCGCCAGCGGCGAGTCGACGAGCTCGCCCCGCTGCCGCGAGACGCGGAAGTCGCGGCCTAGTAGGGCCTGCGCGGCGGTGGCGCCGAGACAGACGAGCACCCGCGGCTTCAGCACCGCGACCTCGGCGTCGAGCCACGGCCGACAGGCTGCTATCTCGCGCCAGTTCGGCTTCTGGTGGATTCGCCGCTTGCCCTGCGGCTTCCACTTGAAGTGCTTGACGACGTTGGTGACGTAGACCCGCGAGCGGTCGATCCGAGCCTCCAGTAGTGCCTCATCGAGCAACTTGCCCGCGGGGCCGACGAACGGCCGACCCTCGATGTCTTCGCGATCGCCGGGCTGCTCGCCAACGAAGAGGACTTCTGCCTGCGCTGAGCCTTCGCCAAAGACGGTCTGTGTTCCGGTCTCCCAGAGCGGGCATGCCTTGCAGCCGGCGGCCGCCTCGCGCAGCTTCTTCAGGCTCGGGCGCGCGGGGATGAGTGCCTCGGCGGTGTCGTCACCGTCGAATGAGAGCTGGCTCATGCTGACGAGATTACCCAGAAGGCGACGCTACGATTCCTCGTCGCGGCGCCGTGGCCGAGAGGTTAGGCAGAGGCCTGCAAAGCCTCGTACACCAGTTCGAATCTGGTCGGCGCCTTTTCCCGCATCTCAGGAAACTCTCAGACGCTGCTGCTTCCATGGCCACGATGATCGAGGCCGAGAACCTGACCAAGTACTACGGCGAGCAGCGGGCCGTGGACGATCTCTCTTTCACCGTTCAGCCGGGAGTCGTCACCGGCTTCCTCGGGCCGAACGGGTCCGGGAAGTCGACCACGATGCGCTTGATCCTCGAGCTCGACGCGCCCAGTTCCGGCGACGTGACCGTCAACGGGAAGCACTATCGCGACCACGCGGCGCCGTTGCACGAGGTCGGGGCGCTGCTTGAGGCGCGCTCGGTACACACCGGTCGCTCGGCGTACAACCATCTGCTCGCGCTGGCGCAGACGCACGGGATCGGCCGTCGTCGCGTCGACGAGTTGATCGATCTGGTCGGGCTGCACGACGTGGCGAGAAAGAGGGCCGGGAAGTTCTCGCTCGGGATGGGTCAGCGGCTTGGGATCGCGGCGGCGCTGCTCGGAGATCCGTCAACAATCATGCTCGACGAGCCCGTCAATGGTCTCGACCCCGAGGGAATCCTCTGGGTCCGCCATCTCTTGAGAGGGCTTGCCGCCGAGGGACGCACGGTCTTCGTTTCATCGCACCTGATGAGCGAGATGTCGCTCACCGCCGATCACCTGATCGTGATTGGAAGAGGGCGGAAGATCGCCGACATGAGCACCGACGAGTTCATCCGGCAGGCTTCCGGAGGTCTCGTTCTCGTTCGCACGCCGCAGGCAGCCGAGCTGGAGGCGCTCCTCAGTGGGCCCGACGTCACGGTGACGGCTGCTGGACCGGGCTTGCTCGAGGTCCGCGGGCTGACCGCGGTCCAGATCGGCGAGGCGGCTGCCGCGAATCAGCTCGTCCTGCACGAGCTGACGCCGCAGCAGGCCTCGCTGGAGGAGGCTTTCATGACCCTGACTCGCGACGACGTCGAGTTCAAGGCGGCAGAGCTCGAACCTGAGGAAGCCGTCCTGTGAGCGCGGTCTCTCAAGCTCAGCAGATCCCGCGCCTCGCGCATACCGGGCGGGTCACACAGCTGCGGGTGGCTCTCTCCGAATGGACGAAGCTGCGTTCGCTGCGCTCGACGCTTTGGTCGCTCTTCGCCGGCGTTTTGCTGACGATCCTTTTGCCGGTCCTCTTCGCTGCGATCACGTCTTCCCACTGGGGCTCGATGAGCCCGCACGAGCGCGCCGATCGCCACCCGCTCGACATCGCGCTGGCTGGCGTCAACGTCTCGCAGCTCGCAATCGCCGTCCTCGGCGTGCTCGTGATCACCGGCGAGTACTCGACTGGAATGATTCGCGCGAGCTTCACCGCGGTGCCGAAGCGCCTACCGGTGCTCTGGGCGAAAACCGCCGTCTTCGCGGTGGTCGCGTTCCTGCTGATGCTGCCGCCGGTCCTGATTGCGTTCTTCGCGAGCCAGGCAATTCTCTCGCGCCACCACATCTTGCAGATCTCGTTCTCACATCCCGGAGTCGCCCGCTCCATCATCGGCGGGGCCGTCTATCTGATGCTGGTCGGGATCTTCGCGCTCGGTATCGGCGCCATCGTGCGCAATACCGCAGGGGCGATCGCGACGTTCGCCGGCATCTTCTTCGTCATCCCGCCTCTGATGAACATCCTGCCGAGCAACTGGAACCACGCGATCAGCAAGTATCTGCCGAGCGAGGCGGGCCGGCAGCTCTTCTCGCTCACACACGACGCAAACAGCTTCTCGCCCGGAGCGGGCGCGTTGCTGTTCGTCGGCTACTGCGCGCTGACCTTCGCGATCGCTGCCGTCCTGCTGGTTCGTCGCGACACGTAGTAGGGACTACTCGACCAGGTCGCGCAGCAGCTTCGCGTACGGGATGCCGGTCGTTGGATCGACGTAGACCGCGCGGTAGAAGACCGGGCGCGCTCGCGGCGTGTCGACCAGCGCAAAGCTTCCACCGGCGCCGAGCTTGACGGTGCCGGCGGTCTCACGGCGGGTCTTCGCGTGCTCGCGATAGATGGTGACGTGGCCGCCACGCGCTCCCTGAACCCGCCCCGAGAGCGCGATCGTGCCGTCGTCGCGCGGCTCCGCGCTCAGGCTGACGTGAACCGGCAGCGAGCGACTGCGGAACCACGAGAGGCCGTCGGGCCTCGACAGGAGCACGTCTTGCGCGCCGCTATGCGGTACCGCCGCCAGGCCGTCCAGGCGACCGTCCAGCTCGCTGCCGCCGCTGCCGGTGACCGTTCCGGCCCAGACGGCGTCGGGTGCCGGAAACGCGAATGAGAAGTTGTCGGCCGCCACCCACTCGTTGGTCGCCAGCGCCGGGCCGTGGGAGGTCATTGCGAGTCCCGTCGTCACCCCGCGCTCCGAGACGATGCTCTCCGTGATCGCGCGTCCATGAGTGGCGAGCGTGACCGGAAAACCGCCGTAGAGGGACCCCGGGAACTCCTCGGTCCAGGCGGCATGCACGACGCCGCCACGACCGGGTACCGCGAACATCGGCCCGATCGGGAAGCCGCCCCTGCCGGCGGAGAGAAAGAGGCCGATCCAGGTGTGCGAGCGCGGGATCCACTCGATCGTGCCGACCGCGCCGCTGACGCCGTAGGTCTCGACCACGTGGACGCTGCCGTTGCGCACAACCACCGGTGCCGCGGGCGGCGGGGTGTAACTCTTCGGAAAGCCGGCGGCCGTCACCCGCTGCGTATGCGGCTTATCGCGTGCATCGATCCTCGTCAAGATCAGCTGACTGGTGAGGCTGCGGGAGTGCCAGCGCGTGTAGGCGACCACCGGAAGGCCGGCGCGGTCGAGCGTCAGCCCCGGCCAGCCGACGCTCAGATCGGCGCCGAGAGGGCCGGCGAGCGGCGTCTTGCGCCACCGCTTACCTTGGCGTCGAAGAACGGTCAGACTCCGGTCGCTCGGGCCGATGATCACCGCGACCGGCCCGGCTGCTCCGGCCTTGAAGGCGGCGAGCCTGGAGCCTCTAGAAACCTGCGTGATCGGTTGCCGCTTCCAGCGCTCGCGGCCAGTCCTTTGGGCGATCACGAGCTGCTGTCCGCGGACGAAGCCGACGAGCGGAGTGCCGTTCGGAGCCACCGCGATCATGCCGTCGGGGACTCGCGCGACCAGCTCCGCCGAGGCGCTCCCCGCCGCCGCCAGTGCAACTGCGGCGATAACGAGGAACCACCTCATTCCGCGAGACTACCTCCACGCACGAGTCGAGTCGAGCCGCTCCATTGGCCTGACCGGCAAGGTGGCCGGCAACGTCACCGATCAGACCACTAGGATCAGCCGCGCGGGGTCACTGTTCGAGCGAAGGAGCGAGATGGAGCTTTGCGCGAGGATCGATGAAGCCCGGAAACGATGGGACGTCCTGAAGCACCCCTTCTACGAACGCTGGGAGCGCGGCGAGCTGAGCCGTGAGGAGCTCGCGTTCTATGCGGGCGAGTACCGCCATGCGGTTGTCGCCGTGGCGCACGCAGCTGCGGCCGCCGGCGATGCCGAGCACGCGCGCGAGGAGGCCGAGCATGTCGCGCTGTGGGACGAGTTCGCGGCCGCCGTCGAGGCGCCGCTCGATCGGGAACCGAACCCGGAGTCCGCCGAGTGCGCCGTGGCCTGGTCGCCGGACGAGCGTTTCCAGGCGCTCGCCGTCCTCTACGCGGTCGAGTCGGCGCAGCCGGCGATCTCGCAAACGAAACTCGCGGGGCTCGTCGACCACTACGGCTTCGACGGCGATGATTCGGCGGCCGAGTACTTCCGGCTGCACGCCGAGCGCGACCTCGAGCATGCGCGGGCCGCCCGCGAGGCCCTGGCCGAGGCGCCGGCGGCCCGCCGGGCGGAACTTGCCGCCGTCGCGGAGCGCGCGCTCGAGGCGAACTGGCGTCTGCTCGACGGGGTCGAGCGAGCCGCGTAACCCATGGCGACAGTCGGGGTCGTCGGGCTCGGCGCGATGGGAAGCCGGATCGCGCGCCGGCTAGGCGCCGCCGGCCATGAGCTTGTCGTCTGGAACCGCGATCCCGCGAAGGCCGAGTCGCTCGTCGCGGCCGGCGCTCTGGCCGCGGCGACCCCGGCCGACGCGGCGCGGCGGGCGGAAGCCGTGATCACGATGGTCGCCGACCCGCGGGCGCTGGTCGACGTGACCGAAGGGACGGACGGCGTCGTCGGAGGGCTGGGGAAGGGTACGACGCTGATCCAGATGTCGACAGTCGGTCCCGATTCGACCTCGCGGCTCGCGGCGCTGCTTCCGGCCGAGGCGCTCCTCGACTCCCCGGTCCTCGGCAGCGTGGCGGAGGTCGAGTCCGGGACGCTCAGCGTGTTCCTCGGCGGCGCTCCGGAGCCGGTCGAGCACTGGCTGCCGGTCCTGTCGACGCTCGGCACCGTTTTCCACCTCGGGCCGGTCGGAGCAGGCACGGCTGCAAAGCTCGTCGCCAACACGGCGCTGGTCGGTGTGATCGGCATCCTTGGCGAGGCGCTCGCCCTGGCGGAACGGCTCGGATTGTCACGGGATGCCGCCTTCGAGGTTCTTGGCAAGACCGCGCTCGCGGGCCAGGCGGAACGACGGCGTTCGGCCGTCGAGAGCGGCGAGTACCCGCCGCGGTTCGCTCTCTACCTCGCGCGCAAGGACGCGGATCTGATCCTCGAGGCGGCCGCGAAGACAGGGCTCGAGCTGCGCCTGACGAAGGCGGCGGACGAGTGGCTTGCCGAGGCCGAGAATGCCGGCCTGGGCGACAAGGACTATTCGGCCGTGCTCGCCCGCATCCTCGAGGGAACGAGCCAGGTGGAGAGCTCGGAGAGGTAGCCTGGATCGATCGCGTGGGGGAGCGGGTACTCGCGGTAGAGGACGTCAGCGCCTGCCTGCTCGAGCTGCTCCTTCGCGCGCCGGCTCCACTCGACGGAGATCACGGGGTCGTAGGTCCCGTGGCCGATCGCGACCGGCGGTAGGGGCGGCGACAGGTCGAGCTCGAAGCCTTCCACCGTCGGGATGAAGCCGCTGAGCGCGATCAGTCCGGCGGGGCGCGGCCTGCCGCGGCCGAGCCCGAGCGCGTAGGTCATCACGGCGCCCTGCGAGAAGCCGCCGAGCAACGTCTGCTCCGGCGGCACGCCCGTCTGCTCGGCGAAGGCGTCCAGCCAGCCGCCCGCGAGCTCGTAGCTCGCATCGAAGGTCTCCTTGTCGGGAAAGCCGATCTCGCGGACGACGTACCAGTGCGCGCCGCCGGGCGGCAGCGACAACGGCCCGCGCGGCGTGGCGGCGACCAGGCGGCGCTCCGGATCGAGGAAGTCGAGCAGGGGGAAGAGGTCGTTCTCGTCCGCCCCGCGGCCGTGGAAGAGCACGAGCGCACCCTCCGTCTCGCCCGCTGCCGGTCGCAGCCGGTACGCGAGCGAGTCGAGCCCGCTCACCGCGTCGCGGCGGTCTCGCGCGGCTTCGGTAGCGGCGTCAGGACCGGCTCGACCTGCGAGCGCAGGTGCTCGAAGTCGGGCGGCAGCGAGAGCCGCTCGCCGAGGTGCTCGATCGGCTCGTCGGTCGCGAAGCCGGGGCCGATCGTCGCGATCTCGAAGAGGACGCCGCTCGGCTCGCGGAAGTAGATCGACTTGAAGTAGAAGCGGTCGATGATCGGCGTCACGTGCGCCCCCGCGGCCGCGACGCGCTCGCGCCAGGGCTCGTGCTCCTCCGGCGGCGAGGCCCAGGCGACGTGGTGCACGGTGCCCGCGCCGCCGATGCCGGGGCCCTCGGGCGCGGCGTCGTATTCGTAGAGACCGCCCCGCCGCTCGCCTCGCGCCTCCCAGCCTTCGCCGCGCGGGTCGAACTCGAGCGTCTGCTCGAGGAACTCGCGGCTGCGCTCGGGATCGGCCGAGAACGCCCGCACGCCGTCGAACCCCTGCAGCGCCAGCTCGGCGGGCACCTCCGGGTGCTCGGCGATCAGCGGCTCGTCCTTGGTCACGACGACCGCGAGCTCATGCCGAAGTCCTTCGGGATCGACGAACGTCAGCCGCCCGTCCTCCCGGGAGAGCACGTGGTTGTCGAGCCGCTTCTGCCAGAAATCGAGCGCGTCCTCCGAGCCGACCCGCCAGCGCACGGTGTGAACCATCCCGGCGCCGGCGCGGCCCTGGCGCGCGCCCGGGTACTCGAAGAAGGTGATGTCGGACCCCGGGTCGCCACGCTCGTCCGCGTAGAAGAGGTGGTACACGGTCGGGTCATCCTGGTTGACGGTCTTCTTGACGAGGCGGAGGCCGAGCAGGCCGGCGTAGAACTCGACGTTTCGCGGCGCGTCGGCCGTGATCGCAGTCACGTGGTGGACGCCTTCGAGCTTCATGCCTGTTTCAACCTAGCGCTTCGGGCTTGTGTTCCGCTCAGGGCTCTTCGCCGCCTTCGCCGGCGGCGAGCCGGCGCCGCCATTGTTCGGCGGCCGCCTGACCTTCCGGCGTGCCGAGAAAGTGCTCCAGCGGCACGTGGACGAAGGCGCCACGAGCCTGCGCGAGGATGTCGTCCCCGTCGACGATCTCGCCGGCGATGTGAATCCTACGGCCGCGCTCGTCCTCGACCCGGGACTGGACCAGCAGTTCGGTGTTGATCGGCACCGGACGGCGGAAGTGGACGAAGAGCCTGCCCGTCACGGTCGGGAAGCGGTACCAGGAGGCCAGGAGCCCGCAGGCCTCGTCGAGCGCGGCGGCGACGAGCCCACCGTGCACGAGTCCCGGCGCGGCCTGGTGCCGCTCGTCGAACTCGAGATAGGACTCGTACTCGGTCAGCCCTTCGCTTTCGGGCTGGCGCAAGTGGATTCCGAACGGGTTGTCTCCGCAGCCCCAACAGGCCGGATCGTGGTGCGGCGGCACCTGTGGCTGCGCGCCCTCGCTCACCGTTGCCCCCCAACCCCCTTGGGGGGTGCAAAAGCGCCCCTACCGGAACGATATCGCTGCGGGTGCCGGACTGTTGCGCGAATTGGCAACAAGCTCGTGCCGAATCAGCGCAGGCCGCCGCGCTCGTTGTGGGCCTTGAAGAACTCGTGCGAGCCCGCGGTCGCCATCGCCGCCGAGGCCGAGATCTCCAGGGCGAGCGTCGCCGCTGCGACGATCTGGGCGAAGCGATAGACCTTGCCGGCGCCCGCGCAGCCCATCAGTGTCAGCCACGAACGGGCGTAGGGGAGGGTTGTCCCCCCGCCAACGGTGCCGACCTCGAGCCCGGCCAGCCGGATCGTGCAGTTGAGGCCGCCCTCGACCCGCTTGCCCGTGCCGTGCGCCATCGAGCTCGTCCCGACCATGCCGAGGTCCTGGCCGGTGGCGGCGAAGATCGCCGCGATCGCTGAGGCGGGCGTAAAGGCGACCGATTGCATCCCGGAGGCAACCGCGCCGTGCGTGCCCGCCCACGAGAGCTCGAGCAGATCGTCGATCGACGTCCGCAAGACGCGGCGCACCGCCTCCTCGTTCAGCGTGCACTCGGCGATCAGGGTCTTGCCGTGGCCACCGCGCTCGAAGTAACGGTGTGACGGCTTCTTGTCGCCGCCCATGTTCGACTCGAGGATCGCGCGCTCGGGCTTCACCGGCGCCTGCTCCATCACGTAGCCCATGTTCAGCGCGTACGCGTTCCGGGTCATCATGTTCGGGCCGCAGGCATCGCCGGTCGTGAACGCCCACATGACGTGGCACATCGGCCCGACAACGTGCGTCTCGACCTCCCGCAGCTTCGCGTGCTTCGAGAGCGCCGGCTCCGCCTCCACCCGTTCTGCAAGCCAGCGCCGCATCTCGGCAACGTGGGCGTCGAGGAAGCGCGAGAGCGCCACCGCCTCCTCGGCCGAGCCGCAGACGAAGCACGAGGCACGGGTGATCCGGTCTCCGAGCACGAAGGTCTTGAAGCCGCCGGACTCCGAGACGGCGCGCGCGCCGCGGTAGAGCGAGGCCGAGAGGCTGCCCTCTGTGTGGGCGAGCGGCACGTAGACCCGGTCGGAGTCGCGGCCGGTCTCGACGAGGCGCCCGAACGGCTCCTCGAGCTCGTACTCGCCGAGCTCGAGCTCGAGCGGCCCGATCACGGAGACCGGGATCACGGCGACCCCGGTGAGCGCCTCCTGCGCATTGGCAAACGGGGTCAGGTCGTGCGAGAAGACCTCACCGTCCTGGGTCAGCGCGCGCAACTCGTCCTGCCGTGTCTTGATCGACTCGGGATCGTTCTTTCGCGGCCAGCGGCGTAGCTCCACGCGCGCAGCTTATTGAGGCGCTCGCTTGCGACGCCGACCGGGAGAACGCCCGAGCTTGCCTCGGGCGTTCGTCTAATCCCGCCCGGAAAAGCCGAATCTCCTGTGTATCCCCGTACCGCGCTCGCGACCTCGGCAGCCAGATAATCTGCCGCGATGGCGACGGAGGAGGTAGTCGAGCAGCAGCACGAGGATCCAACCCCATACGCGGGCGTCCTCCGCTTCTACGAGCTGGCCAAGCGCGCCGAGTGGCAGGTTCGCGACCTGCCCTGGGGCGAGATCCCGCCGATCCCGGAGACGAAGGGCACGCCGCAGAAGATCGCTCGCCGGCGCGACCTGTGGCGTTCCGTGATCACGCAGCAGCTCCAGGCGGACGAGCTCGCCTGCGAGATGGCCTCCCAGCTCCTCAACATCGCGCCCGATCACGAGGCGAAGCTCTACTACTCGACGATGGTGCAGGACGAGTCGCGCCACACCGAGGCGTGGCTGCGGCTCTCCGGCGAGATCGGCGGAACGGCCGAGCGCGATCCGCACCTCGACACGCTCGCGCACATGACGCTCGAGGCCGACACGCTAGAGGAAAAGGTCTTTCAGATGCAGGTCTTCTACGAGCGTCTGATCATCTCCCGGTTCCGGCTGATCGCCCGCTCGTCGCGCGGCACCGTGCTCGAGGATCTCTGTAACCGGCTGACGACGGATGACGGCATCCACCACGGCGCGGGGATGGCGTACGAGAAGGTGCTTCTCCAGAACGCCTCCAAGCAGACGAAACAGAAGCTGGTCGACGCCGCGAACCGGCTGCTGCCGACCTTCGTCGAGCACGCGCTCTGGCGCCCCAAGGAGCGTGCCTTCATCGGCCGCGCGATGCACACGCGCGACATCGAGCGCCTCAAGGAAGACCTTGAGATCGGCGTCCGG
>MNDB01000041.1 GCA_001914705.1 Actinobacteria bacterium 13_2_20CM_68_14 | reverse complement strand
AAGCGGCTCTGGGGAATCCGCGTCGAGGAGCACGTCGAGACCGCTGGGCTCGATGTCTCCGAGCACGGCATGTGGGGCTACCCCGAGTTCTACATCCCGGTCCCCGGCGGCTACGGCACCGAGGCGCACGGGCATCTCGGCGCCCCGCACATGCATCGTCCGGCGCCGGCGCAAGAGCCGGCGCCTGTCCCCGCTCAACCGGCCGAGGAGGCTGCATGAATCAAGAACCGAAATGCGAATGCGAACGGCCGATCCTGCGCGAGCGAGCGGAGCAGAAGGGCGTTTCCGAGAGCTTCTGCGACCGCTGCAAGCGCCCGATCGGCCTCCGCCCAGCCGCCGTTCGCTCCGCCGTGTGATCTAGACCGTTTAACCCCGGCCAAGGTCGGGCCGCGGATTCGATCTGCCGTACGGTCCATGCATGAGGTACCAGTTCGTCGACTGCCGGTGGGAGCTGGGTGATCCGGCGCGCGGCCGCGAGCTCTACCTCGAGGCGCACATCCCCGGTGCATCCTTCCTCGACGTCGAGCAAGATCTCTCGTCGCCGCCGGGTCCCGGCGGACGGCACCCGTTGCCGAACGAGACGCAGTTCGCCGAGGCAGCCGGGCGAGCCGGCATCGGCAACGGTGTCTTCGTCGTGGCGTACGGCTCGATGGGCGGCGCGGAACGGCTCTGGTGGCTGTTGCGCCACTTCGGGCACGGCGATTGCGCGGTGCTGGACCTCGCAGGCTGGTTGGGGCCGCTGCGAGCCGGCGAAGAGGACGTCGAGCCGGCCGAGTTCAACCCGGGCCGCCGGGCCGGCGACACGATCGAGGCCGACGAGCTGCAACAGCGCCTCGGCGAGGTCGTTCTGCTCGACGCCCGCATCCCGGAGCGCTATCGCGGCGACGTCGAGCCGATCGACCCGATCGCCGGGCACATTCCCCGTGCCCGTAACGCCCCTTGGAACGAGCCGCTGCCGGAGATCCCGCCCGGCGAGGTCGTCGCGTACTGCGGCTCGGGCATCACCGCCGCCGTGCTCGTCCATCGGCTCGCGCTGGCCGGCCGCGAGGCAAAGCTCTACCCCGGCTCGTGGAGCGAGTGGTCAGGCCTCGGACTCCCGGCGGAGCGCAGCTAGGCGGTCGAAAGCCCCGTGAGGTACGGCTGCCAGCCGTCCGGGATCTTCGGCGCCGCCAGGCGGATGAAGAGCACGGGCGCGGGCGCCCGCGGCTTCTTGTGCAGCTCCATCGAGACCTCGTGCGGCAGTCGGTTCCCCTTGCGCAGGTTGCAGGGCGCGCACGACGTGACGACGTTCTCCCAGACCGACTCGCCGCCACGGCTCTTCGGGACGACGTGGTCGAGCGTCAGCCGACCGCCGGCGCTGCCGCAGTAGACGCAGCGCCAGTCGTCGCGGGCGAACAGGGCCCGGCGCGAGATCTTCCGCTGCACCGTCCGCGGGACGCGAACGTACTGGACGAGTCTGATCACGTGCGGCCAGGGAAAGGTGGTCGTCGCGGAGCGCAATGCCTGGTCGAGCTCCTCGATCACCTCGGCCTTTCCCTTGAACACGAGCACGTGCGCACGCCGAACCGTCGTCACGTTGAGCGGCTCATAGCTCGCGTTCAACACCAAGACTTGCTGCAAGACAGCCGAAAAATAGCAGTGAGGCCCCCGTTGACTACCTCGACATCGCCCTCTCTACCGCCTCTTCCTCCTCCGGCGAGAGCGCAATCGAGGCGCGGCCGTGCTCGAGCTCCTTCATGTAGATCCGTGCGTAGTCCCGGCCCTGGATCGCGCTGACGACGATGCCGCTGCGCGCGCCGTCGAGCAGCGCGACCGAAGCCGACTGCTGTCCGCCTGTGCCCTCGTAGGCGTCGTAACGGACGATCGAGGTCTTCGCCAGCGATTCGTCGACCCTCCGGTCGACGCGCGCGAGACCCGCCGCGACCTCGTCGACGGCCCGGTGGAGATCGTCGATTCGCGCCTGCAGCGAGACGGCGAAGTCGACGAGATCGTCCTTGCCCCCGCCCAGCATCACCTGTTGCGAGCTGCGCACGCGTTTGAGCTGGAGCCATGCCAGCAAGGCAGCGAGCAGCGCGAGGGCCGCCGCAGCCGCAGCCGCGATCGCAATCGCCGCAGTTACCGAGTTGCTCACAGGCCGCGCAAACCTACTGCGGCAACGAGAAGATCACCGGATACTCGGCGGTGTTGTTCGAGACGGTTTTCTCGTTCGGAACCGGCTTCACCTCGACCTTGACCTTCGTCGACTGAGACCCGAAGAAGTTCGAGTCGAGCTGGATGTTCCGGAAGGTGACCGTCGTCTGCGCCTTCTTGTCGATGAAGGCGATCGTCTGAGTCTTGACGATGTTCTTCGTTCCGTTGGTGATCGTCAGCGTCACTGGAATGTGCACCTCGGCCGAGTCGCCGGAGTCCTCGACTGTGACCGCGAAGCCCAGGTTGGTGCCCGCGACTACCGGCTGCGGTGACGTACTTTGGGTCGAGAGCTCGGTGCCCTGCGGCAGCGCCTTCGTGGTGACGATGTTCGTCCCGTGCAGGCCGCCTACGGTCGGCGAGACGTTGGCGCCGCGCAGGCGGGTGACGACCGCGCCGAGGCCTGCGGCCGTGAAGAAATCGGGATCCTGAACGAACTTCGAGCCGGGGACGCGGACGTCCCCCACCCCCTGGTCGCGTAGCACCTGTATCGAAGGAGCCTTGAAGCTGTCGTCCCAGACGACGTCGCTCGCGAGCAGGCGCTGAGCCGGCGCCTCGAGCAGCGCGCCGGCCTGAGCGGCCGCGAGATTCTTCCTGCTGACAGCCTGCCGCAAGGAGTCGGAAATGCCGACGATCCCGCTGTAGCGGTACTGGAGCGCGTCGATCAGGCGTGAGTGCTCGTCGCGCAGGCGGCCGGGCGGATTGATCGCGCTGGCGGTGTCGATGTCTTGCTGCTCGTCGCGTGCGAGCCCGGCGAGCTTGGTCTGCACGTCGCTCGCCTTCACGCCGGGTTGACCGAGCAATGAGGCGAGGCGCGTGCCGATCGAATGCGAGTTCGACGCGATCTGCGAGACCTTGGTCATGTAGTTCGCGTACTTGGCGTGCTTGCTCGAGGACTGGCACCCCTCGACCGCGTAGACGAGCAGCAGGACGATCACGATCGCGAAGGCGATCAGCCCGACCAGGCGGAGCAGCGGCGTGATGCCCTGGGGCGTCCGGATCGGCGGTCGCGGGCCGCCGCGCATCGGCGGTCGCTCCGGCCGCGCGGCCTCTCTGGTCTCCGGCTCCTCGAAGAAGTCGAACTCGATGTCTGTGTCGCGCTCGGTCATCGCTCCGTGCAGGGAAAAAGTTGCGGCGTCCACTGTAACCGTTGGGTCGGAGTGAATCGCCTTCTGCCTCCATTCAAAGGCTTTCCGGCTGCCGCGGCGAACGAGCGTCCGTGTCAGAAGCGGCCGTCGCCGTCGCGCCGAACGAGCTCGTCCTCGGCCGGTACCGCCCTTTGCAACCGCTCGGCAGCGGCGGCAACGGCTCGGTCTGGCTCGCCCGCGACGAGCCGACCGGCGTCGAGGTGGCGCTCAAGATCGTCCCCCGCGAGGGGAAGTCGGCCTCCCGAGCCGAGCGAGAGGCCTCCGCCGCCGCGCGGCTCCGTCATCCGGGCTGCCAACGCGCGTACGCGCTCGCACGCGACTCGCGCCACGTCTACATCGCCTACGAATACGTGCCCGGGCGAACGCTGCGCCAGGCGCTTCGGGAAGGTGCGATCGACGACGTGGCCGCGCTCGAGGTCGCTGCGCAGATCTGCGAGGCGCTCGCCCACGCCCATGCACATCGAATCGTCCACCGTGACGTGAAGCCGTCGAACATCCTGCTCGCCGAGAGCGACGAGATCTCGATCCGCTTGCTCGACTTCGGTCTCGCGCGGATGGACGGGGAAGAGACGCTGACCGCCGCCGGAGACGTTCCCGGAACGCTCGCCTACATCCCTCCTGAGCGCCTCCGAGGCGAGGAATCGGGCGCGCCCGCAGACGTCTGGGCGGTCGGCGTCCTGCTCTGGGAGGCGCTCGCCGGCTGGCACCCGTTCTGGAAGGGGTCATTGCTCGACACCGCGCGGCGGATCGAGTCGGGCGCCATCTCGCTCGCGAAGGCCAGGCCCGACCTTCCTCGCCCGCTGATCGCACTCGTCGACCGCGCCCTGTCGGTCGACCCGGCCAGGCGTCCGTCGGCGGAAAGGCTCGGGGCCGCTCTGCGGGCGACAGGCTACCGGCGCGAGCGGCGTGGGCGCACGCTGCCGCAGGTTTCGCCACCGGCGCCCGGGCGCTTCGCACCTGCCGCGGCGGCCGGGCTCTTCGCGGGCGCGAGCGCGGCGGCGCTGCCCTTCTATCCGGCCGGCTGGCCGCTCGGCCTTGCCGCGCTGGCCGCCGGGTCGACCCTCTTTCGGGAGCGAGCCGGCCTCGCTCTTGCGCTCGCCGTCCCGGTCTTGCCGCTCGGGAACCTCTCAGCCGGGCTCGCCTGGGCCTATGCCGCGCTCGCGCTCGGCTGGCTCGTACTCTCGTGGAAGGACTCGCGGACGGGGCTCTTCTTCCTCTGCGGGCCGCTCCTGGCGCCGCTCTCGCTGCTCGGGCTGCTGCCGCTGGCGGCACAGCGGCTTCGCGGCGGAACGGCTCGAGCCGTGCACGTGTTCGCGGCAGTGCTCGTGGCGGGGCTGGTCGCCGGGCTCCGCGGCGACAAGCTCCCCTTCACCGGCAGCTTCGCCCCGGCGCTCGAGCTCGACAGCACCCGCAGCCCGCTTGCGGCCGCGAACACAATCTGGGACGCCCTGAGCGCCCGGCCGACACTTCTGTTCGAGGCAATCGTCCTCGCCGCCGCCGCGGTAGCGCTGCCACACATCCGGCGCCGCCGGATCGCGCCTTTCGGGCTCGCCCTTCTGGCCGGCATCCTCGCCCCGGGTCCGGTACTACCGGACGCCGCAATCGTCATCACGATATTGGTCACTTGTCTGGGCCTAGCGGTCAAAGACCGAAGCTAGACTCGGTGCGGGCTAAGGCCCTGCAATGACCGTGCTCAGGAACATCGAAGCCAAGATCGAATCGCTGTTCGAGGGCGTCTTCGGGCGTGCTTTCAGGACGAATGTCCAGCCGGTCGAGCTCGCGCGCAAGCTCGTCAAGGAGATGGAGGACCATCGCGTCATCTCCGTCTCCCGGCTCTACGTCCCCAACGAGTACACGGTCTACCTCTCCCCTCAGGATCGCGAGCAGTTCGCGAGCTACGAGGAGTCCCTGCTCGGTGAGTTGCAGGAGTATCTCGCCGAGAACGCGCGGCGGGAGAAGTACGTGATGCTCTCGCCGCCGAAGGTCCTGATGGAGACCGACGAGGACCTCGAGGTCGGGGAGTTCGGAATCGCGACGCGGATGGCGCAGGGCAGCGAGCCGCAGCCGGTGCCGGACGAAGCGCCGGCTCCCGATATCGCGCCGGGCGCGACGATGGTCTACAAGCCCAAGCAACCCGACACTCAGGCGGTCTCCGCCCAGGAGCTCGGGCTCGAGCGGGAGATCGCGACGCTCTCATGGAACGGTAAGCAGCACGAAATCGAGAAGCGGCGAGTCGTGATCGGCCGCTCGAAGGACGTCGATATCCAGGTCGAGGACCCCAACGTGTCACGCCGTCACGCAGAGGTTCGACAGGAGGGCGCCGCGTACTGGGTGGTCGACCTCGATTCGACGAACGGCACCGAGATCAACGGCCGGCGGCTCAAGCGCGCCAAGCTGCGCCCCGGCGACACGATCACCGTGGGATCGACCGAGCTCGTTTTCCGGCGGGAGTCCGGAGGCTGACGTGACACTTGCCTCGATCGCGGTCGAGGAGCTCCTGCTCGTCCTCAAGATCGCCTTCGTGGTGCTGCTCTACCTGTTCATCTGGCGAATAGTCCGCACCGCCAGCAAGGATCTACGTGTGCCCCAGGAGAGCTTCATCCTCGCACCGTCCCAGGCGGGCGATCTCGCGACGCTCCGCGACCCCGGGCCGCGCGAGGTGGGGCGCCTCGTCGTCGTCTCCAGCCCGACGCTCGAACCGGGCGAGGGTCGGATGCTCGATTCCGTCGCGATCACGGTCGGCCGCGGGCCCCAGAACGATGTCGCGCTCGACGGCGACGACTACGCCTCGGCGAAACACGCGCGGATCGAGCCTCGCGGCGACGGCGTGTGGGTCAAGGACGTCGGCTCCACGAACGGCACATACCTGAACGGAATCAAGCTCACACGCGCGCGCAAGCTGACACCCGGCGACGTCGTGCGCGTAGGCGAGACCGAGTTGAGGTACGAGACGTGACCGTTACGCAACTGGGCTACGGCACAGATACGGGCAGGAAGCGGCGGCGGAACGAGGATGCCTACGTCGTCGAGCCCCCGCTGTTCGCGATCGCAGACGGCATGGGCGGCGCGCAAGCGGGCGAGCTCGCCTCGAGCCTCGCCGCCGGCGCCGTCCGCGAGGACGAGGCCGCAGCAGGCAGCGGAGAGCGCCGCGTCGCCGAGCTGATCCAGGAGGCCAACCGGCGCGTCTACGAGCGCTCGAGCCAGGACGCCGCCGCCTCGGGGATGGGGACGACGATGACGGTGGCCTTCGTCGGCGACGCGAACGTTGCCTTCGGCCACGTCGGCGACTCGCGCGCATACTTGATCCGTGACGGCAAGCTCGAGCAGTTGACCGAGGACCACTCGCTCGTCGCCGAGCTCGTCCGCAGTGGAAAGCTCTCGCCGGAGGAGGCCGGGACGCATCCCCAGCGCTCGGTGATCACGCGCGCGCTCGGCACCGATCCCGACGTCGACGTCGACACTTTCTCGATCGAGACCGCGCCGGGCGACCTGTTCATGCTCTGCTCGGACGGGCTCACCTCGATGGTCGAGGACGACGTGATCCTGCGGACGATCGAGAAGAACCGCGACAACCTGCAAACCTCCGCGAAAGCGCTGATCCGGGCCGCGAACAAGGGCGGCGGCGAGGACAACATCACCGTCGTCTTCTTCGAGATCGGCGAGGACGTCGGAGAGCCGCTCGAAGAGACGGCTCAGTACCCGGCCCTCACCGCGGACGGCGACGGCGAGCTCGACGAGGACACACTCGACGAGCTCGACCGCGTGCCGGCGCTCGACACGATGGTCGTACCGCCGGGCGAGGCCCCCCAGCCGGCTCAGCCCACGCGCCGCACCCGCCGCCGCCTGATTCCAGCGCTGTTGTTGATCCTGGTCGCGCTCGCGGTCGTCGCCGTCGTCCTCTGGACGCTGCATGGAAGATAAGCGGTGAGCCTGCGAAACCGAGAGCTGCTGAACCTGGTCGTCGTCGGGGCTCTGACCGCACTCGGCTTTGCGAGCGTCTACATCGCCCGGCAGTCGGTCGTCTCGACCGCCTCGCTCTCCTACGCGGCGTTCTTCCTCGCGCTCTACCTCGTCGCACACCTGGTCGCGCGTTACGCGGTGCCGTACGCCGACCCGTACCTGCTGCCGATCGCCGCTCTGCTGACCGCGGTCGGGCTGACGGAGATCTACCGCATCCGGCCCGGAGATGCGTTTCGCCAGGGCGTCTGGATCATCATCGCGGTCGGTGTCTTCGCCGGCACGCTCTGGAGCCTGCGCCGCGACTACCGGCGCCTGGAGAGCTACAAGTACATCTTTGGACTGACCGCGATCGGCCTGCTCGTGCTGCCCGCGCTGCCGGGACTCGGCGCCACCGTCAACGGCGCCCGGCTCTGGATCCACTTCGGGTCGCTCCAGTTCCAACCCGGTGAGATCGCGAAGCTCTGCCTGATCGTCTTCCTTGCCGCATACCTGCGCGAGAAGCGGGAGGTTCTGGCGCAAGGACGGCTGAAGGACTTCGGGCCGCTGCTCCTGATCTGGGGCGGCGCGATGCTCGTCCTTGTCGAGACGAACGACCTCGGCTCGGCACTCCTCTACTTCGGGATCTTCCTGGCGATGCTCTACGTTGCGACGGGCCGGCTGCTGTTCACGGGGATCGGCCTTGCGCTCTTCCTCGGCGGCTCGTACTTCGTCTACACGCGGGTCGCGCACGTGCACGAGCGCGTGACGATCTGGCTGCATCCCTGGACCGACCACAAGGTCTACTGCGCGCTGACCGGGGAGATGAAGCTGCGGCAGGACTGCGGCAGCTACCAGCTCGTGAAGTCCCTCTATTCGATCGCGAACGGCGGCTTCGGCGGCACCGGGCTCGGAAAGGAGACGCTCGAGACCTCCGCGGGCCACCCGCTGATCCCGTCCCTGAATACCGACTTCATCTACTCGGCGCTCGCGCAGGGACTCGGCCTGATCGGGGTCTCGGCCCTGGTTCTCCTCTTCATGGTCTTCGTCCTACGAGGCATGCGAATCGCGCTGCTCGCAGATGACGGCTTCTCGAAGCTCGCGGGAGCCGGCCTCACCTTCGGCTTCGCCCTGCAAACCTTCATCATCGTCGGCGGAGTCCTGCGAATCATCCCGCTGACGGGGATCACGCTTCCCTTCGTCTCCTACGGCGGGTCGAGCGTGGTCGCGAACTTCGTCCTGCTCGCAGGCCTGCTCCTGATCTCCAACCGCGCGAACGCGCCGAGGGAAGCGTGAACAGGCAGATCACGAAGCTCGCCGTCGCGTCGATGATCCTGCTCGCCGCGCTGATCGTGGGGACGACCTACTGGCAGACGTGGGCCTCCGCCGGCCTCGCTGAGAAGCAGGACAACGCAATCCAGCGGGTGGCGCAGTTCCGGATCAAGCGCGGGCTGATCCGCGCCGCCGACGGGACGATCTTGGCGACGAACGTCAAGCGCAAGGTCGACGGGCAGACGCTCTACTTCCGCCGCTACCCGACCGGGCGCCTATTCGCGAACCTCGTCGGCTACTCGACC
>MNDB01000057.1:18628-26200 GCA_001914705.1 Actinobacteria bacterium 13_2_20CM_68_14 | reverse complement strand
CTGGGTGCTCGAGTCGACCGCGAAGTACTGGTTGTCGCTCTGCCCGACCAGCTTCTTGAGTGCGAGTCTGTTACCGCCGTTCACGTCGACGTACAGCGACGACGAACTGCCGGCGTCGGTGAGCAGTCGACCGTTGAAGATGAACGTTTGCACGCCGCTTCCCCGGGCGGCGAATGTGCTCGATGCACCGGCCGCGAGCAACACGAATGCGGCCAGGACGACGTACATGAGGCGCCTTCTCATCTCGAGACCTCCTGGTTTGACGAAGAGGGAAGACGCGCAGATCGTCCGGGCGCTGCGTCAGGCGACGATTCGGGTCGGGTAAGCCGCCCGTAAAACTCTCTAGGGCAGAGCGGCCAACACGTCCGCCGCGTGGGTCTCCGGCTTCACGCGGCGCATTGCCTTCGCGACGTTGCCGTCCGCGTCGATCACGAAGGTCGAGCGTTCGATGCCCATCGACTTCTTGCCGTACATGTTTCGCTCCTTCCAGACGCCGTACTGCTCGGCGATCTCGTGCCCCGGATCGGCCAGGAGCGTGAACGGGAGCGAGTACTTCTCTTTGAACTTGACGTGTGAAGCCTCGTCGTCGGGACTGACGCCGAGCACGACCGCGCCGCGCTCGCGAAAGTCGGCGTAGACGTCGCGTATCCCGCAGGCCTGAGCCGTACATCCGGGCGTGTCGTCCTTGGGATAGAAGTAGAGAACGACCGGCTTGCCGCGGAAGTTGGAGAGCTTGACATGCTCGCCGGTGTCGCTTGTCAGCTCGAAATCGGGTGCGGGCTTGCCCTCGTCGACCATCGCAGCGATCCTACCGGGAGGCCATGGGACGCTGGTGGAGCGACATGAACGGAACCGTCCGCGGTTTCATCGTGATCCTCGCGATCGCGGCTGTGATCTTCGTGCTCAACCTCGAGGGGACGCTCGTCTCACTCTCACTGATCCTGCAGATCGTCTTCTTCCTCGCGATCGCGGTCGTTCTCTACATGTTCTGGCGCGACCGGATGCGGCACGAGATCGAGACCTGGTCGCAACGCTCGAACCGCGTCTTCTACGGCAGCGCCCTGCTGATCCTCGTTGACTTCGCCGCCTACTTCTGGCCCGGACGGAGGACGGTCGGGCTCGACGCGTTCGCCTTCATCGTCGTCCTGATCCTGGCCGGCTATGCGATGTGGCGTGTCTGGCGGGCCGAGCGTTCCTACGGGTACTAGACTCTCCGCATGGGACTCTGGAGCTGGGTACGTGGGATCGGTGGGAAACCCGAGGATGAGGCCGACCTGCGCGAGGAGTTCGGCGGAGAGGACCCGGGCGAGGCCGAGGAAAGGTTCTTGTCCGAGTCGGGATACGCCGCCGGCTCCGGAATCGGCGGCGGACAGTCGATCGGGGAGGCAGCCCAGGCGGCCGAGGACGACCTCGCGGACACTAAGCCTCCGCCAGACCCCTCTCCCTAGCCTCGGCCCCGTCCAGCGCGGCCAGCGCCTCGCGGACCGGAACGTGCTTCCCGACGAAGATGGGGGTATCACGCTCGGTGTAGCGCGAGGCCTCGCTGTCGCGTAGCCGCAGCATCAGGTGCATGAAGTCGGCGGGCTCGTCGCATTCGAACGCGGTCATGAACTCCTGGTCGTCGATCCCGAAGGAGTAGGTGGTGTGGTTGTGGATCGTCGGAAACTCCTCGCGGCCGATCCGCATGTGCTCGTCCATCGCGCGGCTACGATCCTCCTCGGAGAGCGCGTACCAGGGCCGCACCTTCACGAACGGGTAGACGACCAGGTAGGGCGAGTCCTTGGGGACGATCTTGCGCGCCTTCCGGGCCGAGGTGTACTCGGAGGCCTTCGTCGTCGCCAGATACGAGTACGGTGTCTGGAGCCAGGCGGCAAGGGGGGTGCCGTTCAGCGCCGCGCCGAGCTCGCCGAGATCCTCGTATCGCTCGGTGATCTTCCAGAGGAAGAAGTCGCAGTCCGGGCGGACGCCCGCGACCGAATAGGCGCGCAGCGCGTCCATGCGCCCGGCCCAGTCCTCGACCACCTCGGCGAACGCGTCTTTGCCGGCCGCGCGCTCGTCGATCGGTAGCCGCCGCCACGCGGGGTCGATCTTGTAGAAGGTGTACGCGACGTACTGACCGCTCATGCGGCCAATGCTAGCGCCGCCGCTGCCGTTGCTTTGGCTTCGCCTTCGGGCAGGTCAGCGTCCCGGCCTGCGCGGCCTGGGCGGCGGTCCGGACCGCGGCCAGGCTCGACTTCGGCGTGTCGTCGGCGTAGAAGAGCCCTGACTGCCAGCGGTCGAGGTCGGGCTCGTCGCTGACGTGGAAGAACAGCAAGCCGGAGACGGTCGGTTGGCAATACGCGAGCTGGATCGCCTGCTTGTAGTAGGCGGCCTGCATCGTCTGCGACACCGCGTCGGTCGCGCTCGGGACGCTGAGGTTCGTGTAGGCGCCGAGCTTGCCGGCGGGGATCCGGGTCTGGACACCGTACTCGCCGTAGAGGATCGGCAGCGAGGCGCCGCGCTGCGCCGTGCCGCGAAACGCGTCGCGTAGGAGCTTGACGAGCTTCGGGTAGTCGGCGATCGAGATGCTGGTCGACTTCGGGTGCAGCGCCGTGGGCGGCGTCTTCGAGGTCTCGCCGTAAGGATGGATGACGAGCGCGTCCATGATCGGGGTCCTGCGCCGGCTCTTCCGATAGGCGGCGCCGAGGTCGCGCAGGAACGTCGTCGGCGAGTGGGTCTGCCGGCCGGAGCGCGACTGGTCGGCGCCGCGCGGCGCGAGAGCACCACCGATCACGTTGATCGACGGCGAGACGGCCTTCAGCGAATCGTAGGTCCTGGCCAGCAGCGCCTCGTAGGCAGGCGCCGCAGCATCACGCCCGCGCCCGTCGAACTGGGGCATCCAGAACCTGTTCAGGTTCGGCTCGTTGCCGACGATGAAGTCGCGCACGTAGGGCAGCGATCGTGCGAGCGCAGCCGTGTACTGGGCAAACTGCTTCCGGTCGAACAGGCTCGACGGCGTCTGGAGGCTGCCGCCCGTATCGACGGCAATCACCAGCCGAACCGCGTCGAGCTGCGCGGCGAGCGCGCTAGCCTGGAAGGAGGCGAGCTCCTCCGCCGTGGGCTCCGTCTTGCCCGGCGTCCAGTCGGCCCGAACCTCGATCTCGGTGAAGCCGGCGAGGACGGCGAGATCCATCCGCGCCTTGGCGACGACGGAATCCGGAACGAGGCTCGCCGACTCGGACGCGCCGACGGTGAACGTCCGCGGTGCGGCCTGCGAGGGGGCGGCCGCCGCAAGCGCCAGCAGCGCGGCGAGAAAAGCGAGCTTGCGGATGGGCGGCATCCTGTACGGGGCATCGGTCGTCGCCCGCGACGGCTTGACCCCTCGGCGGAGCTACTTCTTGGGGACAAAGGTGACGCCGGAGCAGTGCGTCAGACTCGCGGCCCGCGCCTCCGCGGCGGCCTTGCGGAAGGCCGGCAGGCTCGGCTTCGGCTGCTGGTCGGCGTAGTAGAGGCCGGACTGCCACCCGGCGAGGTCCGGCTCGTCGAAGGTGTGGAAGACGAACAGCCCCTTGACCGTCGGCTGGCATGCCGCGAGTGCGAGCGCCTCGCGGTAGTAACGCGCCTGAGTCAGCGGGTCGACCGCGTCGATGGCCGAGGGCGACTGGAGATCCGTGTAGGCGTGGCGGTGCGCGGCCGGAACGCGAGTCTGCACGCCGAACTCCGTGTAGTAGACGGGCAGACCGGGGCCGCGTTGCGGCGTTCCGGTGAAGGCTCGGGCCAGCAGCGTCACCAGCTTGGGGTAGTCGCCGACCGTGATCGTCGTCGACGCGGCGTGCGTGTCCGTGGGCGGAAGCTTCGACGTTCGCATGTACGGATGGATGGCGAAGGCGTCCATGATCGGCGTGGAGCGGTGGCTGGCTCTGTACGCCGCCCCGAGGTCCTCGATGAACTTCGTCGGCGAGTGCGTATCGCGCCTCGTCCCGGGCCGGTCTGAGCCGCGGGGCGCGAGCGCGCCGCCGATCACCTGGATCTCCGGCGAGACCGCCTTCAGCGCGTCATAGGTTCGCGCGAGCAGGTCGAGATAGCTCGAGGCCGCGGCGTCTCGGCCGCCCGGGCCGAACTGGGGCATCCAGAAGGTGTTCAGGTTCGGCTCGTTGCCGACGACGAAGTCGCGGATCTGCGGGAACGCCCGCGCAAGCGATGCGGCGTAGGCCGCGAACTGCCCGCGGGCGCGCACCGTCCGCGGGGTGGTGCCGCTGAGCCCGTGCCAGACGAAGACGAAGACCCGCATCCCCTCGGTGTCAGCGGCCTTGACGACGTTGCCGAGCGTGAGCCGTTCCTGGGCCGAAGGCGCCTTGGCGCCCGGCTTCCACATGCTCGAGACCAGGATCGCGTCGAAGCCGGCGTCGTGCGAGATCTTCATCAGCTGGGCGGCGACCTTCGGATCGGACTGCCTGACCGCGTCGTCGACCGTCGCGACGATGAGGCGGTGACCGGGCCGGATTTCTCGCCGGCGTTGGTCGTTCCCGAGCCGTTCGTAATCGTCGTGCTGTCGCCGCCGCCAAGCGTGAAGCCGATCGCGATCCCCACGACAGCTGCCGCGCCGAGCAGGGCGAGCGCAGTGCCCTTCCATCTCACGGGCGGGCACCTTAGTGGTCTGGCCGCTGATGTGGCCCATGTTGCTGGCCAGGCCACTCAGGGCATCTACGCTTGCTGGCGGTGGAGCAACGACTCGAAGAGCAGCTAAAACGGCTGCCGGCGAAGCCCGGTGTCTACATCTTCCGGGACTCGGGAAGGCAGGTCCTTTACGTGGGCAAGGCCAAGTCTCTGCGGCCCCGCGTGCGCAGTTACTTCCAGGCTTCAGCCGATGTCAGGCACGCGATCGCGCAGCTGCCCGAGCGGGTCGCCGACATCGAGGTGATCGTCACCAGCAGCGAGGTCGAGGCGCTGCACCTGGAGCAGAACCTCGTCAAGCGGTACCGGCCGCCGTTCAACGTCCGGCTGCGCGACGACAAGTCCTTTCCGTACATCGCCGTCACCGTCGAGGACGATTTCCCGCGCGTCATGTTCACGCGCGAGCGGCACCGGCGCGGCGTCACGTACTTCGGCCCCTACGCGAACGCGAAGAAGGTTCGGGAGACGCTCGATGTCCTCAATCGCGTCTTCCAGTACCGCCCGTGCGAGGGCCCGAAGCCGGGCCGGCACTCCGGGATTCCCTGCCTCGACTACCACATCGAGCGCTGCCACGCGCCCTGCGTCGACTACATCTCGAAGGAGGACTACGCCGAGATCATCGACGGCGTGATCAACTTCCTCTCCGGCGACACGCGGACGATCGAGCGTGAGCTGGAGCGGCAGATGCACGACGCCGCGGAAGGCGAGCGTTTCGAGGAGGCCGCCCGCTACCGCAACCGCCTGTTCGCCGTCCGCCGGCTGAGCGAGCGTCAGGCGGTCGAGAAGCGGAGCGTCGGCGACGTCGACGTGCTCGGGCTCGCCGTCGACGGCGACAAAGCGGCGGTGCAGATCTTCCCGCTCCGCGGCGGCAAGATGATCGACCGCTACGGCTTCCACCTGGAGAACGTGGAGGGCCAGGAGAACTCGGCGCTGCTCGAGGCCTTCTGCGTCGAGTACTACGGCTCTGCGCCGTCCGTGCCGCCGCAGATCGTCGTCCCGCGGGACGCGAACGACGTCTCGGCGCTCGAGGAGTTCCTGAGCGAGCGCCGCGGCTCGCGCGTCGAGGTGCGGGCGGCCGAGCGCGGCGAGAAGCGGCGGCTGCAGGAGCTGGCGACGCAGAACGCACGGCTCGCCCTGGACTCGGAGAGCTACCAGACAGAGCAGAAGCGGCTGCGGCGGGTCGAGGCGCTCGAGGAGCTGCGCGAGGGGCTCAACCTGGAGAGCCTGCCGTTGCGGATCGAGTGTTTCGACATCTCGAACATCCAGGCTTCTGAGCCGGTCGGCTCGATGGTTGTCTTCCAGGATGCGACCCCGAAGAAGGGGCACTACCGCAAGTTCGCGGTGCGCGGGCTCGACGGCCAGGATGACTTCGCGGCGATGGCGCAGGTGATCGAGCGCCGCTTCGCGCGGATGAGCAACCCTGCCGACGAGGAGTACGACGAGGGTTTCGCGGCGGTGCCGAACCTCGTCGTGATCGACGGCGGCAAGGGCCAGCTCTCTGCGGCGCTGGCGGCGATGCAACGCTTCGATCTGCCGCGGGTGGCCGTGATCGCGCTCGCGAAGCGCGCCGAGGAGGTTTTCCTGCCCGGCCGCCCCGATCCCGTCCAGCTCGACCCGCACTCGCCCGGGCTCCAGCTCCTGCAGAGGATCCGCGACGAGGCGCACCGCTTCGCGGTCGGCTTTCACCGCCAGCGCCGCGCGGCGGCTGCACGGGAATCGATCTTCGACACCCTCGAGGGTGTAGGCCCGGCGCGCCGCCGTGCACTGCTGCGGCACTTCGGCTCGGCCGAGCAGGTGCTTGCCGCCTCGCAGGAGGAGCTCGAAGGCGTACCCGGCGTGCCGGCGAAAACGGCCAGGTCTATCTATGCGCAGCTGCACAAAGCAGGCCGCGCCTAGCCCAAAACCGCCTTCGCACCCCCCCGTAAGCATGGGCGAACCCAACGGAGGAGGAAACCGCCGTGCACCCCAACGGCGGCACGGCGCGCTACATCTCGCTCACGGGCTGGCGCTCTTAACTCGAAGAGGACGAGCTGCCCGCGTGGCTCCCCTTCTGCGCGGGTGGCTCTTCCCTCCCCGGCGCACGGCGGGTAGGTTCCGCGCGACCGCTACAAGGAGGATGGAATGGCTGAGCCCGTGGTCGTGTCGATCATTGAGTTTTCCGGCAACCCCGACGAGGTCCTCGGGAAGATGAAAGGCGTCGAGGAACTCGCAAGCCGCAAGGCGAGCGAGTACGGGGGCATCTCGTCGACGGTTGTCAAGACGGATGACGGCGTCATGATCATCAACTTCTGGGACAGCGAGGATGGCCGCCACCGGATGGGCGACGATCCCGAGATCCGGCAGGCGATCCAGGACGCAGGCATGCCGCCGCCCAATGCCAAGGGCTACGAGGTGATCCAGCACCAGACCGCGTAACGGGTCACCGCCTACTCACGCGTCGTCTCGGCCGGCGCGGGTAGTAATCGCGCCGTGGCCGGGACGGCGGTGGAAAATCGAGACGAGGGGGTAGCCGGTCCGCGGGCGGTCTGGCGGATCGTCCGGCGGCGCGATTTCGGACCGTACTTCGTCGGCAATGCGCTCTCGGCGAGCGGGACGTGGTTCCAGAACCTCGCCGCGGCGCTGCTGATCTACCGGCTGACGCACTCGGCGCTGCTGCTCGGCGTCCTCAACTTCTCGCAGTTCATCCCGATCCTGGTGCTGACGCCGTGGGCCGGGAGCCTCGCCGACCGGCTCGACCGCCGCAAGCTGTTGTTGGTCTCCCAGAGCCTCGCCGTCGTGCTGGCGGCCGGGCTCGCGGCGTTGGCGTGGGGAGGCCTCGCGACAACGTGGGTCGTGATCGCCGACACGCTCTGCCTCGGCGTCGTCAGCGCCTTCTCGGCGCCGGCGCAGCAGGCGCTGATCGTCTCGCTCGTGCGGCGG
>MNDB01000057.1:2174-18370 GCA_001914705.1 Actinobacteria bacterium 13_2_20CM_68_14 | reverse complement strand
ACGTGGGCCGGCTTCATCGTGGGCGCCTTCGGCGCCGGCGCTGTGACCGCCGCGCTGATCGTCGCGGGCCGGGTGGCCGGCTCGCGCTGGCGAATGGCCGCGACCCTGTTCCTGCTCGGCGCGGGCGTCGCCGCTTTCTCGGTCTGTCCCTGGCTGCCGCTCGGGTTCGCACTGCTGTTCGTGGGCGGCTTCGGCTACCTGGCTTCGAACACGGCGGCGACGACCCGGCTCCAGCTCGGGGTCGCCGAGCAGCAGCGCGGCCGGATCATGGCGCTTTGGAGCATCGCCTTTCTCGGCCTGCGCCCATTCGCGAGCCTGTTGGACGGCGCGATCGCCAACGCGTGGAGCGTCCGCGCCGCGGGCGTCGTGCTCGCGACCCCGGCGCTCGCGGCGTCAGGCGCCGTCATGGTGAGTGCTCTGCGACAGCGTCGCGATCCGCTTCGACCCGCTGTCGCCAATGGAGTGTCCGCAGCATCGTCAGGATCGCTCCGAACCCCAGAAGGGCGTTGAAAACGATCAGCGTCACGCGCATGCCGACGCTGAAGCTCAGCAGCGTCGTCCTGGCCGCCTTGCCGGCGAACGTGTAGAGCAGGAGCGCCTGCTCCGTGCCGATGCCCGACGGGCTGATCGGAAACAGCACAGCGAGGCTCTGGGTTACCTGGACGAGGATCGCGTTGTGCAGCGTCGCGGGCACGTGGAAGGCCCGCAGGAAGAAGAAGATCATCGTCAGCCGCAGGCACCAGTCGGCCGCCTGCCAGACCGCGACGCGGCGGAGGTAAGCCGTCTTGTCGGAGAAGATCCGAAAGCCGAGCCCGACGCGGTGCCAGAAGCCGACCAGCTGCTCCGCGAACCAGAGGAGCAGCAAGAGCACGATCAGCAGAATCAGGCCGATCACGATCAGGGTTCCCCGGATGTGCCCGAAGAACCAGTGGAAGTCGAACGCGCTCAGGCGCGCGAGCACCGAGCTGCCGGGGAGCGCTCCGCTGGCGAGGGCGTAGACGATAAAGCCGAGAGCGACGACCGAGTCGAACAGCGTCAGCGCGATCAGCGTCGAGGCGAGGGTCGGATACGTCGAACCCTCGACCCGGCGCTTGACGATGAAGAGCCCGACCGCGTCGCCGCCGCGGGCGGGAACGATCGCGTTGACGCCCACGCGCGCGAGCATCGCGCCCCAGACAGAGCGCCAGCGGACGACCGAGTCCGGATAGGCCGCGGCGATGATGTTCCGCCACGCGCGGCTGACACAGCCGACCTTGACGAACTGGCAGAGGAGCGCGGCGCCGAGATACGGCCAGCCGACATCGGCCAGATGGTTGAAGAAGACGCGGATGTCGTGAAGGACCGCGCCCACCGCTGGGGTCAGGCCGGTCTAGGGCCGGTCGGGCGAGCCCGAGCCGTCATGGCTGGCGCCGTCTTCTGCCATGTACGGGTAGCGGTAGTCCTTCGGCGGCACGAAGGTCTCCTTGATCGTCCGCGGCGAGACCCAGCGGATCAGGTTCCACATCGAGCCGGCCTTGTCGTTCGTGCCCGAGGCGCGCGCGCCGCCGAACGGCTGTTGGCCGACCACCGCGCCGGTCGGCTTGTCGTTGACATAGAAATTGCCGGCCGCATACTCGAGCTTCTCGTTCGCATCCTCGATCGCCGCTCGGTCGCGTGCGAAGACGGCGCCGGTCAGCCCGTAGGGCGCGGTGCGATCGACGAGCTCGAGCGTGTCGTCCCACTGCTTCTCCGGATAGACGTAGGCCGTGACGACCGGGCCGAAGAGCTCGTCGCGCATCGTGCGGAAGTTCGGGTCCTCGGTCTCGATCACGGTCGGCTCGACGAAGAAGCCTTCCTTGTCTTCGATGCCGCCGCCGACGAGCACCGTTGTCTTGGCCGCCGACTTCGCCTCCTCGATCGCTTCGCGCTGGGTCGCGAGGGCCTTCGAATCGATGACGGCGCCCATGAAGTTGGAGAAGTCGCTGACGTCGCCGACCTTCAGTTCCTTGATCTCGTCCGCCAGCCGCTCGCGCAGCTCGGGCCACAGGTTCGACGGTGCGTAGACGCGCGAGGCGGCGGAGCACTTCTGCCCCTGGTACTCGAAGGAGCCGCGGACGATCGCCGTCGCGACGGCCTGCACGTCTGCGGACGGATGCGCGACGATGAAATCCTTGCCGCCGGTCTCGCCGACGATCCGCGGGTAGTTTCGGTACTCGCCGACGTTGGAGCCGATCGTCTTCCACATCGAGTTGAAGACGGCGGTCGAACCGGTGAAGTGGATCCCGGCCAGCTCGGGGCTCGCCAGTGCGGCGTCGCCGATCTTCGCGCCCGAGCCGTAGACGAGGTTGATGACCCCGTCCGGCAGGCCGGCCTCCTGCAGCACGCGCATGACGAAGTAGGCGGAGAAGGCGGCCGTCGAGGCCGGCTTCCAGACGACCGTGTTCCCCATCAGCGCCGGTGCCGCGGGGAGGTTCCCCGCAATCGCGGTGAAATTGAAAGGCGTCACCGCGAAGACGAAGCCCTCGAGCGGGCGGTACTCCAAGCGATTCCAGGTGCCGGGCGCCGAGCTCGGCTGCTCCTTGTAGATGCGCGTCATGAAGTCGACGTTGAAGCGCCAGAAGTCGGTCAGCTCGCAGGCGGCGTCGATCTCGGCCTGGTGCGCAGTCTTCGACTGGCCGAGCATCGTCGCAGCGTTCAGTGTCGAGCGCCAGGGGCCTGCGAGCAGCTCGGCGGCGCGCAGGAAGATCGCGGCACGGTCCTCCCACGGCATGTGGGCCCAGTCGTGGCGCGCCTCGCGGGCGGCGGCGATCGCCTGCTCGACTTCGGCGGGTCCGCCCGAGTGCACGTCGGCGAGGACGTGGCTCTTGCGGTGAGGCATCACGGCCTCGAAGGTCTCCGCCGTCTTGACGTCCTGGCCGCCGATCACCAGGGGGATCTCGATCCGGTCACGCTCGAGCTCGCGCAGGCGCTTCTGCAGCTCTGCGCGCTCCGGAGAGCCCGGCGCGTAGTCCTTGACGGGCTCGTTTCGGGGCTCCGGCGGCAGCGAGATCGCGGGGCGGCTCATCGGGCGTAAGTCTAGGGATACGCTCGTGACATGGCCGAGAGCGTCCGGTACGAGGTGGACGGTTGGGGCGTCGGCGAGCTCTGGCTCGACGGAGCGATGCTGCTCTGGCATGAATTGCCTCGTCCGCGAGGTAGTGATGTAGGGGTACACCTACATCACTCGCTCGCCGAGCGAATCGCGGCGCATTTCGCCGGCGAGCGAGACTCATTTAGCGACGTCGAGCTCGACCTAGACGGCTACACGGCCTTTCAGCGCGCGGTCGTCGAGACGCTCCAACGCGTTCCGTGGGGTGAGGTCGTCACCTACGGCGAGCTGGCGGCGCTTGCCGGGCACCCGAACGCGCAGCGGGCCGCGGGGTCGGTCTGCGCGCACAACCGCTTTCCGCTCGTCGTCCCTTGCCACCGCGTTGTCGCCGCGGGCGGGATCGGGCGCTACGGCACGAGCGGCGTCGAGTACAAGCGCCGCCTACTGGAGCTCGAGGGTGTCTTTCTCTGAGGACGTCCGCAACGAGCTCGCGGCGATCGCGCCGGAGCGCGAGTGCGACCGTCAGGCCGAGCTGTCGGCTCTCTTTCACTCCGCCGGGAGGTGGCACATGCGAGCTGGAGGAGTCTCGCTGCACCTCGACGTGTCGAGCGCCGCGGTCGCGCGGCGGGCGTTCAGCCTGCTGCGGTCGTTCAGCGTCGACTCCGAGATCCGGACCTACCGGCGGCGCGCCTTCGACCGCGCGACCCGGTACCAGCTCCACGTCGATGGAACGCCGCGCGCGGTCGCGGTCCTCAAGGAGTGCGGCGTCCTCGGCGCCCGACTGCAGCCGCTCGCGCGCCCGCCGAAGCGAGTCGTCGGCCGCGCGTGCTGCCGTGGCGCCTACCTGCGCGGGTCGCTGCTCGCGGCGGGGTCGGTCTCGCCGCCGCCGTCGCCGCATCTCGAGGTAAGGACCGAGACCAGAGAGGCGGCGGAGTTCGTCGCCCAGGCCGTTGCCCAGGAAGACGTCGCCCTCCAGGTGCTCGAACGACGGTCGCGGGCGCGAGCGACGCGGCGCTCGCGCTCGACGAGGGAGCGGTGGTAGGCGAGACGAAGGCCCGCGCGAATCGCCTCACGAACGCCGACCACGCCAATCTCGTTCGCACGAGCCGGGCTGCTCATGCGCAGCTGGAGGCGCTCCGCCGGCTCGAGCGCGAGCGTCGCCTGAATGAGCTCTCGCCCCGGCTCCGGGAGATCGCGGAGCTACGGCTTCGACATCCGGCGCTGCCTTTGCGCGAGCTCGCCCTCAAGTGCCGGCCCGCTGCGTCGAAGGCGGCAGTTCACCGCCGCTTGCAGAAGCTAATCAGGATCGCCGAAACCTAGGCCGGAAGATATCCTCGTATGCCTTTCGGGCCAGTTGAAACGAACCCTGCGCATTCGTTAATACTTCGGGAAGGCGGGTTCGCGCTCGTCCGGTGATGGATTCAGACCCCGTCCGTCGCCAAGGTCCGGAGCGCGACAATTGCGGAGGGGGAGGTCGTCCTCGGAGCTTCCCCTCCGGCCCGCCCACACAGTGGGCGGGCCGGAGGGCGTAAACGGCCCGCCGGCAAAGCCGCCGGGCCTCTCATGGTCGGCGCCGCAAGCGGCGCCTTGGCGGCCCGCTCTTTTTTTTGTACAGGGCTTCGCAGGGGCGTCTCCGTTAGATTCCTTGGAGATAGCGAGGAGGAGCGACATGGCCAAGGTGAAGGTAGGGATCAACGGGTTCGGGCGCATTGGGCGCAACTTCTTTCGGGCTCACTTGCAGCGGGGCGGGGACTTCGAAGTCGTCGCCGCCAACGACCTTGGGGACGCCAAGACGATGGCGCACCTGCTCAAGTACGACTCGGTGCTCGGCCGGCTGGCCGAGGACGTCGAGGTTGGCGAGGGCAAGATCACGGTCGGAGGCAGCGATCTCCTCCTCCTCTCCGAGCGCGATCCCAAGGACTTGCCCTGGCGCGATCTGGGCGTCGACATCGTGATCGAGTCGACAGGGCTCTTCACCGACCGCGAGGGCGCCTCGGGGCACCTCGAAGCGGGTGCCGCGAAGGTGGTCATCTCCGCTCCTGCGACCGATCCCGACGTGACGGTCGTGCTCGGCGTCAACGACGACGTCTACGACCCGGAGACGCACCGGATCATCTCGAACGCCTCCTGCACGACCAACTGCGTCGCCCCAATGGCCAAGGTGCTCCACGACGCCCTGACGGTCGAGCAGGGCTTCATGACCACCATCCACGCCTACACGGCGGACCAACGCCTGCAGGACTTGCCGCACAAGGACCTCCGTCGGGCCCGCGCGGCTGCGCTGAACCTGATCCCGACCTCGACGGGCGCCGCGCGAGCGATCGGCGTCGTGATGCCGGAGCTCAAGGGCAAGGTCGACGGAATGTCGATGCGGGCCCCGGTTCCCGACGGCTCCGTCGTCGACCTCGTCGTTGTGGTCTCACGCGAGACGAGCGAGGACGAGGTGAACGAGCTCTTCCGCGCCGCCGCCCAGCGAGGGCCTCTGGAGGGCTTGCTCGAGTACAGCGACGAGCCGCTGGTCTCCCAGGACATCGTCGGCTCCGCGTTCTCGTGCACGTTCGACAGCGAGCTGACGATGGTGAACGGGCGCATGGTCAAGGTCTTCGGGTGGTACGACAACGAGTGGGGATACAGCTGCCGGCTCGTCGACCTCGTCTCGAAGATGGGCGCCTCGTTGCCCAAGGCCGAGGCCGCGGCGACCGCTTAGCGTGCACAGGCCGCGCTCGGTTCGCGACGCCGACGTCGCAGGCAAGCGCGTGCTCGTGCGTTCCGACCTGAACGTGCCGCTCGAGGACGGCCGGGTCGCCGACGAGACGCGGATCGAGGCATCGCTGCCGACTCTGCGGCTGCTGCTCGAGCGCGATGCCGCCGGTGTCCGCGTTTGCTCGCACCTCGGGCGGCCGAAAGGACCGGATCCGGCTTTTACGATCGAGCCTGTGCGGGCGCGCCTGCGCGAGCTGCTGCCAGACGAGCGGATCGAGGTGCTCGAGAACACGCGCTTCAACCCCGGCGAGACGAAGAACGACCCGGCGTTCGCACGCGAGCTCGCCGACGGTTGCGACCTGTTCGTCGAGGACGCGTTCGGCTCGGTTCACCGGGCCCACGCCTCGACCGTGGGCGTGGCCGAGCTGCTGCCGGCCTACGCGGGCCTGCTGCTCGAGCGTGAGCTGGAGGAGCTCGGCAAGCTGCTCGGCGACGTCGAGCGGCCGTTCGTGCTCGTGTCCGGCGGCGCCAAGGTGGAGGACAAGCTCGGCGTCCTGCGCAAGCTCGGCGGCAAGGCCGACACGGTCTTGATCGGCGGCAAGATGGCCGAACAGCTTCGGGACGAGAACCCGCTCGACTTCGAGGTCGTCCTGCCGACCGACGTGGTCGGCGCCGCAGCCTTCGAGGCGGACGCCGAGTCGAAGGTCTGCCCCTACGACGCGCTGCCGGAAGGGTGGCTCGGCCTCGATATCGGTCCGGAGACGCGTGCACGCTTCGCCAACGAGATCACGCAGGCCAAGACGATCTTCTGGAACGGCCCGATGGGCGTCTTCGAGTGGCCGCGCTTCGCGGCGGGGACGAAGGCCGTTGCCGAGGCCGTTGCCCGAGCCGACGCGTTCTCGGTCGTCGGCGGCGCCGATTCGATTCGGGCGCTGAACGAGCTCGGCCTCACCGACCAGGTCTCGTGGGCGTCCACGGGCGGCGGCGCCGCACTCGAGCTGCTCGAGGGAAAACAACTACCCGGAATCGCCGTGATCCCGGCCGCATGATCGACGTCCAGCGCGCCCGCCGAGAGACCCCCGGGTGCGAGCACGTAACGCACCTCAACAACGCCGGCTCGTCGCTGCCGCCGCAGCCGGTTCTGGACGCTGTGATCGGCCACCTCCAGCTCGAGGCGCGCGCGGGCGGCTACGAGGCGCATGAGCAAAACGAGACGGCAATCGATCGCTTCTACGGCGCCGCGGCGGAATTGGTCGGAGCGAGCGCGGGGGAGATCGCGTTCTCGTCGAGCGCAACCCGAGCGTGGGACATGGCGTTCTACAGCTTTCCGTTCGAGCGCGGCGACCGGATCCTGACCGCGGTCGCCGAGTACATCAGCAACTTCATCGCCTACATCCAGGTCGCGGAGCGGGCCGGGGTCGAAGTCATTCCCGTACCCAGCGACGAGTACGGGCAGGTCTCGGTCGAGTCACTTCGTCGGCTCGTCGACGAGCGCGTCAAACTGATTGCGATCACGCACGTCCCGACGAACGGCGGTCTCGTCAACCCGGCGGCTGAGATCGGTGCCGTCGCGCGCGAAGCCGGAATCCCGTATCTCCTCGACGCCTGCCAGTCGGTCGGCCAGCTCCCGGTCGACGTCGAGGAAATCGGCTGCGACGTTCTCTCTGCGACCGGGCGCAAGTATCTGCGCGGCCCGCGCGGCACCGGCTTCCTCTACGTGAGGTCGAGCCTGCTCGATCGTCTCGAGCCTCCGTTCCTCGACATGCGCGCCGCGGACTGGGTCGAGCCGGACCGCTACGAGCTCCGGCCGGACGCAATCCGTTTCGAAGAATGGGAGCAGGCCTACGCCGCGAAGGCTGGACTCGCGACCGCAATCGACTACGCGCTGGCCTGGGGTCTTGACCCGATTTGGAAGCGCGTCGCCGCGCTCGGCGAGAACCTTCGCGTCCGGCTCGGCGATATCGATGGGGTGACCGTCCGCGACCTCGGCGAAGTTCGCTGCGGAATCGTCACGTTCACGGTCGACGGGGTCGAAGCGAATGAGCTGAAAAAGCGTCTGTCGCGCGAGCGCATCAATGTCACCGCGTCTCCGCCCTCCTCGACGCTCTTGGACTCGAGAGCTCGGGCGCTGCCCGACCTCGTCCGCGCCTCAGTCCACTACTACAACACGGGCGAGGAGCTCGAGCGCTTGGTCGAAGCGGTCGGGAACGCTGCGCCGGGCTGAACCATCCGTCAGAATCGCCGCCCTGTGCTGATCGCGGGCAACTGGAAGATGTACAAGGGCCCGGGGGAAACGCGGGAGTTCTGTGCCGCGTTCGCGCCGCCCACCGGCGTGGATGCCGTGCTCTGTCCGCCGTTCGGGTCGCTCGGCGCGGCGGTGGCGAGTGGACACACGATCTTCGCCCAGAACGTGCACTGGGCCGACGAGGGCGCCTTCACTGGCGAGGTCTCGACGAAGATCCTGCTCGAGCTGGGCGTCCAGGGCGCGATCGTCGGCCACTCCGAGCGGCGGCAGTACTTCGGAGAGACGGACGAGACGGTGCGGATGCGCGCAGAGCATGCGCTCGAGGCAGGACTGCGGGTGATCGCCTGCGTCGGCGAGCTCGAGGCCGAGCGCGAGCGAGACGAGACCGAGGAGGTGCTGCGACGCCAGGTGGGGGTGCTATCGAAGCACGACAACCTCGTGGTCGCCTACGAGCCGGTCTGGGCGATCGGCACCGGGAAGACGGCGACACCGGAGATCGCGCAGGCGGCGCATGCCTTCATCAAATCCCTGCTCGACGTCCCGATCCTGTACGGCGGCTCGGTGAAGCCGGAGAACGCCGAGGAGCTGCTTGCCCAGCCCGAGGTCGACGGAGCGCTGGTCGGCGGCGCGTCGCTCGAAGTGGAATCGTTCACCGCGATTTGCGAGACGGCGGCACGACTTTCCCGCTTGTAGCACTCGTCATCCTCGATGGGTGGGGCATCGCGGCCCCCGGCCCGGGGAATGCGGTCGAGCTGGCCGAGACGCCGGTGTTCGACGCCCTCTGGTCGCGCTACCCGCACACGACGCTCGACGCGTCCGGTGAGGCGGTCGGGCTGCCGGACGGCCAGATGGGCAACTCCGAGGTCGGCCATCTGACGATCGGCTCGGGCCGCATCCTCGACCAGGACTTCCAAAGGGTGAACCGCTCGATCGCGGACGGGTCGTTCTTCGAGAACGCCGCCCTCGTCGGAGCGTTCGAACGAGCGAAGCAGCGCGGCACCAACGTCCACCTGCTCGGCCTGGTCTCGTACGGCGGCGTCCATTCGCACATCGAGCACCTACGGGCGCTGCTGGAGCTCGCGCGGCGGCAGGGAATGCAGGACCGCACCTTCATCCACGCGTTCACGGATGGCCGCGACGTCTCGCCGCACTCGGCGGTCCACGACCTGACGGAGCTGCCCGAGGACCGGATCGCGAGCGTATCCGGCCGTTACTACGCGATGGACCGCGACAAGCGCTGGGAGCGGACGGAGCGCGCGTACGACGCCATCGTCTCCGGCAGGCCTGTCTGGGGTCAGACCCCGGTCATGGCCGTTCAGGCCAGCTACGACCGCGGCGTCACGGACGAGTTCATCGAGCCGGTCGCGATCGAAGACCGGCCGAGCCTCGGCCAGGGCGATGCCGCAATCTTCTTCAACTTCCGGCCCGACAGAGCACGCCAATTAGCGATCAAGCTTCTCGACGCGGGGTTCGATCTCACAACCATGACGCGGTACCACGAGGACTTCGACTGCCCGGTCGCGTTCCAGGAGCAGAACGTCAGCGAGACGATGGCCGAGGTCCTCTCCGAGCACGACGCCCGCCAGCTACACGTGGCCGAGACGGAGAAGTACGCGCACGTCACGTACTTCTTCAACGGGGGCCGTGAGAACGAGTGGGCCGGCGAGACGCGGATACTCGTCCCGAGCCCGCGAGACGTGCCGAGCTACGACCACAAGCCGGAGATGTCGGCCCGGGAGGTCGCCGCGCGCTTCGCGGACGAGGTCGGCAAGGGTTACGCGTTCGCGGTCGTCAACTTCGCGAACCCGGACATGGTCGGCCACACGGGTTCGATCCCGGCGGTGATCAAGGCCGTCGAGACGACCGACGCGTGCCTCGGCGGGGTTGTCGAGGCCGTCGAGCGTGCGGGCGGCGTCAGCCTGATCACGGCTGACCACGGCAACGCCGAACAGATGCTCGAGGCGGACGGCACGAGCCCGCACACGGCTCACACGACCAATCCGGTCCCGCTGATCCTGACGAAGGAAGGGATGGGATTGATGGAGAAAGGCCAACTCTCAGACCTGATGCCGACCGCACTCGCCCTGCTCGGCTTTGCCCAACCTTTACAGATGACCGGGAAATCCCTGCTCAGGTGACCAAGACCCCGGTTATACTCCTGCTCCCTTGGCACTAGCCCAGCCAGATTTCGGGGTCCTTCGGAAGGCACAGCGCGGCGACGAGCGAGCCTTCTCACTGATCGTGCGGGCCTACGAAGTCCCGGTCTTCAACTACGTCATGCGCCTCGTCGGCGACCGCGCGCTGGCCGAAGATCTGACCCAGGAAGTCTTCATTCGCGTCTTCCAGGGGCTGCCGAAGTTCTCGCTCCGGTCGAAGTTCACGACCTGGCTCTTCCAGGTGACGAAGAACCGCGTCCTCGACGAGCTGCGCGCGAGCGAGCGCCGGCCACGGGCACTGGTCGCCTTGGACGACGCGCCGCAGCTCGAGGTCCTCGACGCGCCGGCCGAACAGGTCGAGACGATCGAAGCGCTGTGGACGGCCGTCGAAGGACTGAACACCGACCTGAAGATGGCGCTGCTCCTCCGGGACGTAGTCGGGCTCTCGTACAACGAGATCGCCGACTCGCTCGACACCACGCTCGCCACCGTCAAATGGCGGATCTTCAAGGCGCGAGAGGAAGTCCAGCTCGCGCTCGCGCGTGAAGGAATCAACTCCGGCCGCGACGCCGAAGTGATTCCGCTTAGTCGTTAGAAACCTTCCGCGAGTCTTGCCGCGAGGGCGTCGGGCAGTCCGCGCTCGTGCATCTCGGCCTGGGTGCGGTCGATCGGGTAGTCGACCCGGTGGAAGGTTGCGCGGCGGCCGGGCTCGAGCAGGAGGAAGGCGGCCCGCGGATCGCCGTCGCGCGGCTGGCCCACCGAGCCGGGGTTGAGAAGCCAGCGTCCGGCGGCGAGCTCGACGACCGTTCCGTCAGGCGCGAGGCCGCCCGCGAGCTCTTCACCGTCGAGGCCGATCGCCAGCGGCACATGGCTGTGACCGACCAGGACGAGCGGCGCCGTCGTCGCCTGCAGCGTCCACCAGGCCGCTTCCTCGCTGAGGACGTACTCCCACACCGGGTCGCGGGCGCTGCCGTGGAAGAGCTCGACGCCGTCGCGCCGCGCGCTCGACTCGAGCCCGGCAAGGAAGTCGCGCGGGCCGGGCTCGAGCACGGTCTGCGTCCACCGCGCTGCGGTCGCCGCGTCGCCGGCGAAATCGTGGATCGAGAGCGAGCCGAGCACGACGAGATCGTGGTTTCCCGCCAGGCAGATGTCGGCGCGGGCGGCGACCGCGGTGCAGCACTCGTTCGGCTTTGGGCCGTAGCCGACGAGGTCGCCGAGGCACCAGAGCTCGTCCGGCTGCTCGGCCGCCACGGCCTCCAGGACGGCCTCGAGGGCGTGCCGGTTACCGTGGATATCGGAGATGACTGCGACGCGGTTGCTCAAGGGCGCCACGATAATCCTCGCGGCCGCGGCCTGGTTCGTCGCCGCAGCCTTGCTCTGGCGGACGAAGGTACCCGCCGACCTGCACCGGCCGCGGCTCGACGCCTCAGCGTTCTTCTCGCACGCGCAGCTGCACAAAGCGGCGCGCTACAGCTCGGTTGGCCGCCTGCTCTTCTTCCTCGCCGTCGCGGTGCAGTTGGCCGTTCTCGCCGTGCTGGCGCTGCTGGGCCGGCGGCTCGCCCGCGGCTTCGCGCTCGGCGAGATCGGGGCAGGCGTGATGATCGGGGTCGCCGCCTCGCTGTTCGTCACCCTCGCGACGCTGCCGGTTGGCCTGGCGAGTCTCTGGTGGGACCGGCGGTACGGGATCTCGAAGCAGGAGTACTGGAGCTTCGTGCTCGGCCAGTGGGGCCGCGTGCTCGCCCAGACGGCAACCGTGGCGATCGTGCTCGCGGTCGTGATGTCGCTGGCGCGGCGGTTCCCGCGTGGCTGGTGGGCGATCGTCGCGCCGCTGTTCGTCGCCGTCGGCGCCGTCTTCGTCGTGGTCGGGGCGCTGCTGGCGCCGATCGGGACCCAGCCGATCCGCGATCCCCAGGTCGCGGCCGTCGTCGAGCGGCTGGAGCAGCGTGAGGGGGTGCCTCACACGGAGATTCGCGTCGACAAGGTCAGCAACGAGACCCGGGCCGTCAACGGTGAGACCACGGGCGTCGGACCGACGACAGTGGTGATCCTCTGGGACACGCTCTTCAAGTCGCACCTGAGCGACCGCGCGATCGAGTTCGTGACCGCGCACGAGCTCGGCCACGTTGCCCGGCGGCACGTGCTCAAGGGCCTCGGCTGGGGAGCCCTGTTCACGGTTCCGCTGACCTTCCTGCTCGCCTGGGCAACGCGCCGCCGCGGCGGCCTGCATCGGGCCGAGGTCGTGCCGTTTGCCCTGCTCGTCGTCTTCACGCTCAGCCTGCTGGCGACGCCGCTCGAGAACGTCGTCTCGCGGCGCTACGAGTCGGAAGCCGACTGGATGGCGCTCCAAGCGACTCGCGACCCCGCCTCCGGCCGCGAGGCGTTCCGCAGCTTCACCCGGATCGACCTGGCCCAGCCGAACCCGCCCGAGTGGTCATACGTCCTGCTCGACACCCACCCAACGGTGATCCAGCGGATCGCGATGACGGAGGCGTGGGAGACTAGGAGGGTTTGGCGGGAAACCGCTCGTCGCCGGGGTGCGATGCTCGTTCCCTGGGGAGGACGCAGGGAGCGTTCATATCCGTAGATATGGGCGCGACTGCGTAAACAGAGCGGAGCTGGTGGGCGAGCAGCGCGGCCCGGCGGCACAGACTGTATTTCGCCAAATCCTCCTAGGGGTCGGACTTCGGGTCGGTCTCGGGCAGGTTCCTGATCCCCTCGCGCGAGGACCACTTCGACCATGAGTCCTCCATCGCGTCCAGCAGCTCCCGCATGAAGCGGTTCGACATGTTCACGCGCGCCACGACCACTCCTGGCACGTCCCCCTCTTCGACCTCGTGGTCGATGCGGGCAAACGTCAGCGTGAACTCGTAGTCCGAGAAGCTGATGTTCGCGAAGTTCGCGTAGACGCCCGCAAGGTGCTCGGGGTCGAGGTGGATGTTGAGCTGCCGCTCCTGAGCATCGTCGTCCACGGGCCTACGATACTAGTCGCGTGGACGGCATCAGCCCGCGCCGGATCGGCTACGCGCTCGCCGCTCTGGTGGCGGTGCTCGCGATCGGGACGGTCGGCTACCGCTGGTCCCTCGGCGAGACCTGGCTGCAGTCCTTCTACCGCTCCGTCGTCACGAGCGCTCTCGTCGGCCTGGACACAGTGCCGAGGAACGACTCGTCGCGACTGCTCTCGATCTTCATGGTGATTGCCGGGGTGACTATCTTTGCGCTCGTCGCCTCGACCCTGGTCGAAAGCATCGCTCGGGGCGTCCTGACGGGTGCACTCGCGGAGAAACGAAGGAGGCGGGCGATCGAGAGGCTTCGAGATCACTACATCATCTGCGGCTACGGGCGAGTCGGACAGCAGATCGGGAGCGAGTTTCGGGCCGCCGGCGCCGACTACGTCGTCGTCGATTTCCACGAAGAGGCGCTGGCCGTGGCTCGCGAGCGCAACGATTACTTCATCGAGGGCGACGGCACGGACGAGGAAGACCTCGAGGCCGCTGGGTTGCCACGCGCACGCGGGCTCGTGGCGTCGTCCGATTCGGATGCTGACAACGTCTACATCACGCTCTCGGCGCGCGCCGTGCGGCCCGAGTTGCTCGTTGTCGCTCGTGCCTCGAACGCCGACGCGGCGAAGAAGCTGCGGATCGCCGGCGCCGAACGGGTTGTTCAGCCGTATGCAGCAGCCGGGCGCGTGATGGCGAACCTGATGCTGAAGCCGCAGGTGACAGCCTTCGTCGACGTGGTCACCTCGGCGGCCGGCACGGATCTTCGCTTCGAGGAGCTCGAGGTTCCGGCCGACTGGGCTCAGGCGGGAAGGACGATCGGCGAGCTGCGCATCCGAGGACACACAGGTGCCGTGATCGTCGCTGTGCGCAAGCGGGACGGGCATTTCGAGACGACGCCGGACCCGGATCTGCCGCTCGAGGCCGGGGATGTGATGATTGCCGCGGGGACCGACGAGGAGCTCCGCGCCCTGGACGAGCTGTTCAAGTCGGCCGAGGCCGTTGCCGGCCGCTGACCCGGTCGCCCGCCTCGCGGCGGAGCTGAGCGAAGCCGTCGGCGCGCCACTCGAGCTCGAACGTCCGAGCGACCCGGCGCACGGCGACTACGCCACGAATGCGGCGCTCCGGCTCGCGCCCGCACGGCAGCAGGCGCCGCGCGAGCTGGCGGAGGAGATCGCCGCCGTTGCGACGGCGCTCCCCGCGGTCGAGCGGGCGGAAATCGCCGGGCCCGGGTTCGTCAATCTCTGGCTCACCGACGCCTGGCTCGCCGACGCCCTGGGTGAGATCGTCGAGCGAGGACGCGACTTCGGCGCGGGCGAGCCCGAGTCGCGAGAGCGGATCCAGGTCGAGATGGTCTCTGCGAACCCGACCGGTCCGATCACGGTTGCCTCGGCGCGGAACGGGGCCTACGGCGACTCGGTCGCCCGCCTGCTGGAGTTCGCGGGCCACCAGGTCGAGCGCGAGTACTACTACAACGACTCCGGCACCCAGATGGGGAAGTTCCGGGCCTCGGTCGAGGCGCGCCGGCGCGGGGAGGAGCCGCCAGAGGACGGGTATCGGGGGGAGTACGTCGACGAGCTCGCCGCCAGCGACGACGATCCGGTGCCGCGAATGCTCGAGCAGATCGAGCGCACGCTCGACCGCTTTCGCGTCCATTTCGACACCTGGGCGCTGCAGAGCAGGCTCGAGGGCCGGCTCGACGAGTTCCTGCCGCGGATCGACACGTACGAGAAGGACGGCGCCGTCTGGGCGAGGTCGTCGAAGTATGGGGACGAGGACGACCGCGTCCTCATCCGCTCGCCGGAGCAGGGCGGAGGCCCGACCTACCGAGCTGCCGACGTCGTCTACCTCGCCGACAAGCTCGAGCGCGGCTTCGACCGTGCGATCTATGTCCTCGGCGCCGACCATCACGGAACCCGCAACTGGTACGCGGCCGTCGCGCGGATGCTCGGTTACGACCCCGAGCGAATCGAGGTCCTCCTCTACCAGCTCGTTCACCTGACGAGCGGCGGGCAGCAACGGAAGATGTCGAAGCGGCGCGGGGACGTGGTCTTCCTCGACGAGTTCATGGACGAAGTCGGCGTCGACGCTGCACGCTGGTATCTCGTCAACCGCGGCCCCGACCAGACGATCGAGATCGACGTCGACCTGGCGGCCGAGCGGAGCCAGAAGAACCCCGTTTACTATGTTCAGTACGCGCACGCTCGGATCGCCGGGATCCTTCGCAATGCGGTGGGAGAGGCGAGCAGCGCTTCGGCGCCGAGCCAGCCCCTGGAGCCCGAGGAGCGCGAGCTGATCAAGCGGCTCCTGGAATTTCCGGTCGTCGCCGTGGAGGCGACGGAACGCCGAGGGCCGCAGGCGATTCCCGTCTACGCGATCCGCGTCGCCGACGACTTCCACCGCTTCTACCACGAGCATCGCGTGCTGGGGAGCGAAACCGAGGCGTTCCGGCTCGCGCTCGTTCGCGCGGTGCAGAACGTGATCGCGCGGAGCCTCGATCTCGTCGGCGTCGAGGCCCCTGACCGGATGTGACCCAATAGGATTCCGGGATGGCCGTCGCCGAAGAAACAAGCGGCAGGCCCCGGGCTCCCGTTCGGCCTGACCGGAACCTGGCGCTCGAGCTCGTCCGCGTCACCGAATCGGCCGCGATGGGCGCCGGCCGCTGGGTCGGCCGCGGCGACAAGATCGCCGCCGACCAGGCGGCGGTCGACGCAATGCGGGCGATGCTCGACTCCGTCTCGATGGATGGGGTCGTCGTGATCGGCGAGGGCGAGAAGGACGAGGCGCCGATGCTTTTCAACGGCGAGTCGATCGGCGACGGGACAGGCCCGCAGGTCGACGTCGCGGTCGATCCGCTCGAGGGCACCCGGCTAACGGCGCTCGGGCAGCCGAACGCGATCGCGGTGATAGCCGTCGCCGAGCGCGGAACGATGTTCTTCCCCGGCGCGGCCTTCTACATGGAGAAGATCGCGGTCGGGCCCGAGTCGATCGACGCGATCGACATCAACGCCTCGCCGACCGAGAACGTG
>MNDB01000057.1:0-2092 GCA_001914705.1 Actinobacteria bacterium 13_2_20CM_68_14 | reverse complement strand
CCAGAGCGGGACGGGTGTCGACATGCTCTACGGCATCGGCGGGACGCCCGAAGGCGTCATCTCCGCGGCGGCGCTCAAGGCTGTCGGCGGCGGCATGCAGGGCAAGCTCTGGCCGCGCAACGACGAGGAGCGGCAAGCGTTAGTCGACTCGGGCAACGACCTCGACCGCGTGCTGACGACCGACGACCTCGTCTCCGGGCAGGACGTCTTCGTCGCCGCCACGGGCGTGACGACGGGCGCGCTGCTTCGGGGCGTCCGCTACCTGCCGAACGGCGCGATCACGGACTCGATCGTGATGCGGTCGCGCTCCGGCACCGTGCGCCGGATCGAGGCGTCACACGCGCTCGACAAGCTCGAGAGCTTCACCGGTCGCGAGTACAGCTAATACGGCTGTCCCCGCGGGGCGTGTCCCGGTGCCAGGCACGGGGCCATGTCCCGGCAGGCCGTAACGAATCGGCGCCCTGCCTGGACCGCAAGGCATGCGCAGAACGCTCCTCGGCACCGCGGTCGTGGTCCTCGCGCTGCTCGCGCTGGCCCCGGCGGCCATGTCGGGCGAGTCCATGGCGCCGACGCTGACCGTCAAATCGTCGTCGTTCGGGCGCGTCCTCTTCGACGGCCGCGGCTACGTGCTCTACGCGTTCACGCGAGACAAGAACGGCCGCAGCGCTTGCTACGGCGCCTGCGCGAAAGCCTGGCCGGTCATCGGGACGACCAAGCGCCGCGACGGCCGCCGCCAGATCACCTACGCCGGGCGGCCGCTCTACTACTACGTCGGCGACACCAGGGCCGGGCAGATCCTCTGCCAGAACGTCGTCGAGTTCGGGGGCACGTGGCTGATCGTCAGACCGGGCGGCAAGCTCGTTCGCTAGGCCGTTACTGCTTGTCGCTCCATCTCCGGTGCGTACATGCCTGTTCGGGCCGCGCTGTTCATCTTGGCCCGGTGGTAGTAGGCGCGTTGCGCGGCCTCGACGCTCTCCTCCTTGCCGCCCCACGCCTTGAGTGCCGGCGCCTGCAGGGCGCGGCCGTAGGAGAACGAGAGCTGCCACGGATGCGGCCCGCGCGCGTTCATCGCGTTCAGGTGCGCGGTCGCGTCCTCGTCCGACTGGCCGCCTGAGAGGAAGACGATCCCGGGCACGGCTGCCGGTACGTGTTTGTACAAGCACTCGAGGGTGACGTCGGCGACCTCGTCGGCGGAGGCGCGATCGGAGGCGTCGTAGCCCGATAGCACCATGTTCGGCTTCAGGAGCGTGCCGCGGAAATCGAGGCGCTGATCGTGCAGCTCCGTGTAGACCGCCTGGAGGACACGGCCCGTAGCCTTCCTGCTCTCCGCAATCGTGTGCGTGCCGTCCTGCAGGACTTCAGGCTCGACGATCGGAACGAGGCCGGCCTCCTGGCAGAGCGCCGCGTAGCGGGCGAGTGCGTGCGCGTTCGTCCAGACGCAGTACTCGCTTGGCTTGTCGTGGGCGATCGAGTACGTCGCGCGCCACTTCGCAAAGCGCGCTCCGAGCTCGCGGTACTCCTCGAGCCTGTCGCGCAGTCCGTCGAGGCCTTCCGTGATCGTCTCGCCGTCGGTCAGCGCGAGCGGCTTCGCGCCCGTGTCGACCTTGATCCCGGGGATGACGCCTTTGCTCGCGAGCAGCTTCGGGAAAGGCGTGCCGTCCGAGGCCGACTGGCGGATCGTCTCGTCGTAGAGGATCACGCCGGAGATGAATTCCTCGGCGCCCTCCGTCGTGAAGAGCAACTCGCGGTAGGCGCGCCTCGTCTCCTCCGTCGACTCGACTCCGATCGAGTCGAGCCGTTTCTTGATCGTTCCCGTGCTCTCGTCGGCGGCGAGGATTCCCTTGCCCTCGACGACGAGCGCCTGTGCGGTCGACTGCAGTTGCTGCACGTCCATCGTTTCGTCCTCCTTCGAAGCTCAGCGACTCGATTATTCCCGAAGGTACGTGTTCGCAACCGGTCGGCTCAGCCGTCGTCCTCGACCGCCGCCGGCTCGAGCCCGTGGAGGAGCCTGTCGACGCGGCGGAGCTGGTCCGCCGACGCCGGCTGGATCGTCCCGCCGCTGATCCACCAGGCCGGGTGGATCTCGTTCCAG
>MNDB01000039.1 GCA_001914705.1 Actinobacteria bacterium 13_2_20CM_68_14 | reverse complement strand
GCCAGCGCGAACGCCGCACACAGCACCAACACGACCTTCCTGCTCATTCCACGAACCTCCGTTTCCACCGAATCGGTTGGCGGCTCAGCCGCCCTGGGCGCAGAAGCGCGATCCTGATCGGTTCACGCTCCACCGTCAAGGCATGCCGCCCTTCACATCGAGACTCTAGCTCTGTCTCGGAGAGAGGGTCGAGGGCGTTGCCCGAACCGCGAACGGTCTCCAGGCCACACCCAGGCCACACGGGCACGGCATTCAGCGACCTTGGCGACGGATACGAACCGCCTGGTTGAGCCGATTCGGCCTGGTTAGGCGGCTCCGATCTTTCTATGCGGCAAATCGGCTGGTCGTTAGTCCGCGTGAGTCAGAAGCCCGACGAGTCGACTACACGGCCAGTGCCAGCTGCTCCGCGATCACGGGCGGCTCAGGTTCCAGCCTGATGTTACGACGGTCCCGCACGCCCTGCTCCTTCGCCAGCGTGTTGACGTGTTCGCGCAGCGGCTTCGTCTGCTCCTTGCCGAGATAGGCGCGGCGCCGGTAGAGCCGCTCGTAGCGCTCGAGCTCGTCGGGCCAGTCCTGCGCGAGGTTCTCGAGGAAGTGCTCCCGCGTTCCGGGCTTCAGGAAGAGCAGGTTCGCCCAGATCCCGCAGGCGCCGGCCTCGCGGGCGGCGCGAACGACCTCGGCGAGCTGCTCGGGCTTATCGCTAATCCCCGGCAGGATCGGGGCCATTCCCACGGACGCGCGCACACCGGCGTCCACAAGTGTCTTCAGCGCCCGCAGCCGCTGGCGCGGATGTGCGGTCGACGGCTCGGTCTTCCGCCAGACGTCCTCGTCGAGCGTCGGGATCGAGAAGGTGACCGACACGTCCGCGCGCTTCGCCGCCTCGGCGAGGACGTCCGCGTCGCGGACGACCATCGGCCCGCGCGTGATGATGCTGAACGAGTTGTGCGCCTCGGCGAGTGCTTCGAGGCAGCCGCGTGTCAGCCGGTAGTGCCCTTCCGCCGGCTGGTACGGATCGGTGGCCGCGCCGATCGCGACGGTCTCATGCGCCCAGGAGGCGCGGGCAAGCTCGCGCCGAAGGACCTCGACGACGTTGACCTTGACCCTGATCGACTGCCCGTACCGGTCGTCCGAAGGACGGTCGGCTCGTCGTTCGAAGGCGCGGACGTAGCAGAACGTGCAGCGGTGCACGCAGCCCATGTACGGGTTCAGCGACCAGTCGAACATCATCCCCTTGACCCGGTTGAGGGCGCTCTTGCAGGGCTCTTCCCGGTACTCGACGCGCATGCAGAGATTATACGAACGCATGTTCGCTTATGTCGGCAGGAGGCGCCGCTACACTCAGGCGAGACCTTTGGACGACGACCCGCTTAGTCCCACGCCGGCGGCGGCCGGAACGTGACCCTTTTCCTCGAGCTCCTCGGCGTAGCGGCGCTGATCTTGCTGAACGCGTTCTTCGTCGCGGGCGAGTACGCGCTCGTCACCGCGCGCCGGACGAAGATCCAGGAGCTGGCCGATCAGGGCAGCCGGCGGGCCCGCGCCGTGCGGCAAATCGTCGCCGACCCGCCTCGGTTCATCGCCGCGATGCAGCTCGGCGTCACGCTGACAAGCCTCGGTATCGGTGCTCTCGGCGAACAGGCGCTGTCGCATGCGCTCGACCCCTATCTGGCGACCGTGCTGGCCGTGGTGATCGCGTTTCTCATCATCACCTACCTGCACGTCGTCGTCGGTGAGCTCGTGCCAAAGGCCGTGGCGCTGCGCTACCCCGAGCGGATAGCACTCGGGGTCTCGGCTGCGGTGCGCGGCTTCTTCGTTTTGGCCTACCCGCTGATCTGGATCCTCCAGAGGTCGACCGAGCTGGTCCTCCGCGCGCTCGGGCTCGAGTCGCCCGGCGACGAGCGAGAGGCCCTCTCGGAGGCCGAGCTGCGAATGCTCCTGGGGCGCGCCACCGAGTACGGCGAGATCGAGCGGGAGGAGCAGGAGATGCTCTACAAGGTCTTCGACTTCGCCGACAAGGAAGTCGCGGACGTCATGGTCCCGCGCCCGGAGGTCGTCGCGCTCTCGATCGACCTGCCGCCCGAGGAATCGCTAGCGGCGGTGATCGAGTCGCCCTACACGCGCTACCCGGTCTACCGCGAGACGCTCGACGACATCGTCGGCATCCTCCACGTGCGCGACCTTTTCTCCGCCCTCAACGACCAGGGGTTCGCGAACGTGCGGATCGAGGAGCTCCTGCGGTCGGCGTACATCGTCCCGGAGACCAAGGATCTGGCCGCGCTCCTGGCGGACTTTCGGCGCACGAACTTCCACATGGCCGTCGTCGTCGACGAGTACGGGACGATGGCCGGGCTCGTCACGCTCGAGGATCTGCTCGAGGAAATCGTCGGCGAGATCGAGGACGAGTTCGACCTTCCCGACGAGTCGGTCGAGCAGGTCGACGAGAAGACGGTGCGGATCGACGGGACCTTCCCGATCGACGACTTCAAAGAGAAGTTCGGAATCGAGCTCCCCGCCGAGGACTACCACACGGTCGCAGGCTTCGTCTTCGGCCTGCTCGGCCGGGCGGCAGCCGAAGGCGACGAGGTCGAGTACGACGGCCTTCGCTTCCGCGTACTGGAGATCGAGGGCTCGCGGATCGAGAAGCTCGAGGCGCAGTTCGTCGAGCCGCCACCGCGGGAGCAGGAGGGCGACCAGCCAGAAGAGCGCGCTGCGGCCGAAGGCTGAACAAGGGTCCGAGAAGCGACCCAGATACGTATGCTCGTTCCGGCAATCGTTCCTCGTCTGCAAGGAGTCAAATGCTGAGACTGAAGCTTTCGACTGGGGTCGTCCTCGCAGCTCTCGTCGCCGTGCTCGCGGTGACGCCGCTGGCCGTAGCCCGGATGCACGCCGCGGCCGCGACAACCGTGACTGTGAAGGCGAGCGAGTTCAAGTTCGTGTTGTCCACGAAGACCGCACGCCATGGGGTCACCATCTTCAAGGTCACGAACAAGGGCAAGACCGCCCACGACTTCAAGATCGCGGGCAAGAAGACGGCGAAGGTGGGCCCCGGCAAGTCGGCGACGCTCAAGGTCACCCTGACCAAGGGCCCCCACAAGTACATCTGCACGATCGACTCCCATGCCGCTCTGGGCATGAAGGGGACGTTCAAGTCGACTTAGCCGACGGCTAGCTCGGAGATGCGGCCGCCTTCGATCGTGAAGGCGGCCAGCTCTCTCGTCCCGAGCGAGAGGATCAAGTACGGCCGGCCTTCCCAGAGGCCGATGTTCTCGACGTCGGTACGCGACGGCCTCGCCGGCGCCGAGACGTGCGAGTGGAAGACCGCGAGCTCGTAGCCGTCGTCCTCGAGGAACCAAACGGCGGGATCGACGTCCAGCTCGAAGCGGTAGGGCGAGGCCGCACGGTTGCGGCCGGCTTCGTAGCGTTCGGCCTCGCCGTCACGGAGGACGACGACACCGCAGGCCTCGTTCGGCGCCTCGGCCCGCGCGTGCTCCTCGAGCGCGGCGCGCACCTCGGCTCCGATCACCACCAGAGATCGGCCTCCATCTCGCCCTCGACGTCGTCCGCATCCCAGAAGGAGGCCGAGAGGTACTTCCAGCCGGCGTCGGCGAGGATCGCGACGATTACGCCTTCGTCGATTTCGGCCGCGAGCTTGCGGGCCACGTGGACGACCGCCCCGGCGGAGACGCCCGCGAACACGCCTTCCTCGTCCAGCAGTGCGCGCACGCCCGCGACGGCCTCGGCGTTCGAGACGAGCAGCTTGCGGTCGAGCTTCGAGACGTCGAGGATCGGCGGCACGTAGCCGTCCTCGAGCGAGCGCAGGCCCATGACGGGGTCGCCGGGCAGCGGCTCGGCAGCCGCGACGACGACCTCGGGGAAGCTCTCGCGCAACCGTTCGCCGGCGCCCATCAGCGTCCCGCCGGTGCCGAGTCCCGCGACGAGCACGTCGACGCGGTCGAGCGCATCGGCGATCTCGGTGCCGGTGCCTTGGTAGTGGGCTTGCGGGTTGGCCGGGTTGCCGTACTGGAACGGCATGAAGTAGCGCGGCTCCTTCGCCGCCAACTCTTGCGCCAGGCGAACGGCGCCGTTCGAGCCCTCGGATCCCGGCGACTCGACGATCTCGGCGCCGTAGAGCCGGAGCAGCCGTCGGCGCTCCTCGGTCACGTTCTCGGGCATCACACAGGTGAGCGAGTAGCCCTTCAGCTTCGCGACGAGCGCGAGCGCGATCCCCGTGTTGCCGCTCGTGGGCTCGAGCAGCTCGCGCCCAGGCTCGAGCTCGCCCCGCGCTTCGGCCTCCTCGACCATCGCAAGCGCGACGCGGTCCTTGATCGAGCCGGTCGGATTCTGTCCCTCGAGCTTCGCGTAGAGCTGGACTTCGGGCCGGGGGGACAGCCTAGGGAGCTCGACGAGCGGTGTCTTTCCGATGAGATCGAGCAGGCTTCGGGCTGTTTTTCGGGACAGTCCCTCAAACACCGAGGGACAGTCCCTCACACCCTCCCGCCATTGCCGGCAGGAGAATATGTCCTCGCCGCCGACGTAGACGTTCGCGTACTCGAGCTGGCCCTGGAGGCCCGGGAAACGGGAGGTCAGATCGTTCAGCAGGTCTTGCACGGTCTCGCCTTCGACGATCACCTCGCGCTCGCCGCCCGTCTCGGCCCGCAGCGTGGGCGGAATTCGCACCACGCTCATGCGCGCACCGGATTGCAGAACTCGACGTAGTCGATGTACTCGTTGATCGTCGGGTTCTCCCCGCAGACCGGGCAGTCCGGATCACGGCGAAGCGCAACCTCGGTGAAGATCGTCGTCAGCGCGTCGAAGAGCAGCAGCCGTCCGATCAACGGCTCGCCGATCCCGAGCGCGAGCTTGATTGCCTCGCTCGCCTGCAGCGAGCCGATCACGCCGGGCAGCACGCCGAGCACGCCGCCCTCGGCGCAGCTCGGCGCCAGTTCGGGCGGCGGCGGCTGCGGGAAGAGACAGCGGTAACAGGGGCCGTCATGCGGTTTGAAGACGGTCGCCTGCCCCTCGAAGCGGAAGATCGAGCCGTGGACGAGCGGGAGGTCGTGCCAGACCGCGGCATCGTTGACGAGGTAGCGGGTCGGGAAGTTGTCGGCGCCGTCGACGATCACGTCCCATCCGTCGGCGAGGATCCGCTCGATGTTCTCCGAGGTCAGCTGCTCCTTGTAAGCCTTGACCTCGACGTCGGGGTTGAGCTCTCGGATCGTCCGCGCCGCCGACTCGACCTTCGGCTCGCCGAGCGAGGCTGTCGAATGGAGGATCTGGCGTTGCAGGTTGGTCTCGTCGACGACGTCGGCGTCGACGATCCCGAGCGTCCCGACACCGGCGGCGGCCAGGTAGAGCGCAGCGGGCGAACCGAGACCGCCCGCGCCGATCAAGAGAATCCGGGACTGGAGCAGCTTCAGCTGACCTTCTTCGCCGACCTCGGGGATCAGCAGATGGCGGCTGTAGCGGGTGCGCTGCTCCGGGGCAAGCGCGCCGGCCGGGACCTCGAGCGGGTAGCCGTGGCGCTTCCAGTCGTTGATGCCGCCGGCCAGCGAGACGACGTTCTCGTACCCGAGCTCCTCGAGCGTCCGGGCTGCGAACGTCGAGCGGTTGCCGGAGGCGCAGTACGCGACGATTGGCCGTGCGCGGTCGGGGACCGCTTGCTCGATCCGCGATTCGAGCCAGCCGCGGGGAAGGTGGACTGCGCCGGGGATGTGGCCCTCGTCCCACTCCTCGCGCTCGCGGACGTCGAGGAAGATGGCCGGATCGGCGTCGTCGTGGAGCTCGTGTGCCCGTTCGGCGTCGATCTCGTCGATCTGCTGTCGGGTCTCCTGGAGAAAATCGCGGTACGAGCTCATTGCTTTCCAATTTATAGCGACTTGTCGCGGGCTATCGTCGTGGTGTGACCGCGCGCGCACACACGTACTTGATCGTCGCCCTTGCCGCCGTGGGCGCCGCCGCGCTCGTTGTCGGCACGGTGGCATTCACGCGAACCAGCACGCCGAGCGCGACGGCTCAAACACAGACCACAGCGACCCCGTCCGGCCGTGCGCCGGCGCTCGTGCTCGACCTCGGTGTCCGAACCGACCCGGAGGCGGTCGCGCTCCGACGTGCCAACCAGCTCTACTCGTCCGGCAAGCGTGCTGCGGCCGCACGGATCTTTGCCCGCTAGCTGACAACCACCCCACGAGTGCACTCGTGTTGCTCCACCTCGGCTTGGCGGAGGTCGCCTCCGGGCAGACCCAGGCCGCTCGGGCCGCCTGGCGACAGGCGATTGCACGCGATCCGAACGTGCAGGCCGCCGTGTTTGCCGAGAGCCTGCTCTACCCGGGCTTCGCTCCCGGGCGGCCGCCGTTCGTGCCGAGCTTTGCTGTGCCGGCCTCGATCGGGCGCCTCTCGTCGCCGCAGCAGCTCGCCGCCTTGGAGCGCGGCTCCCGCGACGGTGGCTTTCGGGGGAAGCTGCTCTACGGCTCGGCGCTGCAGCGCCTCGGGCGACCGGTCTCCGCAGAGAGCCAGTTCGCCGCAGCCGCGCGGCTCGCCCCGAACGACGCCGAGGCGCAGGTCGCCGCCGCAGTCGGGGTCTTCTCGAAGGCGAAGCCGGCCCTCGCGTTCTCCAGGCTCGGCCCGCTGGCGCCACGTTTTCCCCGTTCCCAGAGCGTCCGCTTCCACCTCGGCGAGCTGCTGCTTTGGATCGGACAACTGAACAAGGCAGGCCAGGAGTTGAGGCTCGCCTACGGCGAAGGGAAAACCACCCTGCTCGGTAGAACCTCGCGTCAGTTTCTCGCGGAACTGCAAGCCAAGTAGGGCCGGAGACGCTCCCCCATCCTCAATCCCCATAAGGCGCTCGCTTGCGACGCCGACCAAAAGGCCGTGGCGGCTTGCCGTCGCGGCCGCTAAATCCCAGCTAAGGTCAAGGGCACTATGCACTAGGACCAACAATCCGAAATTAGGGCCGATCGGCCTATGGCGTCCGTCCGAAACGCGTGCAACAGTGCCGCATCTTCGAGAACGGGTTGACCGCATGACAAAGCCAACTAACGTGAGCTAGGGATTTTCCGGGGAGGGGGAGCCTTGAGCGCGCAAGCCGAAAAGGCCCGTCCGTCGACAGTCGCAGAGCTGCTCGAAACGGACGAGGCCAAGGGTCTGCTGGAAGCCGCGCGGCAGACGGGGTCGCTGAACGCGACGGATATCGCGCTGGCGCTGGACGAGCTGGAGCTCGACGCCGCGCAGATCGACGATTTTTACCACGCCCTCGACGAGTTGCAGATCGAGGTCCTCGAGAATGGGGCGGAGCCGGAGACCGCGCCCGTCGAGCCCGAGCCCGAGGTGCGCGAGATCTCGACCGACTCGCTGCAGCTCTTCCTCAAAGACGTCGGCAAGGTCGACCTGCTGACGGCCGCGCAAGAGGTCGAGCTGGCCAAGCGGATCGAGCGCGGCGACCATGGCGCCAAGCAGGAGATGGTCGAGGCGAATCTCCGCCTCGTCGTCTCGATCGCGAAGAAGTACCGGAACCAGGGTCTGCCGTTCCTCGACCTGATCCAGGAGGGGACGATCGGCCTCGTTCGCGCGGCCGAGAAGTTCGACCACCGCAAGGGGTTCAAGTTCTCGACCTACGCGACCTGGTGGATCCGACAGGCGGTCGCCCGCGCGCTCGCGGACAAGGCGAGGACGATTCGGATGCCGGTCCACATCGTCGAGAAGCTGAACAAGATCGTGCGGACGGAGCGCAAGCTGCGCGCCGAGCTCGGGCGGGAACCCTACGCCTGGGAGATCGGCGACGAGCTCGAGCTCGACGCCGCCGAGGTCGAGTCGATCCGGCGGAGCTCGCAGCCGCCGGTGTCGCTCGAGAAGCCGGTCGGCGACGACGAGGAGTCTGAGTTCGGTCACTTCCTCACGGACGAGAACGAGGCGCTGCCCGACGAGGTCGCCGAGGTGGAGCTGCGGAAGGCGGCGCTGCGGCGCGTGCTGAGCAGCCTCTCGCCCCGCGAGCGCCGCGTGCTGGAGCTCCGCTACGGGCTTGACGGGGAGCACCCGCGCACGCTCGACGAGGTCGGGCGGACGTTCAACGTCACGCGCGAGCGGATCCGGCAGATCGAGAACCAGAGCCTGAAGAAGCTGCGCGCGCTCGCAGAGGCCCAGTCTCTGAAGAACGTCGCGGCCTAAAGCTGCGGTCAACACCGGCTGAGGCGGTCGCCAGGGTCGCGGCCGCCGCAGCCGCATCCGTAAACTCACGCGCCGTGGATCAGGCCTGGCTCGACGAGCTCTCCGAGTTC
>MNDB01000098.1 GCA_001914705.1 Actinobacteria bacterium 13_2_20CM_68_14 | reverse complement strand
GCCGTTAGCCGCGATGTCGAACGCGTCGGAGGTTTTCGGCGTGAGGACGCGCTACGCTCGTGCGACTTGCAAGGCTCTGAGAAGGGGGAAGCGAAAGGTCAGGAATCGGATGACGACTCATGAGGTTCAGGGCGCGACCGCCGCGGAGGGCACTACACCGCGTCTGGCTGTAGAGGCGGCGGAGCTGGCTTTTCCACAGTGGTCGGCGATGGCGCCGAGCGAGCGGGGGAGTCTGCTCCAGCGCGCTTCCGAGCTCTTGATGGAGCGTCAGGCTGCGATCGCGGCCCTGGTCACAGAGGAGACGAACGGCACTCTGGGGTGGGGCATGTTCAACGTGCAGCTCGGCGCCGGGATGCTCGCTTACTACGCCAATCACGCCGACGCCACGGCGGAGGAGCAGGAGATCCCCTCGCACATCCCGGGTAAGCGCGCGAAGGCGGTGCGCCAGCCGGTCGGGGTCGTCGTCGGGATAGCACCGTGGAACGCGCCGGTGATCCTCGGCGTCCGCGCCGTGGCTGCGCCGCTCGCGTACGGCAACACGGTTGTGTTGAAGGCGTCGGAGCAGTGCCCGCGCACCCACGCCGCGGTCGTCAACGCGCTAACCGATGCGGGCATCCCGGCCGGTGCGATCAATCTTGTCACGAACGATCCGAGCGACGCCGCGGAGGTCGTCGAGGAGCTGATCGCGCATCCAGCGGTCCGGCGAGTCAGCTTCACCGGCTCGACGAGGGTGGGACGGATTGTGGCCGAGACGGCCGGGCGCCACCTAAAGCGGGTGCTGCTGGAACTGGGTGGCAAAGCGCCGCTGGTTGTTTTGGCCGACGCCGATCTCGAGCGGGCGGTGTCGGCGGCGAACTTTGGCGCGTTCATGCACCAGGGGCAGATCTGTATGTCGACCGAGCGGATCGTGATCGACCGCACGGTCGCCGACGAGTTCGCGCACAAGCTTGCCGAGCGCGCGGGCTCGCTGAAAGTGGGCGACCCGCGCGAGCAAGAGACGCAGATCGGCCCGCTCGTCAACGCGGACGCAGTCGAGCGAGTGACCGGGCACGTCGAGGACGCCGTCGCCAGGGGCGCGAAGGTGATCTCGGGCGGGAGAGCGCATGGCCTCTACTTCGAGCCGACCGTCGTGACCAATGTCTCGCCGGAGATGCGCGTCTATTCGGAGGAAGCGTTCGGTCCGATCGTCGCGATCGTCCCCGTCGACGGTGTCGACGAAGCGGTTCGCGTAGCGAACGACACGGAATACGGGCTCTCGGCCGCGGTCTTCAGCCGTAACGTCGACGCCGCCCTGTCCGTCGCCGCGCGACTACATACAGGCATGTGCCACATCAACGACGCGACTGTCAACGATGAGCCACCAATGCCATTCGGAGGCGTCAAGGACAGCGGATGGGGCCGCTTCGGCGGCGACGCGGCACTCGAGGAGTTCACCGAGCTCCGCTGGATCACCATCCAAGACAGCCCGCGCGAATACGCGATCTAATCTCGCCTCTGACGCTGTGTGACAGCAGGACGGCGAGGCCGCAGCAGCGGCCTCGCCGAGTGGCGCTTTCATAACGAACGCCACCGAAGCCCATCGATTGTTTGCGCGTTCACATCGGACTCACCTCCATTTCGTCTTGTCGATTCATCGAACCAGGCGCGTCTAAGCAGGACGTGAGCGAGGCCTGAAGTTCGCCTAAACCTTGCGCCGAAACTTAGGCGGGCGCTAGTTCGGGCGCTTCTGAGTGGACGTCGATTGCAGCTAGCCGGAAGCCGCAAGGTTCCGCTAGCCGTGCGTGAAGATCGCGGCTGGCTTCGATGCCGGAGAGGCTCGGCCGCGCGATGGTTCGAGACGTGAACAACCTCGACAACCGCGGCGTACCACTGACGGCATGAAGACCGTTCGCAGCCATCCACGGAGGATCGTCCTGCTCGTAGTGGCCGGACTCCTCGCCGCGGCGGTGGGAGCCGTAATCGCACTCGCGCGCGGCGGGGGGACGCCGACGACAACATCGATCGTGGCGCCGTCGACAGGCTCGATCGGTGCCGGCGTCGTCGTCATCAATACCGATCTCGCCTTCGAAGGCGCGGCGGCCGCCGGGACGGGGATGGTGTTGACTCCGTCTGGCAAGGTGCTGACGAACAACCACGTGATCAGCGGCGCGACCAAGATCGACGTCGTCGTCCCGAATACCGGCCACAGCTACAAGGCGCGGGTCGTCGGCTATGACCGCACCGCCGACGTTGCTCTCCTCCAGCTTCAGGGTGCTTCTGGCCTGAAGACCGTTTCGATCGGGTCGGCAACCGTTTCCGTCGGCGCGAAGGTGACGGCCCGCGGCAACGCGGGCGGCGATGGAAAGATCACCCTGGCGACCGGCACGGTGACAGCCCTCGACCAGTCGATCACGGCGTCGGACCCGACGGGTGCCTCCGAGAACCTCACTGGGTTGATCGAGACGAACGCCGGGATTCAGCCGGGCGACTCGGGCGGCCCGCTCCTCAACACCAAGGGTCAGGTCATCGGCATGGACACGGCGGCGTCGTCGCAGTTCACCTTCCACGACGTCTCGACCACGGACGCGTTCGCGATCCCGATTGGCACTGCGCAGACGATCGCCGACGCGATTTCCTCGGGCAAGGCGCCCGCGACGGTCCATATCGGCACAACGGCTTTCCTGGGCATCGAAGCCGAGTCTGCGGACGTGCCTGGTCTCGGCCACGGGGGTCAGGCCGCGACCTCGTCCGGTGCCCTGATCGTCAGCGTCGTCTCCGGCGGGCCGGCCGCCTCCGCAGGCCTTATGGGCGGCGACGTGATCACGGCGATCAACGGCCAGGGCGTCTCGTCGCCGACGGCGCTCACCTCGCTCCTGCTGACGAAGAAACCTGGCGCGAAGGTCAAAGTCGTGTACGTCGACCAGTCCGGCACGAGTCACACGGCTACCGTCACGCTCGGTAGCGGCCCGCCTCAGTGAAGCTTCGAAATCAGTCCAGCCGCGCCGAAACGGGCTCGAGCGCGCCGACGACAGCATCTGCGAGTTGGATAAGCAGGCCTTGAGCCTGCTCGGATTCATCGACCCGACGCCCGGCCCGCGCCGCGATCTCTGTAACCAGCACCGCCATAAGGATGAAGATCCCAAGCACGAACACCGCGTCGCCGTCGAGGTCTCGAAGGTGGGGGCTGGCGAGAGCTGCTAACGCGAACGCGGCGAGGCCCACCGTGAACGCCAGTCCGACCTGCACTGCCGGCCGCCCCCGATACCGGCGCCACCACGTTGTCACCCCACGAGCTTCTTGCCTGCGTTGGCTCATCGGTGACAAATCCGATTTAGGGAGCTAAAGCCCGCCGGCCAGGATTTCCGAGAGCTCGAGCCCGAGGTTTCGAACGAAGACCTCCGGGTCGGTGTAGTGCGGGCTCGGCCGAGCCCCGCGTCCGGTCCGGAGGACCGGATGAGTTCGCTTCGCGTCGCTGACGATGTCGTCTGGCAACTCGTTGGCGTCGTATAGGCAGACGACCCAGCTGGGCGTCGACGCCCAGGCGACGTTGAGTGCAGACTCGTAGCGCTTCCATTCGGCTACTGCGCGCGCTGATGTCGGCCAGACAGGCTCGCCGATGATTCTCACCCGCCCGGCACCCTCCTCCAGACGCGTGCGGACGTAACGGTCGTACGCCTCGATGCTCTGCGGCGGGCTGCGATACATGCCGGCGGGGTCGACGAGTTCGACCCCGCCGGCATCGATCTCCAGGGTCTCCCGTAGGGCGCTGAGATTCGCCTCCTTCGTCACCACCAGGAGTGGCTCTGCTTCTTCGAGTCCCTCGCGTATGAACGGCACCGTTGCCGCCAGGAACTCCTCGACCGTCGAGTAGACGAGAGCCTCGTGCACGCACTTGCCCCGGCCGAGGAGGTCAGCGACCGCGTGCGCCGAGAGGTGTGCTTTGGAGACATAGCCGAGCGCCGGCGATGCTTCGATCAGCTCCGCCAGGTCTTCCTCGGAACGGGTCGAGATGAGAATGACCGGAAGGGGCGCAGGCCCCTCGGCGATCTGTCGCGCGAGATCGAACCCGCTCTCTTCTCCCAGATCGATGTCGACGAGCGCGACGTCCGGCCGGAGCTCCTGAGCTCGTTCGAGAGCCTCCGCGCCGGTTGAGGCGACGCCGACGATCGTGATTCCCTCGCGCTCCAGGAACTTGCTTGCGGCCTCGAGAAAGGGCGCACTGTCGTCCACGATGAGGCATCGCAACGCCATGCCCAGAGGATGCCAGAAGGAGCCCCGAATGGCATGGCGGCTAGCAGGAAATTGTCCGGCCTAACGCAAAGCCTCGAACTCGTCGGCGCTCAGCTCGATCTCGAGCGCGGCCAGGTTCTCCCTCAGGTGCTCGAGCGAGAGCGTGCCGGGGATCGGCAGCGTCGTCGGCGAGCGCCTCAGGAGCCACGCGAGCGCAATCTGCTCCGGAGAGGCGCCGTGTCGGTCGGCAATCTCGGACAGCTGCTGGCTACCCACACCGCGGAGCGGGAAGAAGGGCACGAACACGATCCCTTCGGCGGCGCAGTAGTCGACCACCTCGTCGTGCGTGCGGTCGATGAGGCTGTACCTGTTCTGAACCGCAGCGATCGGCACGACGTTGCGGGCCTGCTCGATCTGGTCGATACCGACCTCGGAGAGGCCGACGTGCCGGACCTTGCCGCTGTCGCGGTACTCCTTGATCGCGCCGAGGCTGTCGTCGAGCGGGGTCTCGGGATCGACCCGGTGCAGGTAGTAGAGAGCGATCGTCTCCGTCTGCAGCCGCCGCAGGCTCTCCTCGATCTGAGCCCGCAGTACGTCGGGCCGGCCGTTTCCGGCGCCCCAGCCACCCTTGGTCGCGACAACGACGCCGTCGGCGACAGGCGACAGCGCGGCGCCGATCGTCTCCTCGCTTTCGCCGCCCGTGTAGGTGTGTGCGCTGTCGACGTGCCCGAGCCCGAGCGCGACCGCTTCCTTCACGAGTGCGGCGTGCTCGCTCGTGTTGGTGAGTCGATTCGTTCCGAGACCGATCCGCGGCACCTCGGTGTCGCCCAATTTCAGCTTCGGCACGTCCATCCGAACAGGATTACGCAGCCTGCGTCGAGCTCGTCCCGTCCTCCGACTCGTCGCGCTCGGAATCCCGATAGGCGAGCGCCAGGCAGGCGGCACTTCCGCAGACCGGCTTCGCGCGCGGGAGCAGGTAGACGACAGACACGAGCTCGCGTTTGCAGTATCCGCAACTAGTCATGGCGAGAGCATTGCGCACCGGATCCGCGATGTCTTCGAAGCTGACACCCAACCGTTGTGGCGGCCTGCGGCACTTCTCGGGTGGCGGCTACCACGAACGGGTCGCTCCTCGATCTCACTCGAGTTGAACTTGAGCGAGGGCCGGCGGCGCCAGGAAGTTGGCTGCAACAGTGTGTTCGCAGTGATCGAAACGGAGGCAATCGCATGACAACGAAAGAGAGTCCCTGGCCGGTCGAAGAAACCGTCTCCCGCCTGAAGGGCGTGTTGGAGTCGAAAGGGATCAAGCTGTTCGCGGTCATCGACCACAGCGGTGAGGCCGAGGCGGTCGGCCTCGAGCTCCGCGATACCAAGCTCGTCATCTTCGGCAACCCGCTCGCGGGGACACCGGTGATGGCGGCCGCGCCGCTCGCGGCGCTCGACCTACCACTCAAGGTCCTCGTCTGGGCCGACGACGACCAGACGAAGCTCAGTTACGCCGAACCGGCCGAGTTGGCCGCACGATACGGGCTCACCGACGAGCTCGCAGGCAGGCTCGCCGCGATCGACGCCGTCACCGACGCAGTGATCGACCGATAGACGGATCTCAGGGGATCCGTGGTTCCCCGGGTCGGGCGCCAGGGATTCGTCCGCTTAGGATTGCGTGTGGCTCCGAGCTGGTTTGAGCTCCTCGCCTGGGTGGCGCTCGGACTTGGATTCGCGTCCGCGCTCGTGATCGCCGCCGACATCGTCGTGCTGGGTAACCGCCAGCACATGGCGATCATGGACGTCGCCTTTCCGCTGACCGCGCTCTACCTGGGACCGATCGCTCTCTGGGCGTACTTCGCGCGCGGACGGCGGATGTCGCGCAAGCGGATGCACATGCATGGCGCCCAGATGAACAAGGGCGCCCGCGATTCGTGGTGGCAGGTGTCCCTCTCCGATACGCACTGCGGCGCCGGCTGCGCACTTGGTGACATCGGCGGCGAATGGATCGTCTGGGCAACCGGCTGGACGATCGCTTCGACCGCCCTCGGCCCGGAGTACCTCCTCGACCTGCCGCTCGCCTGGGCGTTCGGGATCCTCTTTCAGTACTTCGCGATCGCACCGGCACGCGGCCAGCTGGGCCGGCTGGCGCCGCTGGGCGACGCGATCAAGTCCGACACGCTCTCGGTGCTCAGCTTCGAGGTCGGCCTGTTCGGCTGGATGGCGTTCGCGGAGTACGCGATCTGGGAGTCGCCGCCACCGATCGACAGCTCCAGCCACTGGTTCTTGATGCAGATCGGGATGATCCTCGGCTTCGCGACCAGCTGGCCGGTCAACCGCTGGCTGCTGCGGCACGGGATCAAGGAGCCGATGGCGACTGTTTGAAGACCGATGATTTCGGTCGGCCGTCACCGTCTGATGGGATGACTAGGTCACCGACCGTCCGTGGAGGAAAACCATGAGAAAGATCACCGCAGACCTGTTCATCTCGCTCGACGGTGTCGTCGAGGCGCCCGATCAGTGGCACTTCCCCTACTTCAACGAGGAGATGGGCGCTGCCGTCGACGCGACCCTCGGCGCCGCCGACACGATCCTCTTCGGCCGCAAGACCTACGACAGCTTCGCCGGGGCGTGGCCCGAGCGGGAAGCGGCCGGTGGGGAGGACGCTCCCTTTGCCAAGTCCCTCGGTGACGCCCGCAAGATCGTCGTGTCGAGCCAGAAGCTCGAGTTCACGTGGCGGAACTCCGAACAGCTCGAGGGCGACCTCGTCGAGACCGTGACCGCCCTGAAGAACGAGCCGGGTCGCAACATCGCGCTGAGCGGCTCGGTCTCGGTCGTCCGCCAGTTGCTGGCTGCAGGACTGCTGGACGAGCTGCACCTGCTCGTTCACCCGATCGCCGTCCGCAAGGGCATGCGCCTGTTCGACGAGGGCGAGACCCCGATCCCGCTGAGGCTGATCTCGGCCGCGAGCTTCAAGACCGGAGTCCTCAACCTCGTGTACGGGCCGGCCGAGTCGACCGCCGATCCCAGCTACGAAGACGCCAAGGTCTTCCTGACCCAGCCGCAGCCGTAGCCGTTGGAGGGGTGCTGCAGGCCTTCCGCCAGCTCGGCGGCCGACCCTGCAGCATTCGATCCGGGACGCCGCAGGCTCGCCCTCGAGCGGAAGCGTGACGATGAGCAGCGTCCGGCCGCCGGCATGGAGGTCTCGCTCGATCCGGCGGCGACCCTCGTCCGACGCCTCGACGATCCGCCTGCGTAACGCTCGCCGGGGCCGACCCTCACGGCTACAGTGACCGCGGTGGTTCGAACCGGGAGGTGACGGCTAACGTGAACGGAGCAGTCGAGAAGGCGATCCTTGCGGGAGGATGTTTCTGGGGGATGCAGGATCTCATCCGGAGGCGACCGGGGGTTCTCTCGACGAGGGTCGGTTACAGCGGCGGCGATGTCCCGAACGCGACTTACCGCAACCACGGGACGCACGCCGAAGCGATCGAGATCACGTTCGATCCTGAGCAGACCTCGTACCGGGACCTGCTCGAGCTCTTCTTTCAGATCCACGACCCGACGACGCTCAACCGCCAGGGTAACGACGTCGGGATGAGCTATCGCTCGGCGATCTTCTATCTCGACGACGAACAGCGCCGCGTCGCCGAGGAGACGATCGCTGATGTCGAAGCGTCGGGGCTTTGGCCCGGGAAGGTCGTCACCGAGGTGGCTCCGGCGGGGCCGTTCTGGGAAGCCGAGCCGGAGCACCAGGACTATCTCCAGCGGTACCCGAACGGATACACCTGCCACTTTCCGCGTCCGGGCTGGGTCCTGCCGCGTCGAACCGAATCGGTCGCCAGTCGGGCATAGCGTCACGGCGGCGAGGCCGGCACGGCTGCGCGGCTATGAACTCGAGCTGAGGATTACGACAGGCTCAGCCGGTTTGCTGCGCTGCGACCTGCGCCCGCATCTCCAGAAGCTCCACCTCCACGACCGCGCCCATGCGGTCGTCCTCGCCTACGAGAGCGGCCTCGTTCAACCAGGCACCACAACGAGCGCGGGTTGGCCCGGCGGTGGTGAGGCTGGCTTCAATCCGAAGTGGGATGCCAGCGGGCCCATCGCTCGGGGGCTGGCCGTAGAGACACGGAGGTGCGGGGATGCGATCGTCGTGGCTTCGAGAACGATCCGGAAGGAGCCACGAGATGACAGTCGCCCGACTCAGACAACACCACTCGCAAGAGCTGGCCTACCGCCAGAGCGACGGTTTCGAGGTCACCCTTTTCTGGCACCCGGTCACCGACGGCTTGACCGTCTGCGTCTGCGACCAGCGCCGCGGGTCGTACTTCGAGATCCGGCCCGAGCCGCACCAGGCGCTCGACGTCTTCTACCACCCGTACGCGTACGCGTCGTTCAGCACCGTGCGCTACGAGGACGAGCGGCTCGCCGCTTAGGACAGGAGCAGCTCACGTCGGCTGCGGGTCGCTTGTCAAGTGTGCGAGTACCTCGTAGAGCGCCGCGAGGTCGCGGTGCTCGTATCCGAGCGCGCTCGCCAGCGTGAGCAGCTGATCGGCCGTTGCCGCAGACGGCAGCGGGATATGGAGCTCTCGTCCTGTGTCGAGCGCGAGTGCCACGTCCTTCTGCATCAGGCTGACGTCGAACCAGGCCTCGTCCGGCAGGTCGAGGACAAGGTCGGCGCGTGCCTTCAGCATCGGCGAGCCGATCGGGCTCCCGGTCATGACCTCGACCGCGAGCTTGGGGTCGATGCCGGACCGCTCGGCCAGGACGAGGCCCTCGGCGAAGGCGAGCATCTGCACGGCGAGGCTGATGTTGATCGCCAGCTTCAACACCAGCCCCTGTCCGTTCTCGCCGATGTGGGTCGGCGTGCCGAGCTCGCGCAGGATCGGCTCGACCTTCGTGTACGCCTGCTCGTCGCCGCCGACCATGATCGTCAGCGTTCCCGTTTGCACCTGGGGAACGCTTCCCGACACGGGAGCGTCGAGCATCGCCGCCCCTTGGTCTTGCACCCGCTTCGCGACCTGACGGCTTGCGCGCGGGCTGACCGTGCTCATGTCGATCCAGATCTTCGATTCGGTGAGGCCGGCGAGGATCCCATCGGACCCTGACGCGACGCTTTCGAGGACGTCGTCGTTCGGAACCGACGTAATCAAGACGTCCGCGGCCTCGGCGACTTCGCGCGGGGTGTCACGCCACACCAGCCCCTGGTGGACGAGATCGTCTGCCTCATCGCGGTCGCGCGACTCGCCGTAGACGGTGTATCCGGCCGCGAGGAATCGGGCGGCCATGTTTCCGCCCATGTGTCCCAGGCCGACAAAGCCGATCTTCGCTTTCGTAGTGGCCATCTCATGCCCTCCCTTCGATCATCACGATGTCATCGTCGCCGAGCTCGAGGTTGGCCGCGCCGACGATCGGATCAACTTGATCCGGTCTACGGAAGCCCGTACGGCGGCTGCAGCGTCTCCACGGGCGCGATCGCCTGTGCGCGGCGAAGCTGGTCGACGTCGAAGTTGGAGACGCCGATGTGGTGGACGAGCCCCTCCTCTTTGAGCTTTTCCGACGTCTCCGGTTCTTCACAGCTGCTCCTCGTCCACTAGACCGGCGTCGACGATGCCCGGCGGCAAGGCAGCCCGAAAGCCCGAGAGGATGAACCCGAAGAAGCAGGCAACGCCGATCGCGTGAGCCCAACCAGCGTTCGCGACCGTGAGGAAGCCAATGCCTGCGACGAGGAAGGCAACCGAGAGCCGTGCGTCCAACCGGACGCTCACAAGCCCTCGGCGCCGGGATCCGACCGGGGCCTCGACCGAGCTCGGTCCGCTGTCCCGGAGCTCGCCGCCCAGCGTCAGCTGGAACAGGAGCGCAAGCGACGGGAAGAGCAGCAGCGCGCCGACCAGGATCGCGACGACGACGGCGACCAGCGTGTCGTGCCCGGCCGCCGCCTCCCGGATCGTGAGCCCGTGCAGGAACACCGGGTTTTGGGCCAGCGCCCAGCCGGCAATCGTCGCGGCGACGGCCAGGGCGGCCAGGTACCGCGCGGGTTCGTAGCGCCGTCGCCAGACGAGCGCGAGCGTCGCTATACCGGCGATCACGGAGGCGACCAGCGCGGGCAGCCCCACGCCCTGGGTGAGTCGCCTGAAGATGCGTTCTGCGTCGAAGTGGAGGACGATGAGCGCTCCGATCGCGATGGCGCCTGTCGCGAGCCCCGCGCCGAGCGCTCTGGCACGGAAACGGTCGGCGAGGGCGCTGTCGCCGTGGCCGTGGCGTTCGGCATCGCCGCTCAGAAAGACGGCTGAGGTATAGGCGCCGCTCGCGACGGCGAGCACGCCGATCGCGATCGAGGTCGGGTTGAGCCAGCTCGTGACGAGGCTGCCGCCCGGGTTGCCGAGATGCACGCGCTCGGAGGCGATCGCGCCGATCACGGTGCCGAGCGCGAAGGGCGTCAGCACCGACGAGAGCGCGAAGACGGTGTCGACCCGGCGTTGCTCACCGGCAGTCCTGGTTCCCGCACGCAGGGCGTAGGCGCCCCCGCGCATGACGATCCCGACGCCGGCGATGAAGAGCGGGATCGAGAGCGTCGACGCGATCGAGCCGAAGGCGGCAGGGTAGGCGGTCCAGACGACGGTGAGGACGAAGATCAGCCAGACGTGGTTGGCCTCCCAGACGGGCGCCATCGCATGATGGGCCTCGTCGCGAACCTCGTCGGCCTGCTTGCCTCTGCCCGCGACGAGCTGCCAGAAGCCGGCGCCGAAGTCGGCGCCGCCGAGCACGGTGTAGAGCGCGAGCCCCACGAGCGCGAACCAGAGTGGTACCTCGTAGAGATGCATCAGACGGGCGTCCTCGAGAGGCGAAGCAGGACCCAGGCGACTCCGGCGGCGAGCGCGAGGTAGACGAGCGCGAGGGTGGCGTAGCCAACCGGAATCACGTCCGCCCCGGTCACCGCCTCCGAGGTGCGCATCACGTGGTAGACGACCCAAGGCTGGCGGCCGACCTCCGTCGTCACCCAGCCTGCGATCAGCGCCACGACGGAGAGCGGCCCCGCCACCACCAGCGCCCGGTAGAACCAGGTCGACTCCGGCAGCCGCCTCCGCCGGATGCGCGTCGCCAAGTAGACGACCGAGAGCAGGGCGAGCCCGGTGCCGATCCCGACCATGGTCTGGAAGGCATAGCGGACGACGTTCACCGGCGGGCGGTCTGCTGGCGGGACGGCATCGAGCCCCTGCACTCTGGCGTCGGTGCTGTGGAAGGCGAGCAGGGACAGCAGATGCGGAAGCGGGATCCCATACTCGACGTGACCGTCTCTGTACCAGCCGAGGATGTGCACGGGCGCGCCCTTGGTGGTTTTGCCCAGCCCCTCGAAGGCGGCGAGCTTGGTCGGCTGGTTGGTCGCGACCTCGCGCCCGTTCCAGTCCCCGATGAAGACCTGCGCAACCGAGGCGAGTGTCGCGACCGCGAGCGGGATCGCAAGCGCCGTGCGCTCGTACCGGCCCCAGCGGCCTCGAAGCCGCCCAAAGCCGTAGGCGCTCGCCAAGACGAAGCCGGTGACCATGTAGCCGGCCAGGTACATGTGCGTGAGCTCGTGCCAGAAGTAGCTGTTGCCGAACAGCGCTCCCCACGGATTCACGTCGAAGACGCGGCCGTCGCGGAAGCGGAAGTGGGTGGGGTGGTTCATCCATCCGTTGACAGAGATCACCGTCAACGACCCGGTGAAGCCGGCGATCGCGATCGGGATGCCGCTCGCGAAATGCGCGCGCGGCGAGAGGCGGTTCCACCCGTAGACGTAGATCCCGATGAAGATCGCCTCCATGAAGAACGAGAAGCCCTCGATCGCGAAGCCGAGCCCGAACACGCTGCCGAAGGTGCCGGTGAAGTTCGGCCACAGCAGGCCCAGCTCGAAGCTGAGGATCGTGCCGGTGACGACGCCGGCCGCGAACAGCGCCGCCAGGATCCGCGACCAGCGCCGCGCAAGCGTCCGGTAGAGCTCGTCACCCGTCCGCAGATACCGCGACTCGACAAAGAGCATCATCGCCGGGAACGCGATCCCGAAGCAGACGAGAGGGATGTGCACGGCGAAGGAGAGCGCCTGCATCTGGCGCGCCTGCGAGAGGTATTTCTGCTCCGCAGGCGCGAGCGCCGCCGCAATGGCTGCGAGCTGACTCATCTAGGCCGTACCTAGTACTCGTCGTGCCGGCGGATCCAGATCTGGGATTCGCCGCCTTCGTCCCGTCCCTTAGGGGCGCGGTCGAGGATCCCGTAGTAGCCCATCAGGAACTCGAGGCCGCGGGCCGTCGTCCCGTAGGTCTGGTAGGCGGTGCCGTCGTCGAGGACGAAGACGCTGAAGCCCGGTCCCTGGCTGAGGTAGCCCGTGACATCGGTGCCGGTCGACCTTGCGTTGTGGTCGAGGACCGGCGGCGGGCCCGCCTCGAGCATCGGCGCGAACGCTTCGCGCGTCTGCTCCTCGGTGCGTGAGTAGCCGAGGTCGAAGTTGAAGTCGCTGTCCGCCGACGAGACCCAGGGCATCTGCCAGCCCATCCGCCGCTTGTACGCCTGCAGCTTCTCGAGCGGCGCTTGCGAGACGTACGTCATCGTCACGTCGCGTGCGTGCAGGTGTGGGAGTGCGCCGTCGATGGTGTCGGCCATCGAGGAGCAGGTCGGGCAACCCGCCTCGTAGCTCGGGCCGAACATGAAGTGGTAGACGAGCAGCTGGCTGCGGCCGTCGAACAGCTCCGCGAGCGTATGCGTGCCGTCGTCGGTGTCGAAGCGGTACTCCTTCTCGACTCGGACCCAGGGCAGCTCGCGCCGCTGCCGCGCCAGCTCGTCGCCCAGGCGGGTGTGCTCCTTCTCGCGGGCGAGCAGCTTCTCGCGGAGGGCTGCCCACTCCTCGCGACTCACGACCTCGTGATCGGCCATCATGCTCTCCCTTCCGGTGCAAGTCATCTTTGCGGATGAGCCGCTGTGCCGCAGGCCGCACATATGAGCACGATCATTCTTCGTGGTGGTGTCGAGGTCGAGAATCCACTCGAGCTGGCGCTCGATTTCCTCGCGGCGTATTCCAGCTACGAGGCCCGGGACTCCTCAAGGCCCGCCTCATTCGACGAGAGCGACCTCAGGCAGGCGAACCGGGGCGGCGCCCGCATCTCGGCGGCAGAGATCGCCGCGATCCTCGAACGCCGGGGCAAGATTGAACACGCTCTGCGCGAGATCGACCCCGCTGCGTCGTTAGCCGACACGGCGAGCGCGATTCCGTGGCTTCCGCTGACGCAACTCTTCGACGCATTCGCGGACATCCGCGGGGTCGGCTTCTCGAAGATGACGAAGGCGCTGCACCCGAAGCGGCCCGCGCTGATCCCGATGCTCGACAGCGTCGTCCAGGCATACCTGACGAGAGACGATTCCGCGGCAGTTTCGTCGGGGACGTTCGGGGAACGCGCGACCGCGCTCGTCCGCAGTTACAAAGTAGATCTGGATCGAAACCGTTCGGCTCTCCATGAGCTCCGGCGAGAGCTCTCGAGCCGCGAGCACCGGCTCACCGATGTGCGAATCCTCGACCTTCTGATCTGGTCCGTGTCAGCCCCGACCTGAAGGTCGCTTCTCTCAAGGCCGCCGGCCGACCTGACCGCCGGTATCACGCGGCCGACTGGCGCCGGAAGCTGCCCGGGGCGATGCCGTAGTCGCGTTTGAAGGCTTTCGCGAAGGCGAACTCGGAGGCGTAGCCGACGCGAAGCGCGACCGCGGCGAGATTGAGGTCGGAATCGCGCAGAAGACGAGCGGCGACGGTCATTCGCCAGTGGGCGAGATAGGCATGGGGCGGCTCGCCGACAGCTCGGGTGAAGCGGTGCGCGAAGGCTGATCGTGAAAGGGCAACTTCGCGCCCGAGCGCGCTGATTGTCCAGGCGCGCTCCGGTTCGGCATGAATCCGCTCCAGCGCAGTCGCGATCGCGAGGTCGCTCAACGTCTTGGGTGTGTGTTCGCGGGAACGTTCGGCGCAGTCGTCGAGCCAAGCGCGTACGACGAGGGGAAGGAGAGCGTCCTCCAGTGCCGGGACGACCGTGCGGGCTCCGGGACGGTCTTCCTCGAGCTCGGCTCCGAGGAGGTCGACGATCGCGCGTACACCCTGCTCGGGGCACCGGTAGCTTTGGATGTACACGACATCAGGCAGTGACGCGAGAAGCGGCAGAGGACAATTAACCTGGTAGCCGCCGGTCAGGACGATCGACCTCCTGCTGTTAGCGTCCGGTCTCCCCGGCGGGGGACTCGAATCGTCGGCCAGCACGTGGCCGGTGCCGTGGGTGAGCAGGATGAGATCCCCTCGCCCGACCCGCAGCTGCGGCGAGCCGGCCGTCGGCACGAGCCTGCAGGCGCCCTCGAGAACAACGTGAAGCGCTGTTCTCACGCTCTCGGCAACGCAGAAGGCCCAGGGACTGTGAAGCTCGAGCCGTTGCATGTGGCCGGACTGGCGCGTGTGAGTAACGAACAACTGCTCGTCCGGTCGAACGCTCGACCCCGGCGTAGTCATGCCCCAAGCATTGCGCCCAGAAGCGTGAGTGTGCATCACGTGAATCGCGTGATTTGCGCCCGGTTGCAGGGGGTAGAAACGACG
>MNDB01000023.1:3454-9460 GCA_001914705.1 Actinobacteria bacterium 13_2_20CM_68_14 | reverse complement strand
GTTCCGGCGTGCGTATGCGGTGCTCACGGTCCTCTTTCTGCTGAGCCTTTGGTATCCGTTCGTCTACTACAACACGCAGGTGCACCTGCAGGCGCTGAAGGTCGAGCCGTTGTACGGCTGGATCTTTGGCGGCGATGCATTCGACACTTGGCAGAAGAAGCTCCTCTCATTAGCCGTGACTGCTATCGCCGTGGTGCTCGCCTGGCGAACACTGGACTACTTCCGAGGCGACGTACTCGAACCCGGCCCAAAACGACTTCTCAGTAACGAACGGACACAAACAGCTCTGCCGTCACCCTCCAAGGTCGAGCCTAGCGTCCAGAGCGCGGAGGGCCTCGATGCGGCAATTCCTAAGAGTCAGTCAACGCCGAGGAGCTGGGAGCTCCGGTGGTCAGCGACATGGCTGATCGGTCTCCCGGTCCTCTTTGGCCTGATCGTTCTACGGGGCGAAACGAGGTACGCACAGAACCAAAATGACAGCGCATTCCACCTTTTGATGGTGCGGTGGGCGAGCGGCCAGCTTCACCACGGCCGCTGGCCTTTTGACGGCTGGTTCCCGTACTTCGCGCTCGGGTCCTCGTTCTTCCACCACTACCAGAGCCTGCCGCACTCGCTCACCGCGTTCTTGGCGAACGTGACCGGCGCCGGCGATCAGAACGTCTACTTGTGGTTTTTGTACCTGCTCCTCGCGCTATGGCCGATTGCCGTCTACGTTGGAGCGCGCCTGCTGGACTGGAGCAGCTGGACGGCTGCGTCCGCAGCAGTTATCTCGCCGCTGCTGGTCAGCACGCCTGCCTACGGCTACGAGCATGGCAGCTACACCTGGCAGGGATTCGGGATTTACGGGCAGCTCTGGGGGATGTGGCTGCTGCCGATCGCGTGGGGTCTGACGTGGCGCGCCGTGTCGCGCGGGAAGCACTACGCCGCAGCCGCCCTGGCGTTGGCGCTCACGATTGCCTGCCACTTCATCACGGGTTACCTGGCGGTTCTGACCGTCGGCGTCTGGGTGATCGTGCTGGGCAAGACCGCCTTCGTCCGGAGAGTTGGCCGTGCCGCGCTCGCGACGGTTGGCGGGCTGCTTGTCGCCTCCTGGGTGCTGGTGCCGCTGATCGGCGACACCAAATGGACTGCGCGCACGGAGTACTACAAGGGCACGATCTACAACGACTCGTTCGGTGCGCAGAAGATCCTCCATTGGCTCTTCACCGGCCAGATTTTCGATGGCAACCGCGGCTTCCCGATCATTACGTTCCTGTTCTTTGCCGGCGTCGCCGTGTGCATTGTCCGAGCGCGCGCCGACGTCCGAGCTCGAGCGCTCCTCGGCGCCTTCACGCTTAGCCTGCTCCTCTTCTTCGGCCGTCGCACCTGGGGCGGGCTGATCGACCTTCTCCCCGGCATGCGCGACGTCCAGATCCACCGCTTCATCATGGGCGTCCACCTCGCCGGGATCCTGATTGCAGGCGTGGGCCTCGGCTGGATTCTCCGAACGACGTACTCGGAGACCATGCGCCGGATCCCGGGCCGGTACGCCGCGGCCGCAGGAGCCGCGTCGCTCGCACTCTGCGTCGGTGCCCTCGCCCCCGCCTGGATCGAACGCACCCACTACGACAACCGTGGCACAGCTCTGATTCGCTCACAGCAGGGCTATGACGCAACAGACGGACGCAACCTCAATCGACTCATCGACATCGTCAAGAAGCGCCACGACGGGCGCACCTACGCCGGGCTGCGCGCCAACTGGGGATCGCAGTACCGCGTCGGCTCAGTGCCGGTCCAGGCTTGGCTCGCGGACCGCGGCGTCGACGCGCTTGGCTTGGTCTTCCGGACGATCACGTCGCTCTCGACCGACATCGAGGTCGCCTTCGACGAGAACAATCCGGCGCAGTACCAGATGCTGAACATCCGCTACGTGATCGTTCCTTTCGACCGAAAACCAACCGTCCCAGCGAAGCTAATTGCGAAAGCCGGCCCCCACCGACTCTACGAAGTTCACACGAGCGGCTACTTCCAGGTGGTCGACAGGGCTGGGTCGGTCTCGGCCAACCGCACGAACATCGAGCAAGCCACCCGGGACTTCAGAAACTCGAACCTCGCGTTGCGAGGGATCTATCCCAGCGTCGCGTTCGCCGGCGCGCGGCCACTGCCGCCGACGTTCGCCGGTACTAACCCGCCCCCCGGCCCGGCGGGAACGGTCGTCACGCAGAACAACACGCTTCAGGACGGCATCTTCAACGCAACCGTTGAGGCTAGGCGGCGTGCGGTCGTGCTGCTCAAGGCCACCTACGACCCGCGCTGGACCGTGACCGTGGACGGAGTGCGCGCGAAGCCGGAGATGATGGCGCCGAGCCTCGTGGGCGTCGAGGTGTCGCCCGGGCGACATGTCGTCAGGTTCAAGTACTCCTCGTACAGCCACTATCCGGTGCTCCTCGCGATCGGAGCCCTTACGCTTCTCGGCCTCGCGCTGTATCCGCGCCGCACAAGGGCCCGTGCACTGCTCGAGCGCCGGAGCCGCCGACGGCCGCGAACTCGTAGAGACGAAGCGCCCGGGCTGACCAGCTCAGGCGGCGCTCAGCAGTCGTAGATCAGACGAGCGAACGAACCTTCCGGGAAGACACTTCTTGAAAGTCCTCGTCGACCGTGGAGACGACCGGTGAGCGCTTACCGGTCCGGACCAGCGGAATCTCTTCCACGAACTCGACGTCGATGCGCGTCTTCGAGCCCGTGTATCGCCCCAATTCCTCGAGGATCTCACGCATCGCCGCCTCGCTGAACTGGCGGTTCTTGACGACCTTGAGAGTGATCTCTCCGGGCGTTTCCTGGTGCACCTGGAAGTGCCGGATCGCGTATTCGTGTTCCTTGAAGAAGTGGAGGAAGAGTGCGCCGGGAAGCCAAGTGCCGTCGGCGCAGTGGACGATCGCCTGCGTTCTGCCCTCGATCCGGCCGACTCGGGAGAAATGGCGGCCGCAAGCGCACGCCTCGGACTCGTCGACCGCGACCGCAAGGTCCCCTATGCGGTAGCGGATCAGCGGAACAGAGAAGTTGTTCAGGTCAGTCACGAGAATCTCACCAACCTCGCCGGGCTCGGTGGGCCGACCGTCGGTCAGAAGCTCGACGACGTAGCTTTCGTCCATTACGTGGTGGTCGCGCGACAGCTCGCAGGTATACGCGATCCCGGAAAACTCACGGCTTCCGTACTTGTCGAACACCCGTGTTTGGAATGCCTCCTCGATTAGATCGCGGACGTTGTCGGGCAGCATCTGCGCCGACGACACCATTGCCCTCGGCGAGAAGCCAGGGTTGCCGCCGTCGCGAACGTACGTGGCGAGGAAGTTAAGCGACTCGGCATAGCCGTCCACCAGCACTGGCTTGAACCTGCGGATTCGATCGACGTATTGCTCGATCGTCTCAGGCGTGAACTCGAACGCCGGCACGAACAGGCGTCGCATAAACCACGCGTCAGTCCGCTCGCGAATCACCTGCGACTTGCTCATCCCGAGCGTCTGGTGCCAGAGCCGCGCCTGACGGTCGCCGAAGCGCCAGCCCGTCCACTCGAGTGAACGGAGCGTCGTCGCGAACCGCATCTCGAGCTGATAGCGGTCGCCGTAAGTGGTGAACGGCTCGCCCGTCGAACCGCTTGTCGTGATCCGGAGCATGTCCCGCTTGCGGTGGGTGTCCGCGAAGAGGTGGAAGTACAGCTTCTTACGGACCTGATCCTTCTCGAGCAGGGGGAGACGTCTGAGGTCGTCGATGCTTGTGATTTCCTCCGGATGGACGTCGGCCTCGTCGAACGCGTCGCGGTAGTACGGGACGTGGCTGTATGCGTGCTGCAGGAGTCGTTGCAGCTTCGTGAGCTGCAGCTCCTCGAGTGCCCCCCGTGACCACTGCTCCGTCTGCTTCAGCTCGAGGTAGAGGTCACGCGTCCGACGCGTGATCTTCCACTTGTGGAGCGGCGTGGTCGCAAAATACGCCTCGAAGCGCAAGCGCCGCCGGCCACGGTAGGGATGCCGGGCACGCGGAAGTGGATATGACTTCGGTGCTATCGACGCGCTGTACGGCGCGCGCTTGCGTCCGAACTCGATCAGGGCGCGGGGAAAGTCGGCAAGCGCTCCCAACGAGACCCACCAAGCCTTCCCGCTCAGGAACGAGGTGCCGGCATACCGGCTCTGGAACAGAGTCTCGACCTCGAGAACCTCGTATCCCTTGGACTTGGCCGCAACGCTGATGAACGTCTGGAAGTAGCGGTAGCGCCCGCGGTACGAAAGGACGTCTTCGAGCACACGGTGCGGCGCGAGCACGAAGCCGGACTTGGAATCGGTGGCCCAGGTTCGAAAGGCGATGTTGAGCAACAGGTTCAGAACGCGGGAGAACAACATCCGGGAATCGCGCAGCCGCTCGATGCTCGACCGTGTCCCCTGGACCATGTCCGCCCGCGACCGAAGCAGGCTTCGGTAGAGCGTCACGACCTCCTCGGGCGGATGCTGTAGGTCGGCGTCCAAGAAGCACGTGTACCGGCCCTTCGCAGCGTCGACTCCGGATTGCCACGCGGCTGGAATCCCCGAGTTGCGCTTGTGCTTGACGCCGGCGACGCGATCGCCCGACTCCTCGTGGCAGCGCTCGATCGCAGCCCAGGTTCCGTCCGTGCTGCCGTCGTCGACGAATACGATCTCGGTCGTCAGTCCCGCCTCGTCGGTCGCGTCGAAGAGACGTTCGGCCAACGCCGCGACGTTCGCCTCTTCGTTGAAGCACGGAACGACGACGGAGATTTCGGGCTGACGCTCGATCACGGCTGTTCCTCGAGCCAACCCCAGACCCGGCCGAGCCCCTCGTCGATCGGCGTTTTGGCTTCCCAGGCAAGTTGTCTCTGGGCGAGCGTGGGCGAGCCCTTGCGAACCGTGCCGGCTGTCTCGTCTGGAGGCCCGTTCACCGGTTCCAGATCCGAACCGGACGCCTCGAGCATGAGCCGGGTCAGCTCGTTGACCGTGATCGCGTGCCCACTCGCGACGTTGTACGTGCGACCGTCGTGCTCCGGAGCGAGCATGGCCAGCAGAGCGTCGACGCAGTCGTCGACGTAGACGTAGTCGAGCGCCTGCTTGCCGTCTCCGAAGACGACCGGATTCTCGGCGCTACGGATCCGTTCGAAGTTCTTGACGATCACCGATTTGTAGCCTCCCTCGGCGTACTGCTTCGGCCCGTAAATGAAGAAGAGACGGCCGACCGTCCATGCCAGGCCGTTTTCATGTCCCGCGACACGCAGCAAATGCTCGCCGGCGACCTTCGACGCACCGTAGACGGTCGTCGGCTTCGGCAGGTCATCCTCGGTCATCGAATCAGGACCACGCGAACCATATGCGTAGAGCGAGGAGGTGAAGACCACTTTGCGAACGCGTGCGTTCGCCGCTGCGTCGAAGAGACGCTGGGTCGCCAAGACGTTGACCTCGATCGTCCGCTGAGGAGTCGTTTTCGACGAGTTGTGCTTCTCGGCAGCGAGGTGGAACAGGGCGTCTGCGCCGTGGCAGAGCGAGTCCAGCTCGTCGCCGCTCAGCGAGGTCAGGTCGCGGTCGATTCGCTCAACGGGCACCGCGAGGCGGCGCCAGTCGCCTGAGCGCTCGTTGTCCAAAGCCCTGACCGTCCAGCCTTGCTCAACGAGGCGCGCCGCGAGATTGCAGCCGATGAAGCCTGCGGCGCCGGTCACGACCGCAATCCGCGGACGGTCGTTCACGGGCCGAAGGCCGGGTCGTTGGACATGGCTTTCGGATCACCCCTTCCTGCTTTTAGTGAAATTCCTCACCCGAGTTCTACAGCCGTAAGCCCGGTCGGGGCTGTCCCTTCGGCTTGCCGAGTTTGCAGGGGTTTCGGTTCTTCCGCAAGTGGTTTACGATGAAGCCAGTGGCTGCGGTTGCCCGGGATGTCGACGCGCCCGAATCCTCGAAGCTCGAACAGGCCGCTCGAGGCGGTTCGCGCCGCCGACTCAAGGGGGGAGCGCAGATTGCCGCCGGCCTGGTCCTC
>MNDB01000023.1:0-3380 GCA_001914705.1 Actinobacteria bacterium 13_2_20CM_68_14 | reverse complement strand
GTTCTCGTCTGGCAAAGGGCGCTCCAAGAGCTCGGGTCGAGAGTGCGCGCCGCCGCCGCGTCAAAGATCTACCTCATCGGCCAACTCGGCAAGTACTTGCCGGGGAGCGTCTGGGCCTTCTTCGCGCAGATGGAGCTCGCGCACAAGGCAGGCGCCCCTCGCTCGCGCTCGTTCACTGCGAGCGTCGTCGCGGTGTGCATCAACCTCGTCACGGGGCTCGCCGTGGGAACGCTTGTCATCCCGAGCGTGGCACACGGCGAGGCGTGGCGATACGGCGCGATCGTCGCCCTCTTCCTCGTTGTGATCGCGGGTCTCAGCCCACCCGTCCTGACCCGGCTCGTCGACCTGCTCATGCGCGTGGTCAGACGCCCACCGCTCGAACGATCCGTCAGCTGGAAGGGGATGCTCGTCGGCTCCGGGTGGTCGCTCGGGAGCTGGGCAGCCTACGGTCTCAGCCTCTGGATCCTGGCCGTGGGAGTGGGGGCGCCTGCGGGCAAGTCCCTGCCGCTTTGCCTCGCCGGGGTTGCGCTGGCGATGACCGCCGGTTTCATCGTCGTTGTCGCCCCATCAGGCATCGGGGTGCGCGAGGCGGTTCTCGTTGCCGCACTCGCACCCGTACTGACAACCAGCGCCGCCCTCGCCGTCGCGCTCGTGCTACGGCTCCTGTTCACCCTCGGTGATTTCGTGGCCGCGGCCGCGGTTGCGCCCATCCGCATCGGTCGCTGACGGGCATGCGCTTTGCCGTGACCGGGGCGGCCGGCTTCATCGGCTCGCACCTCTCCGAGAATCTCCTCGACCAGGGTCACGAGATCGTCGGCCTCGATTGCTTCACCGACTACTACGACACCGGGCTGAAGGAGGAGAACGCGCGCGCGCTCGACGTCAAGCGTGTCGACCTCGCCGAGGATCAGCTTGACTTCGCTCCATACGACGGCGTCTTCCACCTCGCGGGGCAGCCGGGGGTACGCAGCTTCGGGGACGTCTTCCCGCTCTACCTGCGGCGCAACGTCGACGCGACCAGACGCGTCTTCGAGGCTGCCGCGCGCGACGGCGTACGCGTCGTCTTCGCGTCGTCATCGTCGGTCTACGGAGAAGCTGCCGCCTATCCGACCCCCGAGGACACGGAGCCTCGCCCCTTTTCGCCGTACGGGATCACGAAACTCGCCTGCGAGAACCTCGCGCGCGCATACGCGCGGAGCTTCGGCCTCGATGTCGTGGTCCTACGCTACTTCAACGCCTTCGGCCCCCGCCAGAGGCCCGACATGGCCTTCACGCGGATCGCCTTCGCACTCGCAGAGGACAGACCTTTCACGCTCTATGGCGACGGCGGCCAGAGCAGAAGCTGGACGTACGTCATGGATGTCGTCGACGCGACGATCGCTGCCATGGATCGCGGCCACGGCACGTACAACGTGGGCGGCGCTCTCGAGGCGTCGATGAGCGACGCGATTACGCTGTTCGAGCGGCTTGCCGGGAAGCCGCTAACCGTGATCACCGAGCTCGAGGTACCGGGGGACCAGCGACGGACGAAGGCCGATACGACGCGGATCCGCGGGGAGCTCGGCTGGGAGCCGCGCGTCCGGTTCGAGGAGGGCCTCGAAGCTCAATGGGAGTGGGCCTCCGCCAGAGTCAGCTCGCCCGGTTAGCGCTCGTACTCGCGCACGCGGCGGTCGGCGACGATCGCGCGCGGCGGTAGCGACCGCTCGTCCGGAAAGTTCTCGAGCTCGCCGATAACGTACAGCGGTCGGCCTTTCACCTCCGCGTGGATGTCGCCGATGTACAACCCGATCACGCCGAGAACGATGAGCTGGATCCCGCCGATGAATGCCGTTACGACCACGATTGACGTCCAGCCCGGCACGTTGTAGAAGCCGGCCAGCTTCACGATCAAGCTCCAGATCCCGAGCGCGAAGGCCACGAATGAGACGAAGAAGCCGAGGGTCAACGCGGCACGCAGCGGCGCCGAGGAAAAGCTGATCACGCCCGTTGAGGCAAAGCGGAGCATCTTCCTGAGCGGATACTTCGTCTCGCCGGCAAACCGCTCCTGACGCGCGTAGACGACGCCTGTCTGCCGGAGGCCGATCCACGCGAACATCCCGCGCACGAAGCGGTTGCTCTCGCGCATGTTGTTGAAGACGTCAAGCGCGCGCCGGTCGACGAGCCGAAAGTCGCCGACGTCGACTGGGACCTGGACCTCGGAGATCCGATTGAAGCCCCGGTAGAACCAGGCCGCGGTCGCACGCTTGAAGCGCGTCTCGCCCACGCGGACGTCGCGCTGCGCGTAGACGATGTCGTAGCCCTCGCGCCAGCGAGCAGCGAGCTCGAGGATCACCTCCGGCGGGTCCTGGAGGTCGGCGTCGAGGACGATCACCGCGTCGCCGGCCGCGAGGTCGACGCCTGCCGTAAGCGCGATCTGGTGCCCGAAGTTACGCGAAAGGCGGATCAGACGGAGCCGGGGCTCTTCCTGCGCAGCAACAAGCATCAGCTCGTAAGTGCGGTCCCGGCTGCCGTCGTCGACGAGGATCGCCTCCGCGTCTCCATCCAGGGCGTCCATCACCTCGGTGAGGCGAGCGGCGAGCTCCCCGATCACGCCTTCCTCGTTGTACGCGGGGACTACCAGCGAGTACGTCGGCACGAGAGCGCTCCCCCCTTTTCCGCAGCCATCGCCAGTTTAGAGACGTCATCGGCCTCCGACCCCAGTGTCGTCAAGTGACACCTCGAGGACTGGGTGCTCGAGCACGAGAACAGAACGGCCGTCTTCTAGCGGCGGGCTGCTGCGCCCACTGCTTGCCGTCTAGCGAAGACGGAGTGGCTGGGGAGGTTAGGCCGCACGCCCTGAGTCGGGGCACCTATCTGGCCACTTCTCGGACCGCCGTAGCCGCGGTGACCCTGTCGGTCGTCGCCATGTTCATCCCCGTCGCGACGGTGCCGTACGGCCAGATCGACGACTACGCCTTCCTGTGGATGGCAGTCAGCGGCCATCCGGACCCCTTTGCGGGCCGAAGCATCTTCGAGACAAGCGCGGTGCAAGCGCGCCCGCTCGAGGGACTCCTCCAGGCATGGGGCTTTGCGGCCGCAGGTTCGATCGACCACCTTCGCGTTCTACGCATCCTCGGACTCGTCGGAATAGCTGCGTTCGGGGTGCTTCTGCACTGGGCACTCGTGCGATCGGGATTCCGGTCTTGGTTCGCGGCGCTAATCGCCGTGCTCATCTGCAGTCTCCCGGCCTTCGAGGTGTACGCCGCCGTGACCGTGGCCTTCCCGACTCCTTGCGCCGCCGTCCTGGCCGGGGCCGCTTCGCTCGTGGCGGCAACGGCGATCGACTCACCACCGAAGGTCCGTAGAAGTCGACTCGCGTTATCCGGCGCGATGCTCCTTGC
>MNDB01000025.1 GCA_001914705.1 Actinobacteria bacterium 13_2_20CM_68_14 | reverse complement strand
CCCTTCGTCCTGACGGGCATCGCGTTCTCGCACGTGATGGGGCCGTTTCGCTGGCTACGCGACCACTACGTCGCGATACGGACGGTCAGCGGCGGGCTGCTGGTCGGGATCGGTCTGCTGCTCTTCTTCGACCGCATCTGGTGGCTGAGCATCGGCTTCAACCGCGCGCTCGAGGCTGCGGGGTTGCACTAGCGCGGGCGGGGCCGCGCAGCCCGCCTCGCGAAGTTTCCACATTTGTTCCAACCCCGGCACCGACCGGCGCGAAAATCGGCGCTAGGCTCGCCTGCAGAGGGAGGTGGGAAGGAGCCCCACCCATATAAAAGGGTGGGGGTTGCGCGCGCGCGTGAACTAGAGAACGGGTGGCGTGAGCTCCAACGAGCCCGCTTCGACGGTTTTGGCGGCGGTCTCGAGTTGCACCAGCAGGGCGGCGATGTCGACGCCCCGGTGCGCCGGGGCGTAGGGCGCGAGGCGCCGGCGCGCCTTCTCGAGCTGACGTTCGCAGCCGACTCGGTTGCCGCGCCCGGCCTGGTACCAGGCGACCGCGACGTGAACGAGGCCCTGGAGGAAGTCGCGCTCGGCCGGCTCGGCGGCACGCCACGCGTCTTCCAGCTCCTCGTGAGCGGCGAAGAACTCGCCGGCCCGAATCAATTCCAGGCCGCGCTCGAGCGAATCGTTAGATCGCGACCTTGACCTCGCCGCCCTCGACTTTCACCTCGAAGGTCTTCAGCTGGATCGCGTGGTCGAATTCGTTCTTGCCCGTCGTCACGTCGTACTGCCAGCCGTGCCACGGGCAGCTCAGCTTCTTCCCCTCGAGCCGGCCCTCGCCGAGCGGGCCGCTCAGGTGGAGGCAATGCTGCTGGGTGGCGAAGAACTCCCCACCGACGTTCGCGACCGCAATCTCCTGTTCGTCGACCGTGAAGGGCCTGATCGTCCCGGGCGGGATGTCCTCGACGCGGCCAACATTCCGGAACTCGGCTTCAGCCATCTGGACGAGCGTAACAAGGCGGTGAAAAAGGGCTTTGGAGTAGCGATCGAGAGTGTTAACCTCGGTGGGTGGCGACGATCCTGCTGGCGGGAGTCGACCTCTTCTTTCGCGGCAAGCTCGAGGGACTTCTTCCTGGCTACCACCTCGTCACGGTCGATAGCGTCGACCCGCCTGACCTCGTGATCGCAGACATCGCCCGGATCGATCCCGACGAGGTCGCCGACGCCTATCCGGACGTGCCGATTCTCGGCTTCACGAACCACACAGACACGTCTGGATTGCGCCGCGCCCACGAGGCCGGTTTCGACCAAGTGGTCGTGAAATCCGCGCTGACGGAGCGTGCCAAGGACCTCGTCGAGGAGCTAACCGCCTGAGTACACTGAGCGGCCGATGACGTACATCATCGCCGAGCCCTGCATCGACATCAAAGACCTCTCGTGCGTCGATGTCTGCCCCGTCGACTGCATCCACGAGTTCGAGCGGATCCTGATCATCGACCCCGAGGAGTGCATAGATTGCGGGGCATGCGAACCGGAATGCCCCGTTGAGGCGATCTTCCCTGAGGATGCGCTGCCGGAGAAGTGGAACGACTTCGTGAAGATCAACTACGCCTACGGCGACGGCGCCGACGTCATCAATAACCTTACGAACGAATACGCGACGCAGCACAACGTCCAGAATCCGCCCCTCGAGGGTTAGTAACCGCGTTACATCGAGCGCTCGCTGGGCACAACCGAGGCGTCCAGCGAGAAAGGGGTTTTTCGATGCCGCAGCAAGCATGGAGCGTGAAGCGCGAACGTCAGTACGAGCACATCAAGGAAGCCGAGAAGAAGCAGGGGCGCTCGACCAAGCGGGCGAAGGAGATCGCGGCCGCAACGGTCAACAAGGAGCGAGCTCGCAAGGGTGAGGCGAAGTCCGCCTCGCGGAGCTCGATCCGCGACATCTCCTCGGGCCGCCGCGGCGGGCTTCGCTCAGGAAGTGGTCCCGGTGGGCGCACGAAGGAGCAGCTCTACAGCGAGGCCAAGCGGCGTGGGATCAGGGGCCGCTCGCGAATGAACAAGGCCCAGCTCCAGCGGGCCGTCGCAGCAAAGAGCGGGTAAATCGGGAGGCTCTCGGTCACCTACCTGCGCATGGTTATCCTGCTGCGGTGAGGCCGCGGACGCTCGACCACGTCGCGCTCTGGGTCGCTGAGCGCGACCCAATTGCGGACTTCGTCACCGCTCATCTGGGCATGCACGTGATCGAGCGGACCGACAAGTTCACGCTCGTCGGCTCGGACGCCCGCCGGGGCAAGTTGACGCTCTTCGAGGCTGAAGGGCCGCGTGAGCGCGGCGCGCTCAAGCACATCGGCCTCCGCGTATCCGACCTGCGGGCGGCGATCGCGGAGCTGCCTGAGAACCTCGCGGTCGAGCAGCCGCGCGAGGGCGAGGCCTATTTCGACCTCTACGAGGGACTTCGACTCGGGCTCGTCGAGGGGCAAACCGACGTCGACTACGACCTCGACCACGCCGCGCTGTTCTCACGCGACCCGACCGCGACCGCGCGGGCGTACGAGCGGCTCGGCTTCCGCTATTCGCCCCCCGGCCCCTCGGAACAGCCGCGGGTCGAGGTCGGAGGGGCCTTCGTCGAGCTGCACGAGGGCGACCCGGGCGAGCCTGAGCGCCCGCTGCTGAACCACCTCGCGGTGCTCGTCGACTCGGCCGAGGATCACATCTCCGAGGCCGAGGAGCTCGGCGTCGAGATCGACGACGTCGTCGACGCGCCGAACACGTACGCGGTCTTTCTCTGGGGCCCTGAGCGTGTGCGGGTCGAATACGTCGAGCACAAAGCAAGCTTCTCCCTGACCTAGGTGTATATCGCCGGCGCCGGCATGGCCGGGCTGTGCGCGGCCGCGCGCGCTCGGGAGCTCGGCGTCACGCCCACTGTGCTGGAGAAGGGCAACCGGCCTGGCGGCTCGATGCTGCTGTCGAGCGCCGTTATCTGGCGCTACCGCTCGCTGGACGACTTCCGCCGCGAGTGCCCGACCGGCGATCCCCGGCTTCAACGGCTGATCATCGAGCAACTCGACGACGCGCTCAACTGGCTGGAGTCGATGGGCGCCCCGCTCGTCTCCGCCGAGACGGAGAACCCGCGCACGGTCGGCCGGCGCTTCGATCCGCGCGGCCTGACGGATGTGCTCGCGCGAGCGGCCGGGGACGTTCAGACGGGACATACCCTGGGGTCAGACCCCGGGACACGTCTGGAGGAGCCGCTCGTGCTTGCAACCGGTGGCTTCCCGATCCGGCTCGCCCGCGAGCACGGCCTGGCTGTGCGCTCGAATCCGTGGAGTGAGGGCGACGGCCTCGAGCTCGGACTTGCCGCCGGGGCTGCAACGACGCCTGGGATGGACGAGTTCTATGGGCGGGCGATGCCGGCGCCGCCGGCGAGGTGGGGGGAGGAGGAGTTCGTCGACCACGCCCAGCTCTACGGGCATCTCGCCCGGGTCTTCGACGAGAGCGGAGAGGGGATCGCCGTGAAGGATGACGACTGGTCGGAGAACGGTCTCGTCCAGGAGATCGCCCGCCGCGGCGGGCGAGCCTGGTTCGTCGTCGATCCGAAGAACCTCGGGCGTAAGACGCCGTACGGAACGGTCGCCGAGGTTGTCGAGCGCGCCCGCTCGGCCGGCGGGACGGTCGAGGAGCGCGACGACGGCAGCCTGGCAGTTCACGTCGTAGCGGCCGTGACCCACACGATCGGCGGTCTCGTGGTCGACGAGCGCGCCCGCGTGCTCAGCAAAGAGGGGACTCCGATCGAAGGCCTCTATGCGGCGGGAGTCGACGCCGGCGGCTGGTCGACCGGCGGCTACGCGAGCGGACTCGCTGCCGCTGTCGTGTTCGGCCGAATCGCGGCTCAGGAAATCGTTAAGTAGCCGGCTGCAGGTAAGCGCAGGGACGCCGGTCGCCGGGCAGCGGTGAGGGCCCGATCTTCGAGACCCGAAGCCGCGCCCCGTCGTCTTCGATCTCCTGGCCGACGCCCGGCAGATCGCCTTGGCGCTCGCGCAGCTCGTAGCCCGTCGGCTTCGAGATGAAGAGCAGATAGCCGTTCGCGCCCATTCCGGGCCGGGATCCTAGTCTGAGCCTTCGCTCTCCGCGGCATACCGCGGCAAGACGACCCGGACGGCGATGCCGCCGTTGGCCCCGGCGCCGACCGTCATGCGGCCGTTCAATGTCAGCGCGCGCTCCTCGATCGCCTCGAAGCTTCGCCGCCGGCGCTCGCCCGTTCCGTCGTCGGAGATCTCCGTCGCGACCTCCCCGTCGAGCTGTGCGACGCGAATCGAGATTCGGGTCGGCGGCCCGCGGCGGATCGCCTGGCTGACCGCCTCGCGGATGATCTGGTAGAGCCCGACCTGCGCCTTCTCCGCCAACTGCCCGGCTGCGTCGAGGTCGAGGTCGACCTGGATCTGGTTCGAAAGCCCGATCTGGTCGGCGTAGGCGCGAACGGCAGCAGCGAAGCCCTGGTCCCGCAGGACGACAGGCTCGATGTTGAAGGAGAGGTCGCGCAGCGAACGGATCGTCTCCCGGTGGCGTTCGAGCGCGGCCGCCAGTACCTGTTGGGCATCGTCGAGCCGCTCGGATTCGATCGAGCCTATCGCGGCATCGAGCATCAGACCGATCCCGGACATCGACTGGACCGGCCCGTCGTGAAGGAAGAGCGCCAACCGTCGCCGCTCGTCTTGCTCAGCTGTGACGAGCTGCTCGGAGAGGCGTGCCCGGTCGGCCTCGCGAACCTTGGCCTCGGCCAGCAACCGGGCGTTTTCGGCTGCACGAGCGGCGAAGTCTGCGAGCACCGTCGCGCGCACGACGTCGCCGCGGTCGAATGCGCGGTTGCGCGTCAGGCGGAGCGAGGCGATCTCTTCGCCGTGAACCCGCAGCGGAAAAAGCACCGAGCGCTCGGCAGGCGCGGCCTTGGGCTTCTCCCCGGGCGGGAGCATCTGCGCCCGCGCACGGAAGATGCGCTCCGCCTCGCGGCGCGTCTGCTCGAGGATCTCCGCCGCCTCCCGCGTCTGCGCGATCGTGCCCATCGACTCTACGAGCGAGTCGAGGAAGGTCGCCTGCGCGACGAGCTCACCCTTTTCAACCTTATGCCGGCGCCGCTCGGCGAACAGAATCGAGAAGGCAGCCGCAGCCGCGGCCACGACCGCCGCGGTAAAGCCGACCCAGGCGAGCCAGTTCCTCCCGGTGGCGAGCCCGACGCCCCCGAGGGCCGCACAGGCAACCGCCGGCAGGAACCTAGTCCAACTCGGGGGGACCTTCATCCGCAAATCATCCTTCCATCGGGTTTAGAGGGCCCCGCCGGCAAAGCCGCCGCGGCCTCCAGTCGGCATCGCAAGCGACGCGTCGATTGGGTCGAGATCAGCTTTTTAGTGGAGGTCATCCTTCCACGGGGTTTAGACGGCCCCGGCGGCAAAGCCACCGTGGCCTCCAGTCGGCATCGCAAGCGACGCCTCAGTCGATGATGGCGTCGCGAAGCGCAATCGCAACTGCGTGCGTCCGCGTGTCCGCCTCGAGCTTCGTGAGGATGTGCCGCACGTGGCTCTTGACGGTCTCCTGGCTGATGAAGAGCCGCGCGGCGACGTCCGCGTTTGACATCCCGTCGGCGAGGAGTTGCAGGATCTCTCGCTCGCGGCCGGTCAGCATCTCGTCGCGCGCGTCGCCGAGGAACGCGGGCATCAGCGCCGGGTCGACGAAGCCGTCCCCGGCGACCACCTTGTCGATCGCCTTCAGCAGGGTCTGATGCGGCGCCTCCTTGAGGATGTAGCCCTTCGCGCCCGAATCCAGCCCCCGGCCGAGCAGGCTGCGCTCGCTATAGGCGGTGAAGATGAGGACGGCCGTCTCCGGGACCTTCTCGGTCAGGATCTTCGTCGCTTCGAGTCCGTCCATCCCCGGCATGCGGACGTCCATGATCACGACGTCGGGCTTGCGCCGCTCCGCGAGCGCGACCGCGGTGGCACCGTCAGACGCCTCGCCGACCACGCGAATATGCGGGGCGCGCGAGAGCGAAAGCCGCAGGCCTTCGCGAACGACCTCGTGGTCGTCCACGATCAAACACGTGATCTCCTTGCGTCCCTGCCCGTTTTCCACCACGGCCTGCCGGATTGTATGCGGGAAGTCGGACTACCGCTCAACCGCGCCGTTTGCGGCCCAAAACGGGCGACTTTAGATCGACTGACGCAGCGCCGTTGCCGCAGCCTGCAGACGGTCACTGACCTCGGCTAGTTCTCGCGCCGCGAGGTCAATTCGCTCTTGTTGGGTATCCGCGCGTTCTTGTTGAGTTTCAGCTCCCAGGCGGAACTTCTCGAGCTGGCTCTGCAACTCCTCCACGGTCTGAGTGAGATCCGCCAGTTGGCGGGCGACGCTCGATACGTCCTCACTGTCAGTCATGCGCCGTCTCCATGGTACGCGTGGGCCGAGCGCGTGATTCGGCGCGCCACGTTGGAGGCCGAAGCCGGCGACTCGGGCTCACGCGCAGGAATCGAAGCGAGTCCCGCAAACTCCGACAAGTCCCGGTGGGCAACACACCGCATCGCGTGCCTCGGGTGTACGGTAGCTTGCGTCTTCCTAGATCAGCCTCTCGGAAGTTGTTGTGGAGAACCCTGTGCAAGCCCTGGATGAAGCGCTCTTAGGCCGACTGCGGCATGCGATCGACGCCGAGGCTGGAGGCGAAGAGGAGCAACTGAATGGGGTGCTGCGGCTGCTCAGCGCGATTGGAGGGGGCCTAGAGTCTGCCCATGGCCAGCCTCATGGCGAGGATCCGTAAGTGGCTAGGGCTCGGTAAGAAGTCCTAGCCAAGCGGTCGACCGAAAACGTGCGGGCGGCGACTTCGAGGAGTAGACTGGCTCAACTGGCCCTGCGGCCAGAACCCCGGCCGAAAGCCCGAAGGCCGCCGACGCGCTTCGACGCGCGAGGCGATGAGCCTAGGCAAACAGAGTTCGACTTGCAGGGCCAGCACTTTGTAGGCCGTGGGCACCGTGCAAGAGCGATGTCTCTACGACGTTCTGGTCGTCTCGAACGGCGGCGGCGGCAAACGGTTTACGACCGAGCGAGACTCGCCACCGCCGCTCCTGCCGACCGTCTAGCCCGGCCCTGCGGCAGACCTGCGGCAACCAGCCTTGCCTCACTAGGCAACGCCGCGATCCGCTGCGATAGTCGGGCCGAACCAACGACGAGAGGAGCAGGATGCCAGCCCAGCGACTCACCTACGACGACGCGATCGCGTTCTCGGACCCAGAGCTTGTGGAGCGGCTCTGGAGCCGTATCGGCGACATCGAGGACGACCACATCTACGGCGACCTCTGCCTGTTCGTCGACGAGCTGACCGAGCGCCAAGCGCCGCAGATCGCGCGGCTGAACATCGAGCGCACGTCGGCGAGTTCCTCGACGAGAACGTCGAGGCGATGCGACAGCGCGAAGCGGCGAGGCTGATCCGCTCAGCGCTCGAGGGCGATTGAGCGAGTGCCCGTTTGTCCTCGACCGTCACGCTGGCATGAAATACAGCTTGATGGGGCATTAGTCCCAAGCGAGCCGGCAGGAGACTGGGCGATGCGCGCGTACCCCCCGGTGCGCGCTTAGGCTGCTTCCTGGGCGATCCTGCCGGCTCGCTCTCTAGGGGACCGGGTCCGCCGGACGCTACGCCGTTCCGCCGTGCATATGCAAGCGTTTCGTGTGCATTCGCCAAAAAGCTCCGGCCGGAGGGCGCGCGACTGATCCGCTCAGCGCTCGAAGGCGAGAGCGGCTGACGGGAACGAGGCGCCCCAGGTCGCGCGCTCAGCCTCGCCGCGTTACTCTTCGGCGCCGAATGCCTGCCACGACTCCGATCTGTCCTCACTGTGAAGCGGACCTCAACACCGCTGGGACTTACCCCTGGAACTGGTCCGTGGGTGCCATCCAGGCCGTGTTGGTGCTCTGCAACAACTGCTCTAAGGTGCTCGGCGTCGTCGTCAAGCCTCCGGGCCAGATGGGGAACTAGGTCGCGTGCCCCTAGACCACGCTGAGTTCGAGAATCGCCTCCGCGATCTGGGCGCGCTTGG
>MNDB01000110.1 GCA_001914705.1 Actinobacteria bacterium 13_2_20CM_68_14 | reverse complement strand
ACGAGGTCGCGACGACGCACGGCCTCGCTCGGCCGCGCGAGGAGCCGAGCGAGCAGGCGGAATTCGGTCGGCGTCAAGGGCAAGGTGGTCTCGCCGTCGCTGACCGAGTGGGAGACCGGGTCGAGCCGGAGACCGGCCGCCTCGACTGCTTGATCGCCGCCGCCACGTCGAAGCAGCGCCTGAAGACGCGCCACCAGCTCGCCGAAGGCGAAGGGCTTGGTCAGGTAGTCATCTCCGCCGGCGTCGAAGCCCGCGATCCGGTCGACGACCGCGTCGCGCGCCGTGAGGAAGAGGACCGGCGTCTGGACTCCCCGCGCACGCAAGGCCTGACTCAGATCACGGCCGTCGGCGTCGGGTAGGCCGATGTCGATCACCAAGACGTCCGGCTGCGCGGTTTCGACCCGGTCGAGCAGCTCTTTGCCGCTGGCGACGGCTTCCGGAGCGAAGCCTTCTTCACGAAGTCCGCGGACAAGCAGGCCTCGAAGCTCGTCATCGTCCTCGACGACCAAGACTGATTGACCGAACGTCACATCCGGATTGTCACTCTTCGCGGAGGATCGACCCCAGAGGCAGGCGCCGAATCTGGAGCGCCGCGAGCCCTGCGGCCGTGATCCCGCCGACGACCGCCGCTGCGGTGAGGCCGCCGAGGAACATCCACGGGACCGCCAGGCGGTCGGGCGGAGGGTCGAAGACGTGCTGGAGCATCGCGACGAGCATCTCCGCGAGCAGCCAGCCGAGCAGCGCGGCGAGAGCGATCCCGGCCGCGAGCACGAGCGCAGCCTCGCTCCACAAAAACGCCGCGGCGCGCCTCAGCGAGGCACCGAGAGCCACCATCGTCGCCAGCTCCGTCCGCCGCTCGGAGAGGCCGACCGAGACGAAGAGCGCCATCGCCGCTGCGGCGAGCGTCAGCACGAATGCCTCTTCGATTCGGCTGATTCCACGGAGGTTGACTGTCGTGATCGAGCTGACGGTCTGAGCGGTCTGCCGGGTGATGTCCTTCACGTTGGTGCCGTCGCGGCTGGTCGCGAGCGCGACGCGGTGGGCGAGTGCGCCGGGGTCGCCGTTCGCCCGGACGAAAACAAGGTTCGGGCCGGGCCCGTGGGTGACGTGCTCGAGATAGGGGAGATTCGCGACCATGAACGAGTCCTTCGGCGCCGCCGGGAACTCCTGGACGACGCCGACGACATGGAAGGGCGCGACGCGGAAGCGGCCGGTCGCGTGGTCGAGCACACGCAGACGAAGCAGGTCCCCGAGCCGGAGCGAGTAGTCCGTGATCGTCTCCTTCGAGACAAGAATGCCGTCGGGCGTCGAGCGCAGCCGGTCGAGCATCTGCGTCGCACTACCGCCGATGAAGTACGAGTCGCGCAGGCTCGTGCCATGGGTAAGCGTGGCCGGGTCGATCCCGAACGTGTCCTGAAGGTCGGGTCCGACGTAGGCGTAGGCGTGATCGACCGCAGAGACTCCTCCGACGCCCGGCAGGCGTGCGATCCGCTGCGCGAGCCGATGGGTGGCGACCGCGCCCGGCGGTGCGGTGGCGACCACGTCGGCGCCCAAGGTCAGCTGTGCGTCGACTCGCGCCTGCCGGTCATAGGTTGCGGTGAAGATGCCGAGGTTGACGCCGAAGGCGAGCAACAATCCGACCACGAGCAGCCCGCGGTTGATCGCCGCCCCACGCCTACCTGCGCTGGCGAGCAGGAAGCCGAGCGGCGACGAGGCGCGGCTGCCCGCCGCTCGAGCCGCGAGCCAGGCGACGACGCGGCCGCGGAGGCGCAGGATCAGCAGCGCCGCGCCGATCCAGAGCAGCGCCGGCGCGAGGAACATGTAGACCGACAGTGAGAGAGTCGGGTTCGAGTCGGGGTTGACGACGGCCGAGAAGCCGGTCCGCACGGTCAGCCAGTAGACGAGTCCCGCGACGGCGAGTGCCAGCACGTCGAGGTAGAGCCTCTGCCAGAGTGGCCGCCCGGCACGCCGCACGCTGCGGCGTGCCTCGCTGATGTTGCCGCCGAAGACGACGAGTCCCGCGCCGATCCGTGCTGCCGCGGCTCCCGCAGCGGCGAGGGCGACGCAGACGCCGAAGCAGACGAGCAGCCGGCTGGTGCCGACGCCGCCGGCCGAGCCGGAGAGGTGGACCGCACCGACCGCGATCGCTGTGCCGATCGCGCCGGCGACCAGCCCAAGTATGAGACTCTCGACGCCGGCGAGGACGAGCAGGTCGCGGCGACGTGCGCCGCGCGCACGCAGCAGAGCGAGGCTCCGCCGGTCGCGGTCGACTGTGCCGAGCGCCGCGAGGTAGGCAAGTCCGAGCGCGACGAGAGCTCCCGGAACGGCGAGCATGATGTACAGCGTCTCCGCGTAGAGCGCGTCGCCCGCTGCGGCGTTCAGGTTGTCCGCGAGGTTGTCGACGAACACGACCTGACCGGGAAGCGAGCGCTCGACGCGGTTGCGAAGCTGCGTCGCCTGGGCCAGCGCGTGCGCCGGACTCCCTGTCAGCGCGGCAGGGTCGATCTGCGTCTGAACCTGCCACTGTGTTCCCGTCTGTGAACCCGGGACGGCAGACGTCCCGGAGGCGGAACTGATGGAGGGCAGCGAGGGCGCGATCCGGGTGGCGAAGGTGTCGACCGGGAGGATCGCGATGTCCGCCGGGGGCTGTGCCGGCGCCGGACCGATCAGTGGGTTGAGCGGCTGGAAGAGCTGGTCGGCGGCGGTGACGAGCGAGATTCCGCTCACGCGCAGCCGGACGGGTCTCGCGCCCCGATGGGGCGTCAGGGTCACCAGGTCGCCTGGCTGAACCTGCAGGGTGGCGGCGAGTTGCTGGTCGAAGACGACCTGTCCCGGCCTGAGTGAGCCGCGGAGGAACCGGAACGTATGGATGTGTGCGAGGTAGCTCGGCGGCACCGCCAGGATCGAACCGCCGCCAGACCGGATCTTGCCCACGCCGGGCGAGACGTGCTCGACGCCCGCGAACGGCGCCGTTGCAGCCGGCACCGCTTCGGCGATGCCTGCCTGGCGGCCGACCCTCGACGCAACGGTGGTGGCCGCCCGCGCGCTGCCGACCGGGCCCTGCCAGTCGAGCGGGACGCCGCGGACGGCACTACTGGTCATCGTGCCGAGCGAGTGGCCGACGAAGAGCAGCATCGCGGCCAGCAGGCCGACCGCCGCCGCAAGCGTCAGCACGCGCACCGCCGTCTTGAACGGCGCGCGCATGAGCTCGGCGAACGCGAGCGGAGCCGCGACTCTCACGAGCGCTCCTGGCGGACGACGGCGCCGTCCTCGAGCTCCAGCTCGCGGTGCAGCCGCGCCGCGACGTCGGCGTCGTGGGTGGCGACGACGAGCGAGAAGCCGAGCTCGTCCTGGAGGGCGTCGATCAGGTCGAGCACCCTCTCGCCGGTGTCGGAGTCGAGATGGCCGGTCGGCTCGTCGCAGAGCAGCAGCTCCGGCTGCTGCGCCAAGGCGCGCGCGATCGCGACCCGCTGCGCCTCGCCCCCGGAGAGCTCTGCGGGCAGGTGATCGCCCTTCGCCGAGAGCCCGACCAGCTCGAGCACTTCCGTCGGCCGCTGCCGAGATGACTCGCCGGCGAGCTGCGCCGAAAAGGCGACGTTCTCGAACGCCGTGAAGTAGGGGAGCAGGTTCGCGCCCTGGAAGACGTAGGCGATTCCCCGCGCACGAACGCCCCCACGGCTCGCGTGGTCCAGGGAAGCGAGGGGACGCCCATGCCATTCGACACTGCCCGCCGTCGGCTCGACGAGGCCGCCCAATACGTGCAGAAGCGTCGTCTTGCCGGACCCGGAGCGGCCGAGTAGCGCCAGGCTCTCCTGAACGCGAATTTCGAGCGAGACGTCGCCCAGCGCACGCACGGCCGCCTCGCCGCGACCGTAGACCACCTCCACGTCTCGGCAGGCGGCGATCGCCTCGCGGACGACCGGCTGCGTCGTCACCCGGTGACCCCATCGCGAATTTCGATCACGCGATCGGCCGCTTCGGCAACCCGTGGCGAGTGTGTGACGACCACGACTGTGCTCGCAAACTCGTCGCGCAGCCTGCGCAATGCCGTCAGCACGATCTGCTCGTTTCGGACGTCGAGCTCGGCGGTCGGCTCGTCCGCCAGCACGAGCGGCGCTTCGCGTGCAGCCGCGGCCGCGATCGCCACCCGCTGCTGCTCGCCGCCCGAGAGCGACCCGGCCCGCTGATCCTCGCGCCGCTGCAGGTCGAAGACGTCCAAGACGCGCTCTGCCGTGGGACGGATGCCTTCTCGTCGCCGGGCCAGGCGAAGACCGAGAGCGACGTTCTCGCGTGCGCTCAGTTCCGGCCAGAGATTGGCGCTCTGGAAGACGATTGCCACCTCGCGCGCGCGGTAATCGGCCAGCTCGCTTTCGGTCAGCCGCGACAGCGAACGGCCGAAGCTACGCACGTCCCCCGCGGACGGCTCCTCTAGGCCGCCCGCGAGATGGAGCGCTGTGCTCTTGCCCGAGCCCGAGGGACCGAAGAGCGCGACGAGCTCCCGCGCCTCGATCCGCAGATCGAGCCCACGCAGGGCGACGGTTTCGGCAGCCCCTGAGCGGAAGATTCGAAACACGTCATGGAACTCGAGCGCCCCGAAGACGATCTCTTCGCGTCGCTCCGGCTCGCGATAAAGGCTTCTCAGCTCCACCGGAAGCTCTCGATCATCAGCCGGTACGCGTCGACGTTGTCGACGCCCTCCGGCGTGCCGAGATCGACCACCGCGAGACGGCCGGGCTTCCAGACGTAGTACCTGTCGACAACGAGCTTGACGCGCTTGCCGGTGACCGTGTTCGGTGCGCTCTCGGTGCTGTAGACGACCTTGTAGGCCTTCGCATGTGGGAGCGTCATCGCCTGCGGACCGCTCTGGAGATGCGTGCCTGTCAGCCCGCCGACGTCGGCTTGGACGCTCGCTTTCGTCGGCGCGGCGCCCGAGCTGACCACGATCCGGACGATGTTGTTCTTGTCGCGAAAGGTGACGTGCTTGCCCGAGCCCTGCTGCGCCCACCCCTCCGGGTACTTCATGGAGTAACCGGCCGCGCCGTTCCTGAAGACCAGGAAGACCTGGTTGTCAGGGATATCGCCGGCCGCGGTCGCATTCGCCTCGGCTTGCAGCGCGCCCGGTCCGCCCGTCGAGGTGGGGGGCGTCGTCGCGCCGCCGCCGGAAGTGCTCGTCGCGGGCGCCTGGGCCCGGTGGCTGGAGCCACAGCCTGTGAGCGCAAGCACCGCCGCGGCGCCAGCGAAACCAACGACGAGGCGAGTCACGGCCGCAGTGTTGACCAGATTTTCTGAACTACGCCTGAACACGTGCAGCCCCGCCGCAAGCGGGCCGCCTCGGGTTCGTGACCCTCGGCACCCTGGGCTGACTCGTAGTGCGAAGACCCCATCTAAGTGCAATCGCAGTCCCAATCGAACCGCCAGACCATTGCCTGCAAAGGCCTAGTCCCTTGGCTAACGCCCAGAACGCCACTGCCGCTTGAAGTCCAGCTTCGGCTGCGCCGAAGCGATGACGACTTCAAGCGGGTCGGTGTTGCCATGAAGGTAAGTGCGCCGCGCCCGCACTGGTCGGTCGCGGCGGCGGCATGTTGAACTCAAGTCACATTGCGCTCTATGCTCGCGGCGTGCAGACACGGGCTGGGAGCCAGACGAAGTTCCTGCTTCAGGAGTCTGAGCTTCCGCGCCGCTGGTACAACATTCGCTCCGACATGCCGACGGCTCCGCAGCCTGTGCTGCATCCGGGGACGGGGAAGCCGGTTGGCCCTGACGATTTGGCGCCGCTCTTTCCGATGGAGTTGATCGGGCAGGAGGTCAGCGAGGACGCTGAGATCGCGATTCCCGACGAGGTGCTGGAGATCTACAGCCTCTGGCGGCCGACGCCGCTCTTTCGGGCGCGGCGGCTCGAGGAGGCGATCGGCACCCGCTCGCGGATCTTCTACAAGTACGAAGGCGTCAGCCCGCCTGGAAGTCACAAGCCGAATACGGCGGTGGCGCAGGCCTTCTACAACAAGCAGGAAGGGCGGACGCGCCTCTCGACGGAGACCGGCGCGGGGCAGTGGGGGAGCGCGCTCGCGTTTGCGTGCAGGCTGATCGGGCTCGAGTGCAAGGTCTACATGGTCAGGATCTCGTACGAGCAAAAGCCGAACCGGCGCTCGCTGATCCAGGCCTGGGGCGCGGAGATCGTGCCGAGCCCTTCCGAAGAGACGCAGTCCGGGCGGGCGATCCTCGAGGAGCATCCGAGCTCGCCGGGGAGCCTTGGGATCGCGATCTCGGAGGCGGTCGAGGACGCGGCCGGCCGCGAAGACACCGCCTACTCGCTCGGGAGCGTCCTCAACCACGTGCTCCTGCACCAGACCGTGATCGGCCAGGAGGCGCTCGCACAGATGGAGCTCGCGGACGCGTTCCCCGACGTCGTCATCGGCTGCGTCGGCGGCGGCTCGAACTTCGCCGGCCTCGCCTTTCCGTTCCTGCGCGAGAAGATCGCCGGCCGTGAGATCGACGTGCTGGCTTGTGAGCCTGCGGCTTGCCCGACGTTGACGCGCGGTCTCTTCGCGTACGACTTCGGCGACACGAGCAAGCTGACGCCGCTCGTACCGATGCACACGCTCGGGCACGACTTCGTGCCGGCCCCGATTCACGCGGGCGGGCTGCGGTATCACGGGGTTGCGCCGCTGATCTCGCAGCTTCTGCTCGACGGCCTGATCCGCGCCGAGGCGTACCTTCAGAACGACGTCTTCGCCTCGGCCGTTCTGTTCGCGGGGACGGAGGGGATCCTGCCGGCCCCCGAGGCCGCGCACGCGATTCACGGGACGCTGCAGGCGGCGAAGGCAGCGGACGAGGCAGGCGAGGAGCGTACGATCCTCTTCAACCTCTCGGGCCACGGTCACTTCGACATGGGTGCCTACGACAACTACTTCGCCGGGAAGCTCGAGGACGTCGCTCTCGACGAGGACGAGATGAGCCGCGCCCTCGGCGCGATCGAGGGCCTACCCACCCCCGCTTAGAGCAAAAAAAAGACGGGACGGCCGAGGCCGTCCCGTCTAACGCTCTCCGTCTTTAGTAGCCCGGCCCTGGGGGCGGGGCTTCGTCGACCGACCAGAAGATCGCCGACAGAACGAGGCCGGCCAGGCCGACGATCATCAGGATCCAGCCGATCGCGTCCTCGTTGACGCCCCCGATGTTGCCGTTGACTCCCCAAACGAGGATGGCCCCGGCGGCAATCAGTAACAGACCTACTCCGATTCCCATTGTTACTCCTTTCAGCGTTTGCTCGGTTGAAATCGTGTGCCCGGGTGTACCCCTAGCCGCAGCGCAGAAACTCCCAAC
>MNDB01000101.1 GCA_001914705.1 Actinobacteria bacterium 13_2_20CM_68_14 | reverse complement strand
ATGCCGGGCTTCGACGGCTGGCAGACGCTCGAACGCATCCGCGAATTGAGCGCCGTGCCGGTTGTGATGCTGAGCGCCCAAGACCACGAACTCGACAAGGTTCGCGGGCTACGCGGGGGCGCAGACGATTACGTCACGAAGCCGTTCGGGCCTCAAGAGCTACTCGCGCGCGTCGAAGGGCTGCTTCGCAAGGGGCGGACGGAAGCCGACTCGCCGCAGTCGTATGCCGACAGCTTCCTGACGATCGACTTCGCACAGCGGGCCGTCACAGCAGGAGGAGTCCAGGTTCCGATCACGCCACTCGAGTTCCGGCTTCTGGCGGCATTCGTCCGTAATCCAAACCAGGTCCTTTCCCAGGACCAGCTGATCGAGTTGGCCTGGGGGCTCGACCGAGCCGGCGGACGAGATCAGGTGAAGCTGTACGTCGGCTATCTGCGTCGCAAGCTGGGCGAGCTCCCTTCCGGAGACTCGCCGATCGAGACCGTTCGCGGATTTGGCTACCGGTACAACGTGCGGCGCTAGCGCTTGACGGCCGCGACGTCCAGCAGCTCTCGGCCGGCGACGTCGGCTCGTCTCGCGGCCTTCGTCGGAAGCTCGACGCGCACCGTCGTTCCGACGCTCCCCTCGCTCTCGAGTGTGATCCAGCCGCCGTGGCGCTCGACGATCGCCTTGGTGATCGTCAGCCCGAGGCCAGTGCCCGGGATAGCGTTCTCGGTCGCACGTGAGCTGCGGAAGAACCGCTCGAACAGGAGTGGCTGCTCCTCAGGCGAGACCCCAAGCCCGGTGTCCTTGACCTCGAGGAGGACGTGTTCGTCTTCAGACGACAGTGTCACCTCCACGCGACCGCCGGCTTCTGTGAACTTGAGCGCGTTCGAGACCAGGTTGTCGAGGACTTGGGCCAGGCGCGTGCGGTCGCCAACGAGAGGCGGCGGGTTTCCGATCGAGGCAACGAGCTCGATCTTCCGGCTCTCGGCCATCGGCCGGGACGCCTCGATCGATTCCTCTACGACCTGCGCGAGATCCACCTCGTCGAGGTCGATCTCGAAGGCGCCGGCATCGATCTTGGCGAGGAAGAGCAGGTCTCCGACCAGCTCGAGTAGGCGCTGCGCATTCCGGTCCACGACCTTCAGGAACTCGCGCTGCTTCGGCGTCAGATCGCCGCTGTCTCTGAAGAGCTCGAGATAGCCGCGGATTGACGTGAGCGGCGTCCGCAGCTCGTGCGAGACCAACGAGACGAACTCGTCCTTCATCCGGTCGAGCTCGCGCAAGCGGTCATTCTGGTCGGCGAGGAGTCGTTGGATCGACTCGGCCTCGGCACGTGCCGCACGCTCGGCCTCGAGGAGGCTTCCTCGTTCGAGCGCGTGCTCGTGTAGGCGGCGGTTGCGAGAGGCAAGCTCGCCGGTGACACGGCGAAGAATCGGAAAGAGCGCCAGATAGAGGACGAGGAGCGCGATGCCCAAAATCAGCACGAGCCGGCTTTTCGCCTCGCCGACAGTGACGGCGACCGCGCGATAGTCCTGGTCGAGCTCGAGCGCGCCGATCGGCTTCATCGACCCGGCTTGCCGAACCGGGATCAAGGACTGCAGGACCTTTACATTCTTCTGCCCTCGCCAGCTGACGGTCCGAGTCACTCGGCGCTTCGGCACCCCGGCGAGGACGCCGCTGACATCCGCCAGGTAGGGCACCTTCGTGCCGATCAGCTGGTGCCTCGCGGCGTAGGTGATCGTGCCGCTGCTGTTGAAGAGGCGGGTGCCGACGATGCCGGGAATCAGGATGCGCTGTCGGAAGAGGTCGTCGAGCACGGCGCGGCGCGAGCCGCGGACCGGCTTCGTGAAGTCGCTTGTGAGTAGTTGGCGGCGCAGGTTCTGCTCGGCGAACAACCGCGCTTGGGTCTCAACGGTCCGCTGGGCACGGGCGGCGACTTCGTGGTTGACCGTCCAGAGGATCGCGAGCCCGGCCGCGAGTAGCACGGCGCCCGTGTAGAGCGCGAAGCGGAGGACGAGACGGGGCGGCCTCCCAAGAGGTGCGAGAGGCATCTGGCCCGCCGCAGGTTGAAGAGAAGCGTCCACATAGCTCGGATCGGCAACCGCAGCCGGCGGACTGAGCCGAAATGTGACTTGAAACCGGGGTCGTTGAGAAGATCCCCCGATCGGGGTAGGTACTCGGTCCTACAAGAGCGATCAAAGTCAACACCTTCCAACGGAACCCCGGCCCGCTAGCCCTAAGATGGCGCCGTGGCGACGACCGGAGACCGGCCAGGGATCGAGAGCGAAACCGACGAGTGGCGTCGCGAGCTGTACGAAGCCGCACCCGAGCGCCAGGGCGAGCTCTTCTCGACGATCTCCGGCCTGGAGAACGACCCGCTCTACACGCCCGACACGGTCGAGATCGACTACGAAGCCGAGCTCGGCTTTCCCGGCGTCTATCCCTTCACGCGGGGCGTCTACCCGTCGATGTACCGCGGCCGCCTCTGGACGATGCGACAGTTCGCGGGCTTCGGGACGGCCGAGGAGACGAACGAGCGCTTCCGCTACCTGCTCGACCACGGGCAGACGGGGCTCTCGACCGCCTTCGACATGCCGACCCTGATGGGCTACGACTCCGACCACCCACGCTCGCTCGGCGAGGTCGGTCGCGAAGGGGTAGCGATCGACTCGCTCGCCGACGTCGAGACGCTGTTCCAGGGCATCCCGCTCGCCGAGGTCTCGACCTCGATGACGATCAATGCGCCGGCGGCGATGCTGCTTGCGTTCTACGCCTGCGTCGGCGAGCAGCAGGGCGCCTCGCCGGCAGAGCTCCGCGGCACGATCCAGACCGACATCCTCAAGGAGTACATCGCCCAGAAGGAATGGATCTTCCCGCCGGAGCCGTCGATGCGGCTCGTCACCGACATGGTCGAGTTCTGCGCGCGGGAGATGCCGAAGTGGCATCCGATCTCGATCTCGGGCTACCACATCCGGGAGGCCGGCTCGAACGCGATCCAGGAGCTCGCCTTCACGCTGGCCGACGGCTTCGCGTACGTCGACGCGGCGATCGAGCGTGGGCTCGACGTCGACGACTTCGCGCCGCGGCTGTCTTTCTTCTTCAACGCGCACGTCGACTTCTTCGAGGAGATCGCGAAGTACCGCGCCGCGCGCCGGATCTGGGCGCGCGAGCTGCGCGACCGCTACGGCGCCAAGAACCCGCGCTCCTGGCTGATGCGGTTTCACACTCAGACCGCGGGCGTCTCATTGACCGCCCAGCAGCCCGAGGTGAACATCGTGCGGACGGCGCTCGAGGCGATGGCGGCCGTGCTCGGGGGCACTCAGTCGCTGCACACGAACTCGTTCGACGAGGCGCTCGCGCTGCCGACCGAAGACGCGGTCCGGATCGCGCTGCGGACGCAGCAGGTGATCGCCCACGAGACCGGCGCCGTCAACACGATCGATCCACTCGGCGGCTCCTACTACGTCGAAGACCTGACCAACCGGCTCGAGGCGGAGGCCTACGACTACTTCGACCGGATCGAGAAGCTCGGCGGTGTCATCCCCGCGATCAAGGAGAACTTCTTCCAGCGCGAGATCGCCGATGCCTCGTTCCGCTACCAGCACGAGGTCGAGCAGAAACAGCGAATCATCGTCGGCGTCAACCGCTACGAGCTCGAGGACGAGCCCGAGGTCGAGATCCTGCGGATCGACCCCACGCTGGAGGGCAAGCAGATCGAGCGTGTCCGGGCCCTGCGCGGACGGCGTGACTCGGCCGCCGTCGAGGCGGCGCTCGCGCGGCTGAAGCAGGCCGCCGCCCGCGACCGCGACAACCTGATGCCCCCGCTCGTCGACGCCGCGAAGACCTATGTCACGCTCGGCGAGATGTGCGATGCGCTGCGAAGCGTCTGGGGCACGTGGACCGAGACGCCGGTCTTCTAGGAACCAGCGCTAACCGAACGGCGGTTCTCGTCGTCTACGATCGTGATGGCCGTGAATGTGGTCCAGAGTGCGCTGTCGTCCCGACGGTTCAACCGCTGGTTGCTCGTGCTCGGCGCCCTGGTTCTCGTAGCCGGGGTCATCGCGATCCTCGTCACCAAGGTCGGGAACAACAGCGGGACAACCGAGAACGCCAACCCGACGGGTCCACCGATCAGCCAGCTTGAAAAAAATCAGAAGAACATTCGGTTCCCGGCGGCCGCGTGGAAGGTGGCCAAACAGTTCATCGCGGCGGCGCCGGCGCGAAAGAACCTCGCCCAGGCGTATGCGCTTGCGGATGACAACGTGAGAGGCGGCCTCACCCTCGCACAGTGGAAGACCGGAAACATCCCGGTCCCGTACTTCCCGACGACCAAGATCATTCGTTACAACTGGAAGAACACGAACTTCGCGCATCCGCGCGATGCTGCCGTCAACCTGCTCCTGGTTCCGACGGCGAAGTCGGGGCTGCAAACGGGGCCATTCCTGATCGAGGTGGTCAAGGTTGGACATGGGGCGAACGCCCACTGGGTCGTTGACTATTTCGGCGCCATGCGGGGAGTGCCGGTCCCGACCCACTAGGGCGAATTTCCGCCCTTGAGGTGGCCATGGCAGGCGCTATCCTCAATCCAAGGTGAAGCGAGTTCTCGCGTCGTACCGCTGGCGGCGACGCCTGATCTGGATGACGGTGACGGCGGGCGTCGTAGGAAGCGCGCTCGCGATCGGGTTCATCTGGCCCAACACCGCCCCGCCTGAGAACACCAAACCCACCGGCGGCACCGTCAAGATCGCTGCACCCCCTAAGCACATGCCGCTGAAGCTGCGCGACCGGGCAGCGGCCCTCGCCGTCGCATCGAGGTTCATCGACACAGCGGTCGCCCGCAAGAACGTCGATCGCGCCTGGGGGCTCGTGACGCCGACGCTCCACGCCGGCTACACACGCAAGCAATGGGACACGGCGAACTTGCCCGGGATTCCGCCGTTTCCGGTCGCCGAGGCGAGGTGGAGGCTCCAATTCTCGGACGCGAAGGGGATCGGCTTCACGATGGCGCTCTTCCCGACCAAGGCCTCCCATCAGCAGGCGCAGGTCTTCATGATCGGGCTCCATAAGGTCGGCGCCGGAACGCATAGACACTGGCTCGTCGACAACTGGCAGGCCGCACCGACGACGGCGTCTCAGGTCGCCAGCGGCGGCGGCGGAGCGACCGGCGGCGTGTTCGACCAGATCAGTCCGCGGGTGAGCGCCACCTCGGCGAAGGCGAAGGAGAGCCCGATCTGGCTCCTCATCCCCGTTGGCCTGCTCAGCCTGGCCCTGCTCATTCCAGCCGTGATCGCGGGTACGAACTGGTACCGCGACCGGCGCGCACGGGCGCTCTTCGGCGAGTAGCCCTGAGCCCTGCTTACCTGACTTCGAGCTCCATGCCGTCGTGAGCCTGCTCGAGCGTCGAGTCGAGCGGGCGTTCGCTCGGGCGATGAGTGAGCAGCAGCCGTTTCGCGTCCGCGGCTTCGAAGGCCTCGACCGCCTCGTCGGAGGCGAGATGGCCGCGCGTGCCGCCTTCCGGGTTCGGCGCCAGCAATGTCGCCTCACAGACGAAGAGGTCGGCGTCCTGTGCCAGTCGCGGCAAGGCGTCGCTCGGGCCTGAGTCGCCCGAGTAGGCGAGCACGGATCCGTTGGCGGAGGCGCGGAAGCCGAAGGCCAAGAGCTCGTAGTGGAGCACGCGTTCGGCGGTCACCTCGAAGCCGGCGGTTTCGAACGGCTCGCCGTCGACGTACTCGTTCAGGTCGAACGTGCCCGAGAACATGTCCGGAAACCCGAGGCGCGCGCCAATCCCCTCGAGCATTTCGGCGCCCCCCGGCGGGATCCAGAGCTCGGGTCTCTTCGTGTCCTCGCCGGGGCCGAACATGCGTCCCCAGACCCAGGGAACGAGGTCGCCCCAGTGGTCGAGGTGCCAGTGCGTGATCGCGATCGCGTCGAGCTCGGGCCAGGGCTCGCGCTCGCGCAGACGAGCGAGCACGCCCGGTCCGCAGTCCAGCAAGATGCGCCGGCCGCCGCTCTCCAGGAGGTACCCGGACTGGGCTCCGCCCGGGTTCGGCCAGGCCGGGGAACACCCAGCTACGACGAGTTTCATGCCAGCATCATCGCCATATACTTTGCCGCCCGTGGCCCGCAAGATCCGAGTCGTGATCGCAAAACCCGGTCTTGACGGACACGATCGCGGGGCGAAGATCATCGCACGCGCGCTCCGGGATGCGGGGATGGAGGTGATCTACACCGGCCTGCACCAGACGCCCGAACAGATCGTCGAGACCGCGATTCAGGAGGACGCGGATGCGGTCGGGATCTCGATCCTCTCGGGTGCCCACATGACGCTCGTCCCGCGGATCCTCGACGGCTTGAAGGAGAACGGAGCCGAGGACGTGCTCGTCGTACTCGGCGGAACGATCCCGACGGCGGACGCCGACGAGCTCAAGGGGCAAGGTGTGGCTGCAGTCTTCACGCCGGGGGCGCCGACGAGTGAGATCGTCGACTTCCTGCGCGACAGGGTCGCCGCGTGAGCGGCGACGTGGAGGGGGTTAGGGGGAACCGGGAGGTTCCCCCTTCAGAAATCCTCGTCGCACGCGGCGATCTCAGCGACGCGGGCGCCGAGGCGAACATAGGAGAAGAAGGGGGCTCGTGGGGGAAACATGGTTTCCCCCACGCGACCGAGGCGAAGCCGAGGAAGGTGGCCGCCTGAGCGTCTCGGTAGCGTTCGACGCCGGCGTCGCCGTCGTCACGATCGACCGTCAGGACGCGCTGAACGCCCTCGATCTCCCGACGCTGACCGAGCTGCGCGACCGGCTGCGGGAACTCGCCGACGACGCCGGTGCGCGGGTGGTCGTCCTGACCGGCGCGGGCGAGAAGGCCTTCGCCGCCGGAGCGGACATCAAGTACATGAGCGGCCTGGACGTCGGCGAGGCGAAGGAGTGGGGAGCCCTCGGCCACGAGGCCGGCCGGCTGCTCGAGACGATGCCGAAGCCGACGATCGCGGCCGTCAACGGCTTCGCGCTCGGCGGTGGCTGCGAGCTCGCCCTCGCCTGCGACCTGCGCTACGCGGCCAGGACCGCCAAGCTCGGCCAGCCCGAGATCAACCTCGGCATCATCCCCGGCTGGGGCGGGACGCAGCGCCTCGCGCGCGCGACGACACTGGGCTACGCGAAGGAGCTGATCTTCACCGGTCGCGTGGTCGATGCCGACGAAGCCGAGCGCCGCGGGCTCGTGAACGCGGTCTTCGAGCCGGCCGACCTCTTGGCGAAGACGATGGAAGTGGCGACGCTCCTCGCCTCCAAAAGCCTCGTTGCGCTCGCCGCCGCGAAGGCCGCGTGCAACAGGGCTCTCCAGGGCGGCCACGCCGAGAATCTCGAAGCCGAGGTGGCGAGCTTCGGCAAGCTCTTCGCCACGGAGGATGCGAAAGAAGGCATGACGGCCTTCGTCGAGAAACGCGAGCCGAACTTCGTCGGCCGCTAGCTGGTTCTCAGTAACACGAGCGCGGCGTCGAGGGAGAGGTCGTCGCCGCGCTCGGTCTTCAGGCTCGCGGTCGCCGGCATCGTCCAGACCTTGACCGTCTGGCCGATCCGGGCGCTGAGGATGGTGGTCTTGCGGGTCGAGGAGCCGTTCGTCGACTGGACGACCGCGGTGTCCGGGACGTTCAGCAGCAGCGGCCGGCGCAGCTTGGTCTGGCGTTGTCCCATCGGCCACGCGTGGACAGCGCTCACCTTCACCTGCAACGTCAGCGAGCCGGGCTTCATGACGGTGCCGTCGAGCTCGAGCGTGAACGGCCTGCCCTTCGGCGACGCGAAGAGCAGGTGTTGCGCGGTCTGCAGATACGGGTAGCTGTCGACCGCCTTTCCGCCTTCGGGGTGCACCTCGAAGTGAAGGTGGGCGTGGCTGCCCTCAGCGTCCCCGGAGTCGCCGACGAAGCCGACGGGCTGGCCGGCCGCGACCTTCGCGCCGTCCTTGAGCCCCGTCGCGTACGCGGTGCCGGCGACGCACTTGCCGCGGTCGTCGTTGCCGCGCGTGAGGTCGTTGTTCAGATGGATGTAGTAGTAGGTCGTCCCGCTTGCGCCGTAGAGGTAGAGCATGCAGCCGGCAGAGGCGGAGGTCGTCCAGAACTTGACCTTGCCGGCTTCGGC
>MNDB01000075.1 GCA_001914705.1 Actinobacteria bacterium 13_2_20CM_68_14 | reverse complement strand
CGGCGACCACTACCGCACGCGGCTTACGCACACACTCGAGACGACCGGGATCTCACGCGGCGTCGCCCGGGCGCTGCGCCTGAATGAGGATCTGACGGAGGCGATCGGTCTCGGCCACGACCTCGGGCATCCTGCGTTCGGCCACGCGGGCGAGGAGGCGCTCGACGCCGCCCTCCGCGAGCGGTTCGGCCTCGGCTTTCGGCACAACGAGCACTCGCTACGCGTCGTCGACCAGCTCGAGCGAGACGGCCGCGGTCTCAACCTCACGGCAGAGGTCCGCGACGGAATCCTCAACCACACCGGCGAGAACGAGCCCGAGACGCTCGAAGGCAGGATCGTCCGGCTCGTCGACCGCGTCGCCTACATCAACCACGACATCGACGACGCGGTGCGGGCGGGCGTGCTCGAGCCTACCGCGCTTCCCGCAGTGGAGATCGAGCTGCTCGGCCCGACGGGCCCCCGCCGGATCGACACGATCGTCCACGATCTCGTCGAGACCTCCGAGCGCGCCGGCGAGATCCGCCAGAGCGACGAGATCGGCGAGGCGATGCTCTCGCTTCGCTCCTTCATGTTCGAACGCGTCTACCTCGCGGCGGACGCGAAGCCGAACCAGGAGCGCGCCCATGAGATCGTCCGTCGGATCTTCGCCCACCTCGTCGACGAGGGACGCTCAGCGCAGGACGCGACCGACTACGTCGCCGGCATGACCGATCGCTTCGCGCTCGCCTACGCGGCCAGGCTCGAGGGCTGAGTGGCGCGGATCGCCGATACCTCGGTCGAAGCCGTCAAGGCCGCCGCCGATGTTGTCGAGGTCATTTCCGGCCGGACGCAGCTGAAGCGATCGGGCGCGCGCTTCACCGGGCTCTGCCCGTTCCACGACGAGCGGACGCCGTCGTTCTCCGTCAGTCCCGAGAAAGGCACCTACTACTGCTTCGGCTGCCAGCGCGGCGGCGACACGATCTCGTTCGTCGAGGAGACCGAGGGCGTCGACTTCGTCGGAGCGATTGAGTGGCTCGCGCAGCGGTTCAACGTTCCGCTCGAGTACGAGGAGGCTTCGCCCGAGCAGGACGCGAAGCGCCGGCACCGGGAGCGCCTCTACGCCGTGCTCGACGCGGCGGCTGCCTTCTACGAGCGCTACCTCTGGGAGTCGCAGGCAGGAGCGGAAGCGCGTGCGTACCTCGAGAGCCGGGGACTCGCCGAGGAGGTCTGCCGCGAGTACCGGCTCGGCCTCGCCGCCGGTGGCGCCACGCTCGCGCGCAAGGCCGGCGAGCGCGGCTTCGCCCGACCAGAGCTGACAGGGGCCGGGCTCCTCAACCGACGCGGCAACGACTACTTCCAGGGCCGACTGCTGTTCCCGATCGCCGACGCGCGCGCCCGCGTCGTCGGCTTCCAGGCACGCCGCCTGCGCGAGGACGATCCGCTCCAGGCGAAATACGTCAACTCGCCGGAGGGAGAGCTGTTCCGGAAGGGCGACCTGCTCTACGGACTCGACCGTGCGCGCACCGCGATCGCGCGGGAGGAAAGGGCGCTGATCGTCGAGGGCAACACGGACGTGCTCGCCCTGCGACAGACCGGCCTCGGGCCGGTGGTCGCTTCGATGGGAACCGCGCTCACCGAGCGGCAACTGAAGGAGCTCAGCCGGCTCACTCGCAAGCTCTACCTCTGCTTCGACGCCGACGCCGCGGGCGAAGCGGCGACGTTGCGGGGGATGGACCTCGCCGCCGGGCAGGGGTTCGACGTTCGCATCGTCGCCCTGCCGGCGGGGACCGATCCAGCCGACGCCGCCGAGGGCTTCGAACAGCGGCTCGCGAAGTCGGAGAGCTACGTCCTCTACCGCGTGCGGCTCGAGCTCGACCGGGCGCCCGATCGCCAGGAGGCGTTTGTTCGCGCGCGCGAGGTCCTGAGCCGATTCGAGGATTCGCCCGAGCGGCAGCAGGCGCTGCGTCTCGTCGCAGACAGGCTCGACCTGCCGCGGGAGACGCAGGCCGGCCTCGTCCCGCGGAGGGGCGGGCGCGGGGTCGAGCCGACTCTCTCGCCAAAACTCCTCGAGGCGGGCGACCGGCTGGAGCGCGATGCGCTCGCGGGCGCCTCCGCGCATCCAGAGCTGCGCGACCTGCTCGCCGAGCTCTCGCCCGACCACTTTGATTCCGACCTTCACCGCCGCGCGCGCGAGCATCTGCTCGAACCAGGCGAGGCCGACCGTGATCTGATCCAGCTGCTGGCCGAGCTCGACGCGCGCGCCGACGCCGAGGGCATCGACGAGGCGACGACGAAGGAGCTGCTGCTCAACCTGCACGAGCGGAAGCTGCGGCGAGAGCTCCAGAACGCCGATTTCGAACGGACGAAGGAGCTGCAGGAAGAGCTTGAACGGCTCCGGAGCGCTACCACGAATCTCGTCTAGACCGCGGCTACAATCCGTCCCGGCCGAGCGCCGATCCCCGGTAGCTCAATTGGCAGAGCATCCGGCTGTTAACCGGAGGGTTGTTGGTTCGAGTCCAACCCGGGGAGTCACCGAAAGCCCGCGTAACGGGCTTCCTCGCTTCACCAGCTCCAGGAAATCCGGCCTGGCAGCGCGTCGTTGAGCTTGTCAGTGACCTGTCTTTTAAGCCGCGTGCCATGACGGTCTTGCGGAATCGGCCGGCGCTCGCTCGCGTCGTCGACCGGCTGACGCAAGGTCAGGACCGGCACGGTCAGCGCTGGCAGCTGCAGGTGCCCTGTGAGGGCGAGCCGTTCACGGTGGCGAGGCCGCTGCTGCACCTGCTCGGTCTGCCCACCTTCGGGCTGGCGTTCGCGATCAGTGTGCTCACGACCTATGGCCCGGTGGTGCTGCTCCGCCTGACCGATTCGACCGCAGTGGTCGGCGCCCTGATCGGCGGCGAAGGTGCCTTTGCTCTTGTCATCCCGCTCATCTCGGGGACGCTGTCGGATCGTCTGCCGGGGTCGCCGGCTGCGCGCCGCTTCCCGTTCGTGCTCGCCGGCGCGCCACTGATTGTCACCGGGCTGGTCCTACTGGGGTTCAGTGGCTCCTTCGGTGGCTCCTTTGTGCTCGCGGCCGTCGCCGTGTTCGTCTTCTTCGTCGGCTACTACCTCTACTACCCGCCTTACAGGGCGCTGTATGCCGACCTGCTGCCTCGCAGCTTCTACGCTCGCGCCCAGTCGAGCCAGGCGATCCTGCGCGGTGCCGGGCTCGGTATGGCCCTGCTCGCCGGCGGGCTGTTGCTCTCGGTCTGGCAGCCGCTCCCGTTTGCGATTGCGGCCCTCGCGGTCGTCGCCACCACGTTCGCGCTCGTGCCGCTGCTGCGGGTCGAGAACCGGTGCCCAAACCCGCTGCTGCCCTACGAGACAATCTCGCTCCGCCAGATGTTGTTCCACGACGCCGAGCTGCGCGCGTTCGCGGGCGCGAACGCGCTCTGGGAGTTCAGCTTCAGCGGCCTGAAGAGCTTCATCGTCCTCTACGTCGTGAGTGGCCTCGGCCGCTCGGCCTCGCTCGCCTCGGCGGTGATCGCCGTCGTCGCCGTCGCCTACATCGCTGGCGCGCCGCTCGCCGGCCGGCTCGCCGATCGGTACGGGATCGTTCCGGTGCTTCGCGTCTCCGCCCTCATCTACGGTACGGGCCTCGTCTTCGGCGTGTTCCCGGACACGCTCACGCCGCTGTTGATCGGGCTTCCGTTCGTGGCTCTGGCCGGCGCAATCATGTTGACGCTGCCGCAAGCGCTGGCCTTCTCGCTGGCCCCCCGCGGCAGCGAGGGCGCGGCCGCCGGTCTGCAGGATTTCTCGCGCGGTATCGGCGTCGTGCTCGGACCGATCGCCGTCGGCGTCGCGGTCAGCGCCTTCCACAGCGAGTTCAGCTCGACGAACGGTTACGCAGTCATGTGGCCCGTGATCGGAATCCCCGTACTCGCGTCGCTGCTCTTTCTACGCAGGCTGCAGCCGCGCGGCGAGGCCGCCGCATACGCGACCCAGTAGCGGACACGCTCGTTCCGGTCAAGCGGGGCGCCCGCTATGGCTGGCCGCGCTGTTGGGCGGATGCGCGCACCCTTCGTCTCGTCGGCCGCTGCACCGGCGTCCCGCCACCGGCGGCCTACTGCGAGCCGCACTCCTCGGCCGACGGGCTCGCCTTCTACACGGGCAAGACGTTTCCTCGGGACTACCGCGGAAGCCTGTTCGTCGCCGAGTGGGGGCAGTACTACAGCCGCCGATTCGGCAGACGCGTCGTCCGCGTCGAGCTCGGACCGGATGGTCGTGCGCGCCGAGTCGTCTCCTTCGCTTCCGGCTTCGCGCACCCGCTGGCGCTGCTCGTCGACCGACGGGCGGTCTCTTGGTGGCAGATTGGGGGAGAGGCGTCGTCTAGTGGATCCAGGCCGACGGTCTCCGATGAGCTCGGGCGTTTAAGGGCTTCGGCGAAGGTAACCCCACGGGCTGCGAACAACCAAAAGGGGGCCTCCCAACCATGGCCGAGGAAAACGAAGGCGGGCTCGTCGATCAGGCCGAATCCGAGACCGGTAGCGAAAACGGTCGATCACGTCTTTCCGCATTGAAAAGCAAGGACATCCTGCTCCCGGCTGCTGCGACTGCGGCGGCCGCGACGGCCGCCGCAGTCGCCGCCAAGAAGGGGCCGGATCTCATGAAAATGCTCGGCTCGGAAGCAGGCGAAGAGGCTGAAGAGCTCGGCCGCAAAGGCGCGGAAGGCGCAAAAGAGCAGATGGGCGCGCGCGGAGGACTTGCCGGCAAGGCTGCCTCGAAGCTGCTCGGCGGCGGCAGCGGCGGCGGCAGCGGCGGCGACAAGACGCGGCGCCTGCCGATCCAGCGCTGGACCGACGTCGCCGTCCCGCTCGAGAAGGCGTACAGGGCCTGGACGAAGTTCGAAGAGTTTCCGAAGTTCATGCACCGCGTCCTGGAGGTCAAGCCGGAGGACGACGACAAGAACAAGATCCACTGGCGCGAAAAGATCTGGTTTAGCACTCGCGAGTGGGACGCGGAGATCACCGACAAGCGGCAGAACGACCGCATCGTGTGGAGGTCCGTTAGCGGCACCCACCATTCGGGCGTCATCAGCTTCCACAGGCTGGACAAGAACCTGACCCGAGTCCTGGTGACGGTGGATTTCGTCCCCTCGGGGATGATCGAGAAGCTGGCGTCAGGCATGCGCTTTGCAAAACGCGCCGTGGAGGCCGATCTCGCCCGCTTCAAGGCGTACGTCGAGTTCGGCGACGCGAAGGGCCTCGAGTATCGCGCCCAACCCGAGGAGATGGAACAGCACCGGGAGGGCGACGAGGGCAACGCCGAGGAAGCCCCGAGCCGTGACGAGCCGAGCGGCGAAGAACGCAACTCGCCTGCAGACGACGAGAACCGTGAATCCGAGCGGCGCGAGCGCGAAAGCCGCCGTCAGGAGCGTAAGGAGGCGCTCAAGGCGAGCTGAGCCTGCGTTATGGCAATCGCAACTCAAGGCACGGCCAGCAACTACCTGCAGAGAGCGCCCAGCCGGGCCTGGTGATCGACGCCTACGTGCGGATCGCCGTGATCGGGATCGAGTTGATCACGATCGACGCCCGGATCGTGATCGCGAGCGTCGACACCTACCTTCGCTTCGCCGAGGCGGTCAACCGGCTCGACCTGACGCAGACCGAGCTAGCGGGTCTACCGGAGCTCCAGGAAGAAGGCGCGAAGAAGGAGACCGAGGGCGCGATCGAGGGCGTGGAGGACGAAGTCACGCCGGACAGTTCCGGCCTGCGAACCGCGGCCAAGGGCGCGGCCGCCGCCGCGGCCGTCGGAGCTGCGGCGATGGCGGCCCGCGAGGTGGCTTCTCGCTTGGGCGGAGACGGCGACACCGGGGACGAGGAGTGATCGATGGCTGACGAACCGCAGACCGCTGCTGACGGAAAGGCCCGGGAGGGGTTCTTCAGTGAGCTATCGCGCTCAGCGCTCAAGAAGACACTTGCCCCTCTCGTGGCGACGGCCGCGACCGCAGGCACGACTTACCTCACGCGAAAGACGACTCAGATTTGGCAGGAGAACGTGCTCCCGAAGATTCGGGAAAAAGGCGGCCTGAAGGCGTTCGCCAAGGACGCGCTCGAGCAGGCCACAAGCCAGGTTCCTGGAGGCCGAGGCTCCGTCGTGCTTCGTGGACCCGCGGAACGTTTGGGGGATGAGCAGCCGGGAGCCAACGCCGGCTCGCGGGAGACAGAGCAACCCAGCGGGAAGTCCGCTGAGGCGCAAAGGCCGGATATGCAGCGCGAAAAGGAACGCGAGGAGCGGCGACGACGGCGTCAACAGCGTCAGCGGGCACTCGAGCAATCAGGTTCGACATAAGGAGGGTCATGGCTATCGCAACCCACGGCACGGCCAGCAACTACCTGCAGAGAGCGCCCAGCCCGAGCGGTCTAGCCGACGTCGTCGACCTGATCCTCGACAAGGGCCTGGTGATCGACGCCTACGTGCGGATCGCCGTGATCGGGATCGAGTTGATCACGATCGACGCCCGGATCGTGATCGCGAGCGTCGACACCTACCTCCGCTTCGCCGAGGCGGTCAACCGGCTCGACCTGACGCAGACCGAGGCCGCCGGACTGAAAGAGCTCCGCGACGGGAGCGACGGCAACGGCGGCGACGGCAAGTCGAAAGGGATGGTCGAGGGCGCGAAGGAAGCGTTTTCAAGCGACGATCGGAAAAAGGAAGACGCTGGGCGAGGCTGAGCGATGACCGTGCAAATTTCCCGCAGCCCAGGCGCGGACCAGGCATCCGCCAACGGGGTCTACTGCTACGGCATTACCTGGGCCACGGCGGCCCCGCCTCGAGGCGAGGGAGTCGGCGGCAAGGTGGTGGCGGCCGTTCGCGACGGCGAGCTCGCGGCTCTTACGAGTCCGGTCGAGTCGACGAAGGTACGGGCAAAGCGGCGCGACCTACTCAACCACTCCGAAGTCCTCGCCGCGGCGCTCGAACGCGGAACGGTGCTGCCGCTCCGATTCGGGGTCGTCTTCGAAAACGAAGCAGCCCTTGTCGAAGGCTTCCTGCGATCCCGGCAGGAAGAGCTCGCAGCGCTCCTCCGGAAGTTCGAGGGGAAGGTGGAGCTGACCGTGAGAGCGCAATACGAGGAGAACGCCATCCTCGCCGAGATCGTCCAGGCGAACCCGCGGATCGCGCAGCTGCGGGAGCAGACGCGTGGCGGCCAGGACGCCGCGACGTATCCGCTCCGAGCCGAGCTCGGTGAGCGAGTCGCGGACGAGCTTCAACGACGGACGGAGCGTGATAGAAAGGCCCTACTCGACCGCCTATCCCCGCTCGCCGTCGACACGGAAGTCGATCGGGAGCGGATCGAGCATCAGGCGCTGCGAGCGTCGTTCCTCGTCAAGCGCCGAGACGTGACGGCCTTCGACGACGTCATGGACGAGCTCGCCGGGACACACGCGGGTCGCATCCGCTTCAAGTACGTCGGTCCGCTCGCTCCTCACAGCTTCGTCAGCGTTACACCACTGGAGTCGAGGTAATGGGGCTGATCACAGGACTGCTGACGCTTCCGCTCGCTCCCGTGCGCGGGACGATCTGGGTTGCCGAGCAGCTTGCCGCCGAGGCAGAGCGTGAGTTGCGCGAGGAAACCTCGGTCCGCCGACGGCTCGCCGAGGCCGAGCGGCAGTTCGACTTGGGAGCGCTCACCGTTGAGGAGTACGAGGCGATCGAGGACGAGTTGCTCGAACAACTCGAGGAGGAGGCTTGATGGCCGAGCCCACGAAAGCTCAGCTAAAGCGCGCCGATGCCCGCCAACGCCGGCGGGGCCAGTCGGCAAACCGGGCGCCGGAGGAACGGAAAGACGGCGGCGCCGAGCGCGACGAGGAGCAGCCCCTCGAGGCTGTGAAGCACGCCGCAAAGGTCGCGGTCGCAGGGGCGGCGGTAGGCGCAGCGGCCGCGGCGGCGCGCGCTCTCACCTCCCACGACGAAGACCAAGCCCAACCCCCGAACGATACGGAGACGAAACCCCAGACCGAGCCTGAAAACGAGAGCAAGGTCGACACCGAGACGAAGACTGGGGTCGAGACCGCCCTGGAGCCCGGGGACGAAGCGCAGCGACCCGAAGCGCAGAAGCGTGGCAGGGGCCACAGAGACCACGAAGACGACGGGCCGGCGTCCGACGGAGACCAGCGACGCCGAGAGGAGCCTCGAGGCGCGGCGCCGGATGACGCCAAGGCCACGGTTCGGCACGCTCGCGACTATCTCGAGGCTTTGCTCGACCGAACGGTCGAGTCGGTGTCCTCGTTCGAGCGCACGCGCGACGGTTGGATCGTGACGCTCGAAGTCGTCGAGGTTTCGCGGATCCCCGAGTCAACCGACGTCCTCGCTTCGTACGAGATGGAGCTTGACGACGACCGAAACCTACGCCGCTATGCCCAGGTACGGCGGTACCACCGCTCGCAGGCCGACAGAGGGGAGCAGGCGTGAGTAGCCGCGACCTCGAGAGTTATCGCTCCGGCCAGCCGGCGCAACTGGCCGACGTGCTCGAGCGCGTCCTCGACAAGGGAATCGTCATCGCAGGCGACATCCAGATCAACTTGCTCGACATCGAGCTCTTGACGGTGAAGATCAGGTTGCTGATCGCCTCCGCCGACAAGGCGCGCGAGCTGGGAATCGACTGGTGGGAGGGCGATGCTTTCCTCTCGCGCGGCAACGGCCACAGCGAGTTGGAGGAGCGTCTGCGCAAGCTCGAGGAGAAGGCCGGCTTACCAACGTCGCCGGAACGAGGACGGTCGGACACATGAGCTCTGCCGACGGCGCTGCGATCTGCACCAACGGTCTCGGCTGGTACTTGTACGGCGTCGTCGGGGCCGGTGACAAGAGCCCAAGGCTGGACGCGGAGGGCCTCGCCGTCGACCCCGGACACGACGTCGAGCTCGTGGTCGAAGGGCCGCTCGCAGGGGTCACGAGCCGGGTGTCGCTGGAGGAGTTCGGCGAGGAGATGCTTCCGGACCGCCTTGGCGACGCCGCCTGGCTCGAAGAGAAGATCAGCGCGCACGAGCGGGTGCTCGAGCGCGTGCTCCATGAGCTTTCGATTGTGCCCTGTCGCTTCTGCACCGTCTATCGCAGCGAGCGCGAATTGCGCCGGTTTCTCGCCGAGCGCAAAGACGCGCTCCAGGCGGCGCTCGACCGCGTCCACGGCCAGGTCGAACTCGGCGTTAAGGCATTCGTCGATCGCAAACGGTTCGCCGCCGGTGAGGCATCGCGCAACGAGAAGATCCGGGATCTCCAGGAGCGAGCAGGGTCGGCGGAAGGCGGGACGGCGTATCTCGAGCGCCGCCGTCTCGAGCAGCTCGTCTCGTCAGAGGTCGAGCGCCTTCGCAGCACGGCCAGCCGCGATATCCATTCCCGGCTGCTCGCCCGAGCGGATGACGGGCTGACGCTTGCCCTGCAGGCGCCCGAGGTTTCCGGCCGCGACAATCAGATGATCTTCCACGGCGCCTACCTCGTCGACGTGAGTGAGGCCGAATTCAAAGCGACGCTTGGAAGCCTGGCCGTGGAGTACCGCGACCTAGGCGTCGAGCTCGAGCTCACCGGCCCCTGGCCGCCGTACAACTTCGTCCCGACGGAGCTGCGAGCGTCGTGAGCCCGAGAGACGAACATGAGCTCAAGTACCAGGTGACCTTGGTCGAGCTCGTCGACCGGGTGCTGAACAAGGGCGTCGTGCTAACGGGCGACATCACGCTCTCGGTGGCGAATGTGGACCTGGTCTATGTCGGGCTCCGCCTCCTGCTCTCGTCCGTCGCGACGCTGGAAGAGCAGCGAGACCGCGAGCTCCACCCCGTTGGAGCGCAGCCGTGATTCATCTCTATGGACTTGTCCAGGGACTCGACGATCTTCCCGATCTTCGGGGAGTCGACGGAGCGGCGCTCGAGCGCCGGCGTATCGCCGGCCTCGACGTCGTCGTCAGCCGAAGCACGCGCGAGCTGGGCGAGGTCACGCATGACGCGATCCTTGTTCATGCCAACGTGGTCGAAGAGCTGATGTCTCGTAGCCGCGCTGTTCTCCCGGCTCAGTTCGGCCGCGCGTTCACGAGCGAGGAGCAGCTTACGGAAGCCGTTCAGACGAAGGCCACGGCACTCGAGCGCGGACTGACCCGCGTCCGCGGCTGCGTCGAGCTCGGACTCCGGGTGCTCGAGCGTGGCTCCCGAACCGACGAATCGACCGGGCTATCCGGAAGCGACTACATGCGCACGCGACTGGCCGAAGCCACCGAGCGCGACCGGTTTTCGCAGGAGCTTCACGGGCCGCTTGCCGCATTGTCGCGCACGAGTACTCGCTTCGGCGGCGCCTCCGGCGACCTGCTCCAAGCCGTGTACCTCGTGCCGGAAGAACAAATCGAAGCGTTCCGCGAGCACATGAACAGAATCGAGGGCGCTCATCCAGAGCTCACGATGGTCTGTACGGGGCCCTGGCCGCCCTACACCTTTGCGGACGACCGAGAGGAGTCGCATGAGCGCTCGGCATGAGCCGGTGGACAAGATCCTCGCGAGCGGGGGCGACCTCGGGCGAATCGCGAGCGAGCTCGAGCACGTGCCGCAAGCGTTCCCGCGCCGGGTCAACGCCGATCCGGAGCAGGTCGAACGCGGGCTCGCCCAGCTCGTGCTGACGTTGGTCGAGCTCCTCCGCCAGCTGATGGAGCGTCAGGCGCTCAGGCGGATGGAGCTGAACACGCTGAGGGACGACGAGATCGAGCAAATGGGGGAGACGTTCATGAAGCTCGAGCAGCGAATGCAGGAGCTGAAGGAGCACTTCGACTTCGAAGACCGCGACCTCAACCTCAACCTGGGCCCGTTGGGAAATCTTCTGTGACCGCGCATAACGCCTGCGATGCAGGGAAAAGGCTCACAAGTCCTCGATTGAAAGGAGAACCCGAATGGCTTCATTGAAAGACGTCGAGCGCGTTGCCGACGATCTCTCAAACCTCGTCGAGCAGCTTCGCCGGGAGATTCGGAACAACGCCAGCTTCGACCGGCTCGTGCAGCTGGCCGACGAGATCAGCGAGCACGCAGACGAGGCGGCCGGAACCTTCAGCACGGTCAATGACGCGCTCATGAATCGCCTTAACGAGATCAAGGGCGGCGGAAGCGGCAGCGGCAACACCCGCACCAGCTCCGGCTCGTCACGGGCGAAGGCACGCACCTAGCGGATCAAGGAGGGACGATGGCAGACGAACAACAGCGAGAGCAGGAGTCGCAGCAGGACGAGCAGGGCGGGGGCGTAGGGACAGGGACCGCCGTCAAAGCCGCGGCAGCCGCTGCGGTGACGAGCGTCGCTGCAGTGGCGGCGAAGAAGGCTCTGTCGCACCGTGGCGGCTCCAACGGGCAGTCCCGGAACGGCGGCTCCAAGTCCGGTCTCGGCGACGCGGGCTCCGTGCTGAGCTCCGTGCTCTCGAGCGGGTGGGATGCCGCACGTGACGCGCTGGTTCCGGCCGCAGAAGACGCGGCGGGCGCCGCGGGCGATTACCTGGCGAAGAACGGGCCGGACTTCGTCCGCGACCGGATCATCCCGAAATTCATCGACTCGTTCAACGAAGCGCGCGGCAGTTGACCGCGTAACGAGGAAAGGGAGGTTCAGATGGACGAGAACGAGAATGAAGGTTTCTCGACCGGCAAGAAGCTCGTTGCAGGTGCGGCGATCGGCGTCGCAGTGCCGGCCGCTGTGGGCGTGGCGAAGAAACTCATTGGCGAGGGCGACGAGAAGCGTGAGGACCCCGGCGAAAACGTCCGAGCTTCGTCGACCGCAAAGCGCGGGAGCGGCGCCACAACCCGTAGCTCGTCTCGTCGCCGGTCTAGCACCGCACGATCGAAGTCCAGATCATCGAGCAGCGGCAGTCAATCGGCAAGGTCGTCGAGCCGGGGAAGCAACCGAACGAAGGAACAGCTCTACAACCAGGCAAAGCGCCTGGGCATCGAGGGCCGATCGACCATGACGAAGGCGCAGCTCGAGCGCGCGATCGGCCGCGCACGTTCCTAAGCCGCTAAGGAGGGGCCCGCGTGGGTTGGTCGCGCGCGGGCCCGAGCCGCCCGACCTCCCTGTCGCGGCCCGCCCGTTTGCAGTGCGGGCTATCGGGTCGAGCAGGAGCAGACGGTCTCGCCGAGCTCGCGGCGCTCGTAGAGCTGACCGCAGCGGCTGCAGGTCGCCGGCAGGATCTGCGCGCGGACGAGGAGCGCGCGCATCATCGCCACCCAGAGGACGAGGTAGGGGATCGCGAGCGCGGGATCCTTCATGAGTCCACATATCGGGTCGTCGGCAGACCTTCTTTAGATGCGAAAGGCGTCGGTAGACTGTCTATCCCGTGAGCTGGCTGTCGATCGCGCTCCTCGCGTGCGCGGTCCTCGCCGTCATCGGCGCCGAGTGGCCGCGTCTCGCACGGAACTTCGGTTTCGAAGCACGGCGACGCCGTGAGCGCGACCGGCGCAAGGCCCAGCTGAAGCTTTTGCGGACCGACGAAGAGGACCTCGACGAGAGCGACGAGTTCGCGGCGAGCGTGCAGCGCGACCTCTCGCAGCTGCCGACGATCGACGAGCGCGACCGCCGCTAGCGTACGACGAAGGTCGTGCTCAGTCGACGCGTGTTCGGGAGGATCGGCCCCGAGTTCTCCATGTTCTTCGCCTCCTGGTAGTCCGAGGCGCGGAAGACGAGTCGGTGGCGGCCGTCGCCGAGCCCGCGGGTCGAGACGCTCGCGCGCCCGCTGCGGAATCGGACAGCTACGGCGCGGCCGCCGAGCGTGGCGTGGAGCGACCCTGGATCGACCCCGGAGCCTGCGTCGGTGACGCCGACCCGCAGCGAGGCGCCCGCCCGGACGCTGCGCGTCAGCAGACGCAGCCGCGGCGGGCTCGTGTCGTTGACCCAGAAGCGAAAGTTGAACTTTCCGGCTACCCGGCGGCTGGGTGTGTCGAAGACGATGTCGTAGGACGCGGCGTCGGGCCGAACCGCGCCGGCGGCGGGGGAGAGGTGATCGTACGTCGGCAGGTACGGGTTGAGGTTGAGCGGAAGCCCCGCGTAGCCCGTCAGGCGGTTCTCGTCACCCGCCCGGACGACGCGCGCCTGGACGTGGACGCCTCGGGCCTGGGAGACCACCACGACACCGAAGTTCGCCACCAATCGGGTGAGGCGGAAGCGAAAGACCTGCTCGGGCCCGCGCAGGCAGGGAGGAATGCCCAGCGGCGAAGGGTCGCTCGGATACCGGTAGCAGCTGACACGAGACGCTCGCCCCGCGGTGTTGCCGCCGTAGAGACCCGGGCGGACGAGTGTCCCATGACGGTCCCTTGCGAGGACCGGCACCGTCACGCGCAGCCAGAACGGGATTCTCCGTCTCACGGCTCCGCGCGAGAGGACGATGAAGCCGGTCGTGTCGCCCTGCCGGGCGCTGCTCGACACGCCAACTTGGAGTGAGAGCGGACCCGGAACCGAGGTCGTGGCCGGCGCGGTGACCGTCGTCCCGCCGGCCGCGGCCTGCGTCTGGACCGTGACCGTCCAGGCGCCGGTGCCTCCGCCCGCGTCGGTCAGCGTGACCGGCAGCGTTTCGCTCTGCCCGCGGTGGAGGAAGCGGAACGAGACCGAGCTCGGGGAGGCGAAGAGCAGGGGATCGTTTGCAGCCGCCAGGTCGATCAGACCGCCGCCTTCGCGGGTCGGCGCGACCTCGTGCCTGTGCGTGCCGTCGGTCCAGACCGGGTGGCCCGTCAGCACGAGCGCCGATTTGATCTGGGCCGGCGTCCAGGTCGGGTGCCGCTGTAGCAGCAGCGCAGCGCCGCCGGCGACATGCGGTGAGGCCATGCTCGTCCCGCTGAAGGTGTCCCAGCCGCTCGGCACCGACGAGTAAATGTTGACGCCCGGCGCGCTGACGTCCGGCTTCAGGCCGAGGTCGATTCCGCTGGGGCCGGCGGACGAGAAGTCGGCGATCACGGAATCCTTGGTCACGGCCGCGGCCGTGATCGCATTCGACGCGTCTCCCGGCGACGAGATCGAGCCGTTGCCGAAGGCGTCGAAGTCGTTGCCGGCCGCGATCGCGGGCACGACGCCGGCCTGGGCCGCGGCATTGATCGCCTTCACCACGATGTCGCGGTTGGGGTCGACCTCCGGCTCGCCGAGCGAAAGGTTGATCACGTTCATCCCGTCGCCGACGGCGGCGTCGATCCCCTTGACGATCTCGGGCGAGTTGCCGTTCAGTCCGACCCCGGGCGTCGGCACGGTCAGGACCTTGTAGTTCCCGATGAAGGCGCGCGGCGCGACGCCGGAGACCGGTCGGCCGTTGCGCTGCGTCGTGTAGTCACCTGCTGCGATGCCGGCGACGTGCGTCGCATGCTCGGAGTTGACCGGGTCGAACGGGCGTGAGGCGTATTTCCACGTCGCGCCCGGCGGCGGGAAGGCGCGCGCGACGATCACCTTTGCCGTCGTGTAGGCGGTGTTTCCCTTGGGAAAGCCGCTGGGCATCCCGAAACCGGCGGGGCTGAAGAACGGGTGGGCCTGGTCGACGCCGTCGTCGACGATCCCGACCTTGATCCCCTGACCCGCAGTCGCCAGCGTGGGGCCCCAGAGGGTGGGCGCTTTGATCAGCGGCACGCTCTGGTCGAGCAACGAGTGGTACTCGACGCTTTCGTAGACGCGAGCGACGCCGGGGAGAGCCGCGAGGCGGTCGATCTGTCCGGGGGGGACGACGACCGCGAGCGCGTCGAGGACGTAGCGGTAGTGCCAGCGGACCTTCGCCGACGGAATCGCGCCGGCGATTCGGCGCTCCAGTTGAGCCTGCCCGGCCTCGAGTTCGTGCAGGTATCCGGGGCTACGTCGCGCTTGTAATCCCATCGCCGTTGCGAGCGGAAGACGTTTCAGCTCGACGACCACTTCGACCCGTTTTCCGGGCGTCGTCGAGCGTCCGCGCGCCTCCGCGCCGGCAAGCGCGCAGCCGACAACGAGCGCCGCAAGAAGGAACAGACCCCGCTTCAAGGATGAAAGGGTAGCCGCGGCTACAATTCGCGACCGCGCGGATGTGGCGGAATTGGTAGACGCGCACGGTTCAGGTCCGTGTGGGGGAAACCCCGTGGAGGTTCAAGTCCTCTCATCCGCATCCCTTAGACGTGCAGGAGTTTCGCGAAGTTAGCGCGCCGCGAGGTCCACGCTCAATCCACGAACGCCGTCGTATTCGTCGAGAAGGCCGCGCAAGTAGTCCTCGGAGTCGGGCAGTAGGTGCCCATGCGTGGCGTCGATCTGCGCGATGCTGGTGGCCATAATCCGGGCGAGGTAGAACAGCTGCACGCCGCCCGCGATCGCCCATGACGCGAAGGTGTGGCGACAGTCGTAAACCCGGCGATGCTCGATGCCAGCCCGGAGTGCGGGCGTCCATTCGCGATAGCGGAACTGCTCGCCGTCGACGTGGCCGCCTCGCGCGGCAGGGAAGAGGAGCGGTGTATCCAGACGCGGCGGCAGCCCTCGGAGTGCCTCGACGACGCGCCGGCGCAGCCGCACGCGCCTTCTCTGGCGGTCGGGTTCCGCTCGAGCAGGCCCATCGCGACCGCGTACTCGAGCTCACGGCAGTGGTCGCCCCCAAACGGCCGCAACGCTACAGCCCCTTCGCCGCCCGCTGGCTCTGCCTCTATCTCGAGGAACACGAGAAGGCGACGCTCGAAGATGTCGAGCTGCTCGTCTCGAGCCTCCGAGCTCTTGCCACGCCGAAGGACCACGTGTCGGCGCTCGCGATCCTGAGCAAGGTCATCCGCCCGAGATGCGGGGATTCGCCTTTCGTCGTACCTAAAGCGCGTTCGCGAACTGGCGAATAACGAACTCAATCTTCCGGCTGGGCCGGGCACTCGCCGTTTCAGCTTGTCGCGCTAGGCGCTCTCAGTGGATGGCGAAGACCCGCACCTGTAGGTCCACGTTCGCGTCCTCCATGCTCGCGCCGACCTTGTCCATAGCCTGAAGCTCGTCCTGCGAACAGACATTGAGCGCCTCGATGACACCATCGGGAAGATCCTGAGGGTTGACATTGTTCTTCTCCAGGTGTCTCTTGACATGAGGCTTGACCTCTGGTCGCGGCATCGCTCGTCCCCTCTCCGTCGAAACGCCCGACTAGGCGCGGGCAAATATCCCTCGCTGAGTCGCCGGCTGTCAAGCCGAGAACGACACCACGGCGAGCCGAGTCGCGAACGCTCGAGCGCGTCGAGCGCCTCCACTCCCCAATCGTTCTGGCGCCGGTGGCGACGGAAGCCGCGGCAAGAACTGACGGCGCCGTCGAGGGTGAAGCCGGTAGTCGACGTCTGGAGGCTGCCTCCGAGCAAGCACCTGCAACCTGAGGAGACACCCCCGCCGGTCGATGATCCCACCGCACGGACCCTCGATGAGGTAATCGACGACGTGACGGCCGATCCGTCCCGCTTCGTATCACGCTGCCCGGTGGCGCATCCTGCGCGAGGAGCTTGAGCGCCGGTCCGCCGCAGCAGCGCCGGAACCGACCGAGCCCCCGCGAGCTGCCTGAACCGGGTAGGTCGCGAAACGTCGCACGCCGGTGAAACGGGACGGCGGCCTGGATCGCGACACTTTCGGGCCCGTTTCGGGCCCAAACGCTCGCGGAAGCGGGCACGGAGCGAAGCGGCGCGGCGTGGTCCCGCGCGGCCGAAACCGGGCAGCAAAGCCACTTCCGACCACTTCGCCGGACCGACCGCCACGGCGCTAACAACCCCGTGGAGGTTCAAGTCCTCTCATCCGCGTAGCCGCTTTCGGCTTCACCGCGTGGGGACGACAACGAGGGTCAAGCCTTCGAGCCTCTCGATGCGGACGCTCTCTCCCGTCTCTGCTCCCTCCTCGCAACGAGCCGCCCAGAGTTCACCGCTAACGCGAACCTGTCCGCTGGGATGACATGGAACCACGACCCGCGCGACCTGCCCGATCATTGCTTCGGCCCCGGTCTGCGGTCGCCACCGTCGAGCCAGCCGGAGGCCCCAGGTGAGCTCGACTACCTCGATCCCGAGGCCCGCGAGGACCACGATCAGATTCCAGGGCCAGGGTGCGAAAAACAACGCGAGAACGATCGCGACGAGCAGCGCCATACGGGAGAGTTAACAGAGATCCGCCCTGTTCCTCGCGCGGCGCGCGGCCTGACGCATGTAGGTGGGGAAGCCGGGATCGCGCCGGCTTCCCCACCGATCAATGCGCGTTCTCTACGCGGGAGTCCGCGGCTCGTGGTCGCCGATGTGCGAGGCCGGTACCTGCTCGGCCTCTTGCAGCGAGTCCGCCCGCGGAGCACGGATCCGGATCGAGATCCGGTCGCCGACCCTGAGTTGGCTCGGCGAGACGACGGTCGGGACGCCGCTGCGCCAGAGGATGAAGATCGTGCGGGCCCCATAGCTGAACGACTGGTCCTGCGGCTGGCCGAGCATCTTGCGCAGCGCGAGCCAGTTACCGCTCTGGACGTGAATCGTTACCTTGCCGTTTGCGGCCGGGGCGTTGAGGCTGCCGACGAAGAGCCACAGCGGCTTGCCCGCGTGGCCCGGGGTCGGACCACGATCCGCGACACGCGAAGCGGGAGTTGCCTCGATTTGGGCGAGCGACGCGTCACGTGCCGCCCGAACTTGAACGCTGACGATGTCGGCGGCGACGAGGTTCGACTCCGCGACGACGGTCGGCACCCCGTGCGACCAGCGCAGGAACTGGGTGCCCGAGTCGACCGCGAAGTACTGATTGTCGCTCTGGCCCACTAGCTTCTTGAGGGCGGGCCTGTTGCCGCCATTGATGTCGACGTAGAGCGACGTCGAACTTCCGGCGTCGGCAAGCAGCCGCCCGTTGAAGACGTACGTTTGCTCGCCGTCCCGCGCAGCGAACGTGCTCGACGCGCCGGCGGCGAGGACCACCAACGCAGCGAGGACGAAGTAGGTGAAGCGCCTTCTCATCTTGAGACCTCCTGGTTTGGTGAAGAGGAAGACGCTCTGATCGTCCCCGCGTTGCGTCAGCCGACCATTCGGGGGCAGTAAGCCGGGCGCAAAACGACTAACGCAGCGCGGCCAGCACGTCGGCCGCGTGCGTGTCCGGCTTCACGCGCCGCATTGACTTCACGACGTTGCCCTCCGCGTCGATCACGAAGGTCGAGCGCTCGATGCCCATCGACTTCTTGCCATACATGTTTCGCTCTTTCCAGACGCCGTACTCCTCGGCGACCTCATGCCCGGGGTCCGCGAGCAGCGTGAAGGGGAGCGAGTACTTCTGCTTGAACTTGACGTGTGAAGCTTCGTCGTCGGGGCTGACGCCCAGGACGACAGCACCGCGCTCGCGAAAGTCGACGTAGACATCCCGGATCCCGCAGGCCTGGGTCGTGCAGCCGGGTGTGTCGTCCTTGGGATAGAAGTAGAGGACAACCGGTTTGCCGCGCAGCGACGAGAGCCTCACGGGCTCGCCGCTGTCGCTCGCCAGCTCGAAATCCGGTGCCGGCTTGCCCTCTTCGACCATCGCAGCGATCCTACCGGGAGGCCATGGGACGCTGGTGGAGCGACATGAACGGGACTGTTCGCGGTTTCATCGTGATCCTCGCGATCGCGGCGATCGTCTTCGTGCTCAACCTCGAGGGGACGCTGGTTTCGCTCTCGCTGATCCTGCAGATCGTCTTCTTCCTCGCGATCGCGGTCGTCCTCTACATGTTCTGGCGCGACCGGATGAGGCACGAGATCGCGACTTGGTCCGACCGTTCGAACCGGGTTTTCTACGGCAGCGCCCTGTTGATCATCGCCGACTTTGCCGCCTACTTCTGGCCCGGACGGAACACGGTCGGACTCGACGCGCTCGCTTTCATCCTCACGCTGATCCTGGCCGGCTACGCGATGTGGCGCGTCTGGCGCGCCGAGCGTACGTACGGCTACTAGACTAGCCGCATGAGTCTATGGACTTGGATCCGGGGTGTCGGTGGAAATCGGGAAGAGGAAGCGGCTCTGAAAGAGGAGCTCGGCCGCGAAGACCTCGGCGAAGCCGAGGAGAGGTACGTGGCCGAGGCCGGGTACGGAGAAGGTCTCGCCGTCGGTGAGGCGGCCGAGGTCGCCGACGCCGATCTCGACGAGTTCAAGCCTCCGCGAGACCCCTCGCCCTAGCTTCGGCCCCGTCGAGGGCGTCAAGAGCGTCGCGAACAGACATGTGCGTTCCGACGAAAAT
>MNDB01000013.1:5397-7358 GCA_001914705.1 Actinobacteria bacterium 13_2_20CM_68_14 | reverse complement strand
CGCTTCCGCCGGCTCGAGTCGCCGCCGGCGTCGCACCAGGTCGCTGAGGGTCTCGCCTTCGACGTACTCCATGACGATGTACGGAACGCCGTTCTCCGCGCCTGCGTCGTAGACGGCGACGATGTTGGGGTGCGAGAGCCGCGCCGCGAGCCTCGCCTCCCGCAGAAAACGCTGCTTGTACTCCTCGTTTGCGGCGAGATTCTCGGCGAGCCGCTTGATCGCGACTGGCCGGTCGAGCTCGGTGTCGTGCGCGAGCTCGACCGTCGCCATGCCCCCGTGGCCGAGTAGCCGCACTCGGCGGTAGCGCTTCGTCGAGGTCTGCGGAGCGCTCACTCGCAACCCTTCCGCTTGGCCGGACCTTTCCCGTGTTTGGCGGGCCTGTCGTTGTCCTGTTCCATCCCGGCGCAAGTCTCGGCCGCCGGCGTCGGCGGCGGGGCGGGCGGAGGGATGCAGGCGATCCGGTCGGCAAGCCGCGAAGCTGCGCTCCGCGCGGACGCAGCAAGCGACTGCGGGATCGAGCCGGACACAATCGCACTCGCGACTCGCAGGCGAAGAGCCTTGGCTTTGCTCGCGGCCGCGCAGGAATCTCCACGCTGCAGCGCCGCTGCCACCGCTTCACTCTGGCCGGCGAGTTGGATCGCGGTCGAACGCCGGATCGAGGCCTGCTTCGTCGTCGTCCCGGCGCAGGCCGCGAGCAGCAGGCACGCGCAGGCGACGGCGACGACGCGGAATCGGCCCATCACGATGAAACGAATAGCGGACGCGTTGGGTTTCCGCGCCGGCTCGCTAATACGCGAGGGCAATAAGCCCGGCGATCCCGAGGCCGAAAACAACGATCGCTACCCAGGAATCCGCACCGAGTCGCAGGAAACAGCGCTGACGACGGACGATGATCCCCATCGCGTAGATCGCCGTCAGCGCAACCCCGAGCGAGGCGACCCAGCTGTTCAGGCCGCCGGCGCTCGGCAGCACCGGCGACCCGGCGATCAGATCGGCGACCAGGAAGAGGCAGACCTGAAACGCGTTGCCACCGAAGATGTCCCCGAGCGCGAGCGCGTTGTCGCCGAGGCGAACGGCCGCGACGCCGGAGCTGATCTCGGGCAGAGCCGTGGCCGCTGCCAGCACCGTCGCGCCGAAAATGACGCCGTTGATCCCGGCGCGGTCGGCGAGCGTGTTGCCCGTCACCTCCAGCGCCACGCCGGCGGCCAGCGTGATCGCGCAGGCGGCACCGAAGATCGCGGCGACCCGGACCGTCGAGGAGCCAGCATAGGGATGCGGCTTCGCCGGCATCGGCTCGCGGTGGCTGAGGCGGCCTCGGCGGCTTCCCGGCATAGTCACCGTCCAGCGCTTCTCCTTCCTCGCCCGGTCGATCACGTAGACCCCGGTCACCCAGAGGGCGACGATCGCCAGCGAGGCGGGGCTGACGACACCTCCGATCGCGATCGACGGACGGAGCAGCGCGCCCATCAGCACCCCGGAGACCACGAGCACGACCAGCAGCGCCTCGAGCACCGGCGTCAGCGCGCCCGCCAAAAAGGTGAGCGAGTTCCTCGGGCCGGCGACCGCGTCACAGACGACGAGCACCATCGTCTGCACCGCGATCCCGCCGATCAGGTTTCCGGCTGCGAGACCGAGGTGGCCGCTCGAGGCCGCGGAAATCGTGATCGCGAGCTCGGGCAGGCTGCCCGCGACGGCGAGCAGGACGATCCCGCCGAGCGCTTCGCCGAAGCCGAGTCGCACGTCGAGTGCATCGGTCGTCTTCGACAGCGCCACGCCTGCGATCCATGTCGCCCCGGCCGCGGCCGCGAACACGACAATGAGCAGAGGGGTCGCCAGACTTCCCACGGGGTTAGCGCTGGCGCGCCCGCGGCACGGTCGTCACGCGCGCGCGCGTGTAATCAGAACCCGGGCGAGGCGACGTTCGGCTGCCGAGATCGCGATCTTCGCGGACGCCGCCCCGA
>MNDB01000013.1:428-5372 GCA_001914705.1 Actinobacteria bacterium 13_2_20CM_68_14 | reverse complement strand
AAAGACCGCGTTGTAGGTCGCGAGTTTCGGGAACGGGAGCTTCTTGAACGAGACCACCTTCGCGTTCGGGCCGAGCCCGCTGCCGATCGTCCGCCTCAGGCAGGGGACGACGCCCGGAGCGAGGACCGAGCGCCGCCAGTCAAGCGCCACCATCCGCCGCGTCTTCAGAACGCCCGACTGGCTGTCGAACTCGAAGCCGCTGCGTTGAAAGGTCGTCCGGGCAGCGCCGGTGAGGACGAGATCGGAGACCTTCGGGTGGTAGTCGGGGCAGCTTGGGCCGGCGGAGAGATCGGGCTTCGCAGGGCCGCCCGCCCAGCCGGAGCCGAGATCGGCGCGGCGGATGACAACGGCCCGCGCGGCTGCCTGATCGGCCGCGTTGAACCTGATCTGCTCCTTGCCGTCACCGGCGTGGACTGTGGCGACTGCCGCCAACGCGGCAGCGACAACCGCGAGCACGAACGCAACCCGTCGAGTTATTGCGACCCCCTTCCTGCCGACGACCAAGTTATGCCTGAAAAGCGGTCAGACCGCCAGAGCCGGTCCTGTCCGTTTGTCCAGGCCGATCTAGACCGCTCGCTTCCGAGCGCACCGTAAGCTCTGTATAGGAAATCGTCGAAGGGTTAACGACCGAGACCGAGGCTACACTGGAGCCGCTTTTACGAGCCGCTCAGTGATCGACAGAGACCGGGGGACATCAGTGAACACATCCTTTTTTGCGAATCGCCGTGTGCTGCTCGCTTCGATCGCACTCGCCGGCGCGCTAGCAGTTGCGTTGCTCTCGCTCGCTTCAGCCGCGCAGGGCGGCTCCAGAGCGGGTGCCCTCTATCCGCGTTCGACGAAGCTGACCGACGACAAGGTGGCGCACTGGGCCGTCCTGATGAGGCGGACCGTCGTGCGCGCGAAGCCGGGCCTCGCCTCGCGGGTAGTGACGACCCTTCCTGCCGGAACGACGGACGGCACCCAGAACGACGTGCTTGTGCTTTCCCGGATCGACATCAGCCCTCGTTCCAGCTGGTACCGGGTGCGTCTGCCGATCCTGCCGAACAACTCGACCGGCTTCGTGCGGAAGCGCGACCTGAGTCCTCTCTTCACCGTCCACACCCACCTCTACATCAACCGCGGCGCGACGTCCGCGACGCTGAAGCGGGACGGCAAGGTCGTCTTCAAGACACGCGTCGGCGTCGGCAAGAGCTACTGGCCGACCCCCCGCGGCGAGTTCTACGTCCGCGACAAGCTGACCAATTTCAACAACCCCTTCTACGGGCCGCTGGCGTTCGGCATCAGCGCCCGTTCCGCTGTCCTGACCGACTGGCCGGGCGGCGGCTACGTGGGCATCCACGGCACGAACGAGCCGCACCTCATTCCAGGGCACATCTCGCACGGCTGCATTCGCCTGCGCAACGCTGCCATCCTGGCGTTGGGCCGGCTGATGCCGGTCGGCACGCCGGTCACGATTCAGTAGACACGTTTTCCGATGAGGCGGCCCCCCGGGCCGCCTCATCGCTACTTTCCGCGCGAACGAGTGAACTGAACCGTCTGCAGCGCCGCCAGTCTGGCGCTGGCGCGGCTGACACGGTTCGGGACGCTCGTAACGAGCGGCGGAGAACTGTTAAGGCTCGCTGCGAGGAAGTTGCTCGGCACACGCGAGGTCTGAACGAATCGGTAGCCGGCGTCGTGGAAGGAGACGCTTCGCGTCAGGGGTCGCCAGTCGCCGCCGTCGGCGTGCGCCTGCGTGACGTTCGAAAAGCGGTAATTGAATGCGTTGCACGCCCTGACGCCGCCGTTCCAGCTCTCGGCCATCGCCTGCGGATACCACGCGCCGTGGCTCCCTGGAAGGTGGATCGCCGGGCTGACGGCTTTGCCGTCCAGCCAGACGCGCCACCAGGCCTTCCGGTTCGCCATCTCGAGCACCTTGAAGCTGTGTTTCTCGCCCGCCTTGACACTGGAGTTGAGCTCGACGTAGCGGGGATCTGAGCCCGGAACCGTGACCTCGTAGTAGATCCGGCTCGTCCGGTCTGACGGGAAGGCGCTGAAACCGACCTGAAGCCACTCGGCCGTGCCGTTGGGCCCCAGGTTGACCCCACCGACGCCGATCCATGCGCCGACGTGGCCGGCCGAGACGGCCGGTGTCCGGAGCGGGGCGAGCGTCGCGCCGACACCGTGCCCCTTGCTGTCGCTCTGCAGGCCGGCGTAGGAGTACTCGCGGGCGCCGCACGCGTTTGCCCTCGAGCTCCGGCCGTCGGCCACCGAGGCGGCGAGCAGAGCCAGAACGAGAGCTGCCAGAACCGGGAGCGTGCGTCGAGCCAAGAAGACCTCCGGACCGCGGAGAGGGCGTGATTGCCTTCTCCTCCGAGATCGGTCGGAGGCAATGCGCCCCTATCCCTCGACTCAGGGACAGGCCGCAGATCCGGGCCTTTTTGCCTGCTTGACCTATTTGAAGATGTTGACCGCGCGGGCGGCCACGAGCAGGATCGTGATGGCCGAGATCGCGGACTCGAACAGCATCAGCAGCTTCGCCCGCCGGGTCAGCGGCATCGCGTCCGTCGGGCTGAAGGCGATCGAGTTCGTGAACGAGACGTAGATGTAGTCGACCAATTCCGGATACCAGCCCGGCTCGACAAGCTGCGGGTTCTCCATCTGGGGGAACTGAAAGTCCGGCGACGGCGAGTCCGGCTCGAACCTCTTGACCGGCCCGCCGCGGTCGAGACCCCAGTACCAGAGGCCGAACGCGATCACGTTCGTCCCCCAGACGGTGACCGCCTTGAGGAGGAGCTGCGCGCCGCTCGTTTCCTTCCCCTCGACCAGTGAGCCGATCAGCGCGACCAGCAGTAGAGCGTTCGTCAGGCTGATCACGCCGAGCAGGGCCAACGCGACCATCCGTCGCAGCCCCAGTTGCTCGAGCCGGTGCCTTGGCCGGCTCCAGGCGAGGGGGATCAGGAGCGCGAGCTCAGGCGGGATGGAGATCAACCACACCCACCACGGCAAGGTCCAGAGCGTCCAGTGCTCGATGAGGCTCACACTCGCGAGCACCACCTGGAAACCGATGATCGTGGCGACGGCCGGCGCGGCCTCCCAGCGCGATTCGATCTCCTCTTCCCGGTACGGGTCGGGCGCGATCTTCGCGGTCATGGTGGGAGTTCTAACGGGCTGACATCACGCCTGCCCCGCGACGTACCCTGACGCTTCGATGGGGATGTTCTTTCACTCCGCCGAAGCGCCGCCGGAGCGTCCCGCCGACCCGGCGGTGCGCCGCGCGAACCTGAGCCGGATCGGCAGGCTCTTCGCTGCCTACAAGCTGCGGCTGGGCGGAGTTCTGCTGCTGATCGTCGTCTCGGCGGGGCTCGGCGTCGTTCCTGCCTTCCTGCTCAAGTACGTCTTGGAGGCGATCGCGCGGAACGACACAAGATCGCTCTCGATCAACGCCGCCGGGATCATCGCGATTGCGATCGCGACCGGGGTGCTCGGCGTGATCCAAACGCTGCTCTCGAATCAGGTCGGCCAGCGCGTGATGCACGATCTTCGCGCGTCGGTCTTCCGGCATTTGCAGCGCCTCTCCCTCGCGTTCTTCACGCGCACGCGGACCGGCGAGGTCCAGTCGAGGATCTCGAACGACATCGGCGGCGTTCAGAACGTCGTCACCAACACGGCAACGTCGATCGCCTCCAACGTGACCACCGTCGCCGCGACGATGGTCGGCATGCTGATCCTGAGCTGGGAGCTGGCGCTCTTCGCCTTCGCGCTGATCCCGCTGTTCGCGTTGCTCACCCGCAGGGTCGGTAACGAGCGGCGCCGGATCGCGAAGACAACGCAGGAGACGCTCGCCGACATCTCCAGCCTCGTGCAGGAGTCGCTCTCCGTCTCGGGGATCCTCCTCGGGAAGACGATGGGGCGCGGCGACGAGCTCGCCGACCGTTTCGAGGCCGACTCGCTGCGCCTCGCCGACCTCGAGGTGCGCCAGCGAATGGCCGGCCGCTGGGTGATGGCCTCGATCCAGACCAGCTTCGCGATCATGCCGGCCGCGGTCTACTGGTTCGGCGGGCTCGCACTCGCGCACGGATCGACCGCAGTCTCGCTTCCACTGCTGGTTGCTTTCACCACGCTCCAGACACGGTTGTTCTTCCCGATCGGCTCACTGCTCGGCGTCGGCCTGGACGTCCAGACGTCGCTCGCGCTCTTTGACCGGATCTTCGAATACCTCGACCAGCCGGTCGACATCGAGGAGAAGCCGGATGCGATCGTCGTCGGCCAGGCCGGCGACGTCGTCTTCGACCGCGTCTGGTTCCGTTACGGCGAGGACTGGACGCTCCAGGACGTCTCCTTCACCGTGCCGGCAGGGACGACGACCGCACTTGTCGGCGAGACGGGCTCCGGCAAGACGACGCTCGGCTACCTGGCGGCACGGCTCTACGACGTCAGCCGGGGGAGGATCACCATCGGCGGCATCGACATCCGCGACTTGAGCTTCCAGGCGTTGTCCGACCTCGTCGGCGTCGTCTCGCAAGAGACGTACCTCTTCCACGAGACCGTGCGCGAGAACCTGCGCTTCGCGAAACCGGACGCGACCGACGAGGAGATCGAGGCGGCGGCCGAGGCAGCGCGCATCCATCACGTGATCGCGGCGCTGCCGGACGGATACGAGACCGTCGTCGGCGAGCGGGGCTACCGGTTCTCAGGCGGCGAGAAGCAGCGGATCGCGATCGCGCGGACAATCCTGCGCAATCCACCGATCCTCGTCCTCGACGAGGCGACCAGCTCGCTCGACACCGAGACCGAGCGGCTCGTGCAGGAGGCGCTCGACCAGCTCTCGGCGGGGCGAACGACGATCGCGATCGCGCATCGCCTCTCGACCGTGCGGGACGCCGACCAGATCATCGTCCTCGACCACGGCCGCGTCGTCGAATCCGGCCGGCACGAGGATCTGATCCTCGCCGGCGGTCGTTACAC
>MNDB01000013.1:0-292 GCA_001914705.1 Actinobacteria bacterium 13_2_20CM_68_14 | reverse complement strand
CAAGAGCAAATCGCGCCAAAAGCGTGACAAAAGCGTGACGAAACTGAGTGCGCCGCCTTTGCGACGGGCGGGTTTCAGGTGAGAACGCCGAGCTCGTCCAGCGAGCTGCGCAGCTCCGCGGCGTCGCGGTAGACGCGGAAAGCGCCGGCGCGGTTGAGCTCGTCCTCGCCGTAGCCGCCGCTGAGCAGGCCGACGCTCAGCATTCCGGCACGCCGGGCGGCGAGCAGGTCCCAGACGGCGTCGCCGACGACGTAGCAGTCCGCGGGCGAGACGCCGAGGCGCTCGGCGCAGG
>MNDB01000024.1 GCA_001914705.1 Actinobacteria bacterium 13_2_20CM_68_14 | reverse complement strand
CTCGCACGTCGCGTCTTCGGCGACGGTCGTACGCGCGCCTACGCATGGGGCCGGGCCGCGCCACGCGACGATGTGGCGGCCGCCGCCGAGCGCGTGATCGCGATGTCCGGGCAGTTCGAGCAGCGGCGGCTCGCGCGAGCCGCCTACCAGCTCGATGTGCTCGACGCGTTCTGCGGCGACGAGCAGCTGCGGCGCCGAGCCGCGGCCCGCGTCGCCTGGCGAGAGCTGCAGGCGGTGCGGCGCCGGCACGATGAGCTGCAGGGCGGGGCCGAGGCCGCCGAGGCGAGACTGGCCGAGCTGCGAGCCCTGGTCGAGGACACGCTTGGAATGGAGGCCGAAGACGAGGACTCGCTTCGGGCGGAGCGAGAGCGGCTCCGCCACGTGACCGAGCTGGCCGCGGGAGCCGGAGCCGCGAGCGAAGCGCTGGCGCCCGACGACGGGGAGGGAGCCGCGTCTCTCGTCGCGGTCGCCGAGCGCGCGATTTCGCCGCTCGAAGCGCTCGCCCCGGAACTCCGCCGGGCGGGCGACGAGCTGCGCGACGTCGAGCTGCGCCTGCGCGAGACCGCGACCGAGTTGCGGAGCTTTCTCGCCTCGCTCGAGGCCGAGCCGGACCGGCTCGAGCAGGTCGAGGCCGAGCTCGACCGGATCGCCGAGGCGAAGCGGCGGTTTCGGTGCACGTCGTACGAGGAGCTGCTGGCGCGCGCCGCCGAGGCGCGGGCGGAGCTCGACGCGCTGGAGGAAGGGGCCGATCCGGTCGCGGCGGCGGCGAAGGCCGTCGAGGTTGCGGAGCAGCGGGTCGATGAGCTGGCCCTCGTCCTGCGCAAGGCGCGGGAAGCCGCCGCCGGGCCGTTCGCGCAGGCGGTTGCGGGCGAGCTCGAGGGAATCGGCATGGGCGAAGGCGAATTCCGGGTCGAGCTGTCAGCCCAGGCCACAGGCCCCAGGGTGACGGGAGCCGACACGGTGGCGTTCCAGATCCGTCCGAACCACGGCTTGCCGTTCGCGCCCGTCGCAGAGACGGCGTCTGGCGGCGAGCTTTCCCGCATCGCCCTCGCGATCGCTGCTGTCGGCGGCGGCGAGACGCTTGTCTTCGACGAGATCGATGCCGGAATCGGCGGTCAGACGGCGCATGCGGTCGGGGAGACGCTGGAGCGGCTTGCAACGCGCGCGCAGGTGCTGACGATCACCCACCTGCCGCAGATCGCGAGCCGAGCCGATCGTCACTTCCGGGTCGAGAAGCTGCCCGGCGATCCGACCCACACTCGCATCGACCCGCTCGGAGAGCCGGAGCGGCGGGACGAAATTCAGCGCATGCTCGGCGGCCAGGAGTTCCTGACCGCCGTCCAAGCTGACTAGCCGGGCGGTCACAAAGTACGGTTCTGTCCGGTATGGCCACGCCCGCCACCTTCATCGAGTTCACAGGCGCTGCGAAGCTCGACCGGCGCACGAAGAATCTGGTCCGGCGGCTCAGTCCTGACGATGTCGCGGTCATCGACCACACCGATCTCGACCGCGTCTCCGCCGAAGAACTGCTCGAGTCCGGGGTACGGGTCGTCGTCAACGTCGCCAGCTCGCAGAGCGGCCGCTTCCCGAATCCAGGGCCGCTCCTGCTTGTGCGCGGAGGTGTTCGGCTGATCGATGCGCCGGGGGCGCCGATCTTCGACGAGGTCTCCGAGGGCGAACTGGTCACCGTCCGCGGGGCGAGCGTCTTCCGGAACGGCGACTGCATCGCCGCGGGGCGGACGTTGTCGGCCCAGGAGTTGGCCGGCGCGATTGCGGAGCAGCGCGGCCGCGTCACGGAGGCGCTCGAATCCTTCGCCGACAACACTCTCCGCCATCTCCGTGAGGAGGGCCGGCTGCTCTCCGAGGGTATCGACTTCCCGCCGCTGCAAACGCGGTTCAGGGACCGTCACGCACTCGTCGTCGCGCGCGGGCCAGGCCACAAGCGCGATCTCCGCATCGTGCGGCCGTACATCCGCGACTTCAAGCCCGTGCTGATCGGCGTCGACGGCGGAGCGGACGCCCTGCTCGAGGCCGGCTACAAGCCCGACGTGATCGTCGGCGACATGGACTCCGTGTCCGATCGGGCGCTGCAGTCACGCGCCGAGAAGGTCGTCCACGCCTACGCCGACGGCGACGCTCCCGGGAGGCAGCGGCTCGAGTCGCTGGGCGTTGAGTACCAGGCCGTCCGGGCGCCGGGGATCAGCGAGGACGTGGCGCTGCTGCTCGCCTACGAGAAGGGCGCCGAGCTGATCGTCGCCGTCGGGACGCATTTCAACCTGATCGAGTTCCTGGAGCGGAATCGCGCCGGCATGTCGTCGACCTTCGTCACCCGCCTGAAGGTCGGCGAGATCCTGATCGACGCGAAGGGCGTCTCGCGCCTCGTCTCGAGGCGCGTCGGCTTGATGCCCCTGGTCACCTTCGCCCTCACGGGCCTGGCGGCGATAGTCGTCGCGATCGTCGCCTCCCCAACCCTGAGGCGGCTGATCGGTTTGCTGACTGATCGCCTCCGCGACCTGCTCGGATTCGCGTAGCGCCCTCCACATGCCCGTCTATAGCGCAGCCCGGGAGCTGCTCGCGCCCCGCGAGCACGTCTGGGCCTTCCTGGCCGAGCCGAATCACCTCAGCGACTGGTGGCCCGGCATCAACAGCGTCCAGCCAGACCGGCGCGGCCTCGCGCCCGGTGCGCGGTGGCGCATCCAGGGCCTCGGCCGCCCGACGTATGTCGTGGGCCGGAGACCGGACGTCGCAGGGACGCTCATCTTCCTCGACGTCAGGCCGCCTGAGTTCGCCGCCTGGCAGTTCGTCCAAGCCCGCCTCGACGTCGAATTGCGGCTGACGGAAGCGGCGGCGAACCGGACGCGCGCCGAGCTGACCATCAGTGCGCCGCTCCTCGCCGGCCTCCGGCGATCGCTCCCGCACAAAGCGCTGACGCGGCTGTATGCCCTGTGCCAGACTGGGGCGGAGGCCTAGAGCCATGTTTGACCTCCGCTACCACGTGGCATCGCTTGCCGCGGTCTTCCTTGCGCTCGTGATCGGGATTCTGGTCGGCGTCGGGATCTCCGATACCGGCTACGTCGACAAGGGGTACCGAGGACTGCTCGAGCAGCGGATCGCCAAGCTCCAGAGCGACCTGAGCGATGCCCGCACCCACGCCGACAACCTTGCTGCCCAGCAGCGCGCAACCCAGGCGTTCGTCACCGACACGTACCCCGAGCTGATGGCGAATCGCCTGCGCGGGAAGAACATCGCACTCGTCTTCCTCGGTCCCTCCGACGGGCACGTCCAGGCGAGCCTCGAACGGGCGCTCAGCGACGCCGGAGCGAGCGGCTGGGTGCGGGTGCGGGCGCTGAAGTTCCCGCTCGACGTCCCGCAGATCGACAACACGCTCGCGGGCGAGCCGGCGCTCGCACGCTACGTTGGCGACGCGCGCCTGGCCGCCCTCGGCAAGAGCCTGGCCGAGGAGCTTGCGGCCGGCGGGAAGGCGCCGCTCTGGTCGACCCTCGCCGAAGAGATCGTGGCGGAGCGCACCGGCAGCGAGAAACGTCCGGCCGATGGGGTCGTCGTCGTGCGCACTGCCGGCAAGCAGTACGACGGAACGGCGAAGTTCCTGGCCGGCTTCTACTCGGGCTTGATCGCCGCCCCGGTTCCGGTCGTCGGCGTCGAGACCACCGACGCGAGCCAGTCGACCGTCAAGGCCTTCAAGCGCAACGGGATTTCGACCGTCGACGACGTCGACGACCCGATCGGCCGGTTCACGCTCAGTCTGCTCTTGGACGGCGCCAAGGCGGGCCACTACGGTGTCAAGCCGAGCGCGGTAGACGGTGTGCTGCCACCGCTCGAAACGGCTCCGCGGAGTGGCTGAGATCGCAGCGGTCCTCGTCGCCGCACGCGACGAGGAGTCGGGCATCGCCCGGACCGTCGAGTCGTTACGCACCGCGTTCCCCGGCGCCGAGGTGATCGTCGCCGACGACGGCTCTCGCGACGGGACGGCCGAAACGGCGGAGCGTGCCGGCGCGCGGGTGCTCCGCCTGCCGGCTCGCGGCAAGGGACAAGCACTCACCGTGGCGGAACGCGCGGCCCCTGCTGGCCGGCTCCTCCTCGTCGACGCCGATCTCGAGGGCGACCTGGCGAAGCTTGCGGGTGCCGAATGCGACCTCGCGATCGCGGCCTTCGCCGATCGCCAGGGCGGCGGCTTCGGGATCGCCAAGCGCGCGGGGCGGATGCTCGTTCGGGCCCTCTCCGGCTTCTCGCCGAGCGAGCCGCTTTCCGGCCAGCGAGCGCTCTCGCAGGCGGCGCGCGAGACCTGCTTCCCGCTCGCCGCCGGCTTCGGCTGCGAGGTGCGGATGACCATCGACGCGGTTCGTGCGCGGCTGCGGGTCTCCGAGCTGGAGCTGCCGGTCCGGCACCGCGCAACGGGTCGTGACGCCGCCGGCTTCGCACACCGCGGCCGGCAGTTGCTGGACGCGTTGCTCGCCTGCGGCCCGACGGCGATCAACCACCGCGGCCTGCGGTTGCCGCTCCTGGGTTGGCTCGTCGGACTGCGGCGCGATCCTGCGGTAGCGGCCATAGCGGCAATCGGGCTCGCCGACGATCTCTGGAGCGGGGATGAGCGGGGCTTTCGCGCGCACCTCGGCAGCCGCCGCACGACCGGCGTGCTCAAGTTGGTCGGCATTCCACTCGTCGGCCTCGCGGCCTCACGGAAGCTCTCGGGCGCGCTGCTCGTCGGGCTGGCGGCGAACTTCCTCAACCAGCTCGACACGCGGCCGGGGCGCGCGCTCAAGGCCTACCTGCTCGCGGCGCCCTTCGCCGGCGCACCGGCCGGGACCGCCGTCATCCTCGCGCCTTACGATCTCCGGGAGATGGCGATGCTTGGAGACTCCGGGGCGAACGCGCTGGGCGCGATGCTAGCCTTGAGTTCCGTGAGCAAGCTCACGGAAAGAGGCCGCTGGGCGGCGATCGGCGCTCTCGCCGGCCTCACCCTCCTCGGAGAAACCCGCTCGCTGGGCGAATCGATCGAGCGCACGCCTGTGCTCCGCGAGATCGATGCGCTCGGGAGGCAACCGTAGCCTCCCGTCCGCCGAAATACGTCTTCGTCACCGGCGGCGTCGTCTCGTCCCTCGGCAAGGGCATCACCGCCGCTTCGCTAGGCCGGCTGCTGAAGGCGCGCGGCCTCAAGGTCCAGGTGCAGAAGTTCGACCCGTACATCAACGTCGACCCGGGCACGATGAGCCCGTTCCAGCACGGTGAGGTGTTCGTGACCGAGGACGGCGCCGAGACCGATCTCGACATCGGCCACTACGAGCGCTTCATCGACGAGAACCTCTCGCGAAACGCGAACCACACAGCCGGCGCGATCTGGGAACGGGTGATCCGCAAGGAGCGCCGCGGCGAGTACCTCGGCTCGACCGTCCAGGTGATCCCGCACATTACGAACGAGATCAAGGAGCGGATCCGCAGCGCCTCGGAAACGAGCGACTGCGATGTCGTCGTCACCGAGATCGGCGGCACGGTCGGCGACATCGAGTCGCTGCCGTTCCTGGAGGCGATGCGGCAGTTCCGCCGCGAGGCCGGCGCCGAGAACATCTGCTACCTGCACGTTACGCTCGTTCCGTTCGTCGACTCGGCCGGCGAGCTGAAGACGAAGCCGACGCAGCATTCGGTCAACGAGCTGAGGCGGATCGGTATCCACCCCGACATCGTCGTCGCGCGCTCGACCGGGCCGCTCTCGGCTGACATCCGCGAGAAGATCGCCCTCTTCGCCGACATCGACACGCGTGCGGTCGTCTCGAACCAGGACGTCCCCGACCTCTACCTCGTCCCCTCGGCGCTGCAGGAGGAAGGCCTTGACGCGCTTGTCTGCGAGAAGCTCGGCCTGCCCGCCAAGGAGGCCGATCTCGGCGAATGGCTGCAGCTGACCGAGCGCATCCGCGAGCGCGACGGCGAGGTGCAGATCGCCCTCGTCGGCAAGTACGTGAAGCTCCAGGACGCCTATCTCTCGGTGCACGAGGCGCTCAACCACGCCGGGGTCCACCACGGCTGCGCGGTGAACGTGCGCTGGGTCGACGCCGAGGGGATGTCGCTCGAGGAGGCGGAGGCCGAGCTCGAGCAGGTCGACGGCGTGCTCGTGCCCGGCGGCTTCGGCTCGCGGGGCTGGGAGGGCAAGATCCTCGCCTGCCGGGTCGCGCGCGAGCGAGGCATTCCGTACCTCGGCATCTGCCTCGGGATGCACGTCGCTGTCTCGGAGTACGCGCGCCACGTCGTCGGGCTCGAAGGAGCCAACTCGACCGAGATGGATCCCGAGACTCCGTATCCGGTGATCGATCTGCTGCCTGAGCAGAAGGAGATCGAGGATCTCGGCGGCACCATGCGGCTCGGCGCGCAGGCCGTGGAGCTCGCGTCGGGAACGCGGACGCAGGAGACCTACGGCGAGGCGGTGATCCATGAGCGCCACCGGCACCGCTATGAGGTCAACAACCACTTCCGCCCGCGACTCGTCGACGCCGGCCTGGTCGTCTCGGGCACCTTCCAGGAGGGGCGCCTCGTCGAGATCGTCGAGCTGCCCGGGCATCCCTGGTTCGTCGCCAGCCAGTTCCATCCTGAGTTCAAGTCGCGCCCGACGCGGCCGGCGCCGCTCTTCCGCGATTTCGTCGGGGCTGCCCTCACCCGTTCGCGCGAGCGCGTCGGCGCGGCTTACTCCGCGGGCGCCTAGCACGCCTCTGCCGAGGCGTCGCTTGCGGTCCCGACCTGGAGGACGTCCGGGCTTGGCCCGGCCGTCGGTCTAAACTCGGCTTGCGAGCCCAATCCCGGTGGGTCCCTCCGGTACCGGGACTCTAAGATCGGCCCGTGGGGAACGGGCTGCCAGAGGTCGCCGAGCTCTTTCTCGAGCTCGTACGCGTGCCGAGCCCCTCTGGGGAGGAACGTGTTGTCGCCGACCAGGTGATCGAGTATCTCCGGGCGCTTGCGCTGCCGGTCGACGAGGACGACGCGGGCGGCAGGATCGACTCGACGATCGGCAACCTGCTCTGCCGGATCGCGCCGAACGGCGAGGGCGCGCCGCTCTTTTTCTGCGCCCACCTCGACACCGTGCCGCCGGAGGGGCCGATCGAGCCGGTGGTCGAGGACGGGGTCGTCCGGAACGGGGGCGGCACGATCCTCGGGGCCGACAACAAGGCCGCCGTCGCGGCGATGCTCGAGGCGACGCGCCGGATCGTCGCCGAGAACCGCCCTCACGGCGGCATCGAACTTCTCTTCACGCCCAAGGAGGAGGTCGGCCTACGCGGCGCGGAGGCCTTCGACCATGAGCGCCTGCACGCGAGGCTCGGGTACGTCTACGACCACGCGGGCCCGATCGGCGAGGTGATTCTCGGCGCGCCCTACCAGGTCAAGCTCGACGCGTCGTTCCGCGGGCGGGCCGCGCATTCGGGCATGTACCCGGAGGAAGGGCGGTCCGCCATCGCCGCTGCTGCGCGTGCGATCGCCGATCTCCGGCTCGGCCGCCTAGACGAGGAGACGACCGCGAACGTCGGCGAGATTCACGGCGGTACGGCACGGAACATCGTCCCCGAGCGCTGCTCGTTCGCCGCCGAGGCCCGCTGCCACGACGAGCGCAAGCTCGGCGAGTTGGTCCAGGAGATGCTGGAGACGATCACGTTCGCGGCCCAGGTCAGTGACTGCGACGTCGAGACCGCGGTCGATCCGAGCGCCCGAGGCTATCGCTTCAAGCGAGACGATGAGGCGGTGCGTCTCGCCGCGGCCGCGCTGGAGCGGACGGGCTTTCAGCCGACCTACGGGCTCAGCGGCGGCGGCGCCGATGCGAACGTCTTCAATGAGCGCGGCCTGCAGTGCCTCAACCTCGCGAACGGGATGACGGACATCCACACGCCCGACGAGCGGATCGCGGTCGCGGACCTCGAGCGGATGGTTGACGTCACGCTCGCGCTCGTGGAGGTCGCGCGCGATGGCACTTAGCCTCCGCCGCGGCACGGTGACGGCGATCGCGAAGGAGCACGAGGGTCTGGTGCGCTGCGAGGTCGACGGCGAGGCGTGCGTCGCCTTCCCGGCGCTGACGGGCGCCGTCGCGCTCGGCGACGAAGTCGTCGTCAACGTCCAGGGACGCGAGCTCGGCCTCGGCTCGGGCGGCTTCGACGTCCTCCACGTCAATCTGACCCGCGGCCTCGACCTGGCCGCGCCGCGCGGCGCACACGTCATGAAGCTCCCCTATACGCCAGTCCAGCACGCCGTTCGCCACGCCGAGGAAGACGGGCCGGTGGCAGACGTGCTCGGCGGCCTGCCGGTCGTCTGCTGCTCGTTGCACAGCCAGGTCGCGCCCGTCTGCGCAGCGCTCGCGGGCACTCGGGTCGCGTACGTCCAGGTCGCGGGTGGCGCGCTCCCACTGCGACTGTCGGACACGCTGCGGGCGCTGCAGGCACACGCTTTGATCGCCACGACCGTGTCGGCCGGAGCGTGCTTCGGCGGGGACGTCGAGTGCGTGACGGCCGCCTCGGCCTTCGCGTGGGCGGCCGCCGGCGGGTTCGGAGCGGTCGTCTGTGCAATCGGCCCGGGCATCGTCGGCACGGCCTCGAGGCTTGGTCACGGCGGCCTCGCGGCCGCGGACGCCGCGAACGCGGCCGCGGCGCTCGGCGGCGCCGCGGTGCTCGCCGTCCGCGTCTCGAGCGGAGACGAGCGGCAGCGCCACCGGGGCGTTTCGCACCACACACGCGCCGTCGCCGAGCTCTGTCTCGGCGAGGTCGCAATGGCCTGGCCTACAGGTCTCGACGCTCCCGATTGGCTCGTCGGCCGGCGCGAGGTCGATGTCGCGGAATGGCGCGAGGCGTGCGAGGGCCTCCCGCTCGAGCACATGGGCCGCGGCCCGGATGACGATCCGTGGTTCTTCGCCTCGGCGTTCGCCGCCGGCAAGGTCGCGCGGACCCTGGTCGGGTGAGTGGTGGAGGTCCGGTCGAAACGATTGGCGGCATGAAGCCGGACGAGTCGCGGCGGGTCTTCGAGGGGAGGCGGATCAGCGTCGACGTCGAGCGCTGGGGCGACCACGAGCGGGAGATCGTCCGCCATCCCGGCGCGGTCGCAATCGTCGCCGTCGACCGCGAGCGGCAAGTGACGCTCGTCCGACAGCTTCGCGAGCCGGCGCGCGAGCACTTGCTGGAGCTCCCGGCCGGAACGCGCGAGCCGGGCGAAGACCCGCTCGCGACAGCGAAGCGGGAGCTCGTGGAGGAGGCGGGGCTGGGCGGCGGCCAGTGGCGACTGGCGGCGACCTTCTTCTCGACCCCAGGTTTCTGCGACGAGCTGGTCCGCGTCTACATCGCCGAGGGAGTCGAGGAGACGCAGCGCGCGCCGCAGGAGGACGAAGAGATCGAGCTCGTCCGCGTGCCCGTCGCGGAGCTCGGCTCCTTGCTCCCGCAGATCGAAGACGCCAAGACGCTTGCGGGGCTGCTTCTCTACCTGCGCGAGAGGTAGGGTTCGCCGGCATGAAAATCGGCGTGGCCAGGGAAATCAAGTCGGACGAGTACCGCGTCGCGCTGACGCCGGCCGGGGCTCGCGAGCTCGGCCAGCGCGGCCATGCGGTGCTCGTCGAGAACGGCGCGGGGGAGGGGAGCTCGTTCTCCGACGACGCCTACCAAGCAGTGGGCGCCCGGGTCGTGACGGTGGACGAGGTCTGGGAGGCGAGCGAGCTGCTGCTCAAGGTGAAGGAGCCCGTCGAGCAGGAGTACCGCCGCCTGCGAGAGGGCCTCGTGCTCTTCACCTACCTCCACATCGCTGCCGACGAGCCGCTGACGCGGGCACTCGTCGAAAGCGGGATCACGGCCGTCGCGTACGAAACGGTCGAGACCGACGACAGGGCGTTGCCGCTGCTCGCCCCGATGAGCGAGATCGCCGGCCGCCTCGCGGCTCAGGCCGGCGCGTACTTCCTCGAGAAGCCGCTCGGCGGGCGGGGACTTTTGCTCGGCGGCGTGGCCGGAGTCGCGCCGGGCAAGGTCGTCGTCATCGGCGGAGGCATGGTCGGATACAACGCCGCGGTGATCGCCCTCGGCCTCGGCGCCAACGTGACCATCCTCGAGCGCTCGGTCGACCGGATGCGGCACCTCGAGGAAATCCTCTCCGGCCGCGTCAGCCTGCTGATGTCGTCGAGCCTGCAGATCGAGGAGTCGGTCGCGGAGGCCGACGTCGTCATCGGCGCCGTGCTGATCCCCGGCGCGGTCGCGCCGAAGCTGATCACCCGCGCGATGGTCGCCGAGATGAAGGACGGCAGCGTGCTCTGCGACGTCGCGATCGACCAGGGCGGCTGCGCGGAGACGTCGCGGCCGACGACCCACAGCGATCCGGTGTACGTCGTCGAAGGCGTGACGCACTACTGCGTCGCGAACATGCCCGGCGCCGTGCCGATCACCTCGACCAAGGCGCTGACGAACGTGACCCTGCCCTACGCAGAGGCGATCGCCGACCACGGCCTCCGCGAAGCCGTCGCCCGCGACCCCGCGCTGGCCCGTGGCGTCAACGTCCTCGAGGGAAAGATCACCTACGGGGCGGTCGCCGAGGCCCACGGCCTCGACTACTCGCCGCTCGACGACGTCCTACCACTGGCTCCCGTTTGACCAGTACCCGCACCCCCGCCCTTAATTGGGTGGGGCGCCGCCCCCCACCCACGAAAACGACGATATCGCCGAAAAGCGCACCCGTGGGTGCCTCAGGTGAGCCGATTTCGTGACGTTTGCCGGGAGGACGGGAACGGAGCGGCGTTACGAACTGCGCGGCTCGGCGTTCTTTTTCTTCGGGCTGATCTTGACGACCAGCCACGTGATCCCGGCTGCGAGTGCGATCACGCAGACGATGAACACCACCAGGCCGATCAGTCCCAGGGCAGTTGCCATGACCGACCTAGAATAGCCGCGTGTCGCGCGCCTGCGTGATCGTGCTCGACGCCGTCGGCGCAGGAGCCCTGCCCGATGCGAGCGACTATGGAGATGAGGGCTCGGACACGCTCGGAAACGTGGCCAAGGCCGTGGGCGGATTGGACCTGCCCAATCTCGAGGCGCTGGGTCTTGGCAACGTCGAGCCTCTAGAGGGTTGTCCGCCGCAGCCGGGCGCTCCGGCGGTTGCCGGCCGGCTCGTCGAGCGCTCGCGGGGCAAGGACACCACCACCGGCCACTGGGAGATGATGGGCGTCGTCACGCCGCAGCCCATGCCGACCTACCCGCATGGGTTTCCCCATGACGTCATCGATCCGTTCATGCACCGGACTGGGCGCGGGGTGCTGGGGAACAAGGCGGCGTCCGGAACGGAGATCATCCAGGAGCTGGGCGAGGAGCATCAGCGCACCGGCAAGTGGATCGTCTACACGTCGGCGGATTCGGTCTTCCAGATCGCCGCGCACGAGGACACGATCCCGCTCGAGGAACTGTACGAGGGAAGCCGGGCGGCGCGTGAGATCCTCACCGGCAAGCACGCGGTCGGACGCGTGATCGCGAGGCCGTTCACCGGCGAGCCGGGCAACTACGAGCGCACTTCGAACCGGCACGATTTCTCGCTCGAGCCGAAGCGTCCCAACTACCTGACCCTCGTCCGCGAAGCCGGTAACAAGGTGCACGGGGTCGGGAAGATCTCGGACATCTTCGCGGGCCAGGACATCGACGAGTCTCGTCCCACGAAGTCGAACGTCGAAGGAATCAAGCAGACCGAGGCGCTGCTCCAAGAGCTGGACGCCGGCTTGATCTTCGTCAATCTCGTCGAGACCGACATGCTCTGGGGGCACCGCAACGATCCGGTCAACTTCCACCGCTGCCTGCAGGACTTCG
>MNDB01000004.1 GCA_001914705.1 Actinobacteria bacterium 13_2_20CM_68_14 | reverse complement strand
CCGTTACGGACAAGCTATCCGGCCTTTCGTTCGCTGGAAGCTGCGACGCAGAATGCCGTGACCCCGGTCTCGGCGACATCGTCCCGATGGGATGAACGCCGAATTCGTCCCGATTGGACGATGTGCCGTGCGAGGCAACCAAGTCCACTTCCGAGCGATGGTTCTGCTGCTCAGAGCGAGCGCGATCGCGAGGTTCACATCAATGGCGAGCTCTGGGAGGCGAGATCGACTGCCGAGGCAGACGTCGGTGACACCGTTGTCGTGCGAGCGATGGAAGGCCTCACACTCGCGGTCGAGCCGGCCCCAGGTCGGGGTTCATCCCATCGGGACGATGTAGACGCAGACCGCGTCTGATTCGCTAGCGGCCATTACAAGCCAAAGGAGACGCATGGCCACAAGTAGCTATGACGTTGGACGCGTCGACTCGCGGGAATACGACATCGAGGGTGGCGGCTGGATTGCGTTCGCCGCGGTCCTGCTCGGACTGGCGGGAACGTTCAACATCCTCGAAGGCATCCTCGCAATCGCCAACTCCCGGGTCTACACCGGGCACCAGACGTTCGTGTTCAGCAACCTGAACACATGGGGCTGGATCGTGACGATCCTGGGGGTGTCGATGGTCGTCGCCGCCTTCGCGCTCTTTAGCGGTAGCGAGCTGGCGCGGTGGTTCGGGATCTTCGTCGCGGGCATCAACGCCATCGGGCAGCTCTACTACGTCCCGGCCTACCCGTTCTGGTCACTGGCGATGTTCGCCGTCGACATTCTGATCATCTACGGACTCGCGACGTACGCAGGGCACAAGCTGCGCGACGCTTAAGGCGCACGAGCAACTCGAGTCTGGAGGACTGACGGCGCCGCTCCGGTTCGGCCGTCAGCTCCTACCAGGCTCGTTCCTCGTTGACGTCAACCTGAGGCACCTCGCCGCGAATTGACATATGACGTCAGATAGATGCAGGCCGGTGAAGGCGTGAGTCCGCGCGAGCTCGTCCGCGCAGCAGGGGGTGTGATCGTGGGGCCGGGGCGCAGCCGCCGGGCCGAGATCCTCGTCGTCCACCGACCGCGGTACGACGACTGGACGCTTCCCAAGGGGAAGTGCAACCCGGGCGAGTCCGACGAGGCTTGTGCCCTACGGGAAGTCGAGGAGGAGACCGGCCTCGTCTGTGAGCTCGGAGACGAGGTCGCCGTGGCCGAGTACGAGGACGGAGCTGGACGCCCGAAGCGGGTGCGGTACTTCGCAATGACGCCTCGGGAAGGCGCCGAGGCGGCAGCTCGGAACGAGGTCGATGCGGTTCGCTGGCTGACGCCGCAGGAGGCCCTCGAAACGCTCACGTACGGGCGAGACGCCGAGATCGTGAAGCGCGCGCTCACTCCCTAGCGGTCGACTTCGACCTCATGGACCTCGTCGTCATCTCATCCAGTCGGGACGATGCGGCCGCGGGTCATGCCGTTGAAAATTGGAGCGAACCACCAGACTAGGCGGCGAAAAGATGAAGCTCGAGCTGGGAACATCGATCCGTTGCGCAGACGGTGCAACGCGGGAGTTGGTCGACGTGGTCATCGACTCCAGTTCGAGCCGCGTCACGCACCTCGTGATCCAGCCGGCGCAGCACGCCGAAGATGCCCGCCTGGTCCCAATCTCGCTTGCCAGCCGAGCCGAGAAGGATGGCGAGAGCGAGATCTCGTTGAACTGCGGTGCCGCGGATCTGGAGCGGTTTGATCCGGTGCACAAGCTCGAGACTCTCGGCGCTGGGGAGCGGCGGAACGAGGATCCGAAATGGGACGTCGGAGTCGAGGACATCGTCGTTGCGCCAAATTACGCGCCGACCGCGTTCGGCGACTACGCCGGTTCACTCGATTCGGATGTCACGATTTCGTACGACAGAGTGCCGAAGGGCGAAATCGAATTGAGGCACGCGAGCTCTGTGTACTCGGCGGACGGGCACCACCTGGGTTCTGTGGACGCAGTGGTCGTAGACGATGGCGACCGGCTTACGCATCTCCTGGTCGAACGCGGTCATTTGTGGTGGAAGCGCGAGGTCGCGCTCCCTGCGGAAGCGATCTCGAAGTTCGAGAACGACATGCTCACTTTGGGCCTGACCAAGGGCGAGCTTGGGAAGGCGATCTGAGCGCGTCATAAATCGCTCGGCATCCTCTAGCCAGGCCCCGCGTGCTGTACCTCGCGCACGCGGAAGGCCATCACGATGTTCGTGACGCCCCGAATGAGCGCGAAGGCCGCCACCCAGGCGACCAGCAAGATCGCGCTCCGGCCGTAGTACCCGGCCGCCCAGAAGCCCAGCGCGAGCTCGATGATCCCGCTGATCAGTTGCAGCCACCAGACCTGGACCTCGCGCCGAGCGGAGATCGCCGTGATGATGTCGAACGTGCCGGCGAAGACAAGGAAGAAGCTGATCACAGCCGCCAGCGCCAGAAACGTATCGCCCGGATGGATGAACGAGATGATGCCGGTGGCGATGAAGACGACCGCCAAGACACCGTAGAGCAGCTTCCACCAGCCGCTGGCGAGGATCGTCGTCATGAGCTCGAGCAGCCCGGCCGCGATTGCGACGATGCCGAACAGGATCGCGATCGCGTTCACCGACGTGTAGTCGAAGCGCAGCACGATCAGCGCGACGACCGTCCAGGCGATACCGAGGATCAAGAAGAGCCACCAGGGTGGCAGCAGACGCCCGAGCGTGCGCTGGGACGCCGCGGCGATCATGGACATGAGGCCTCCTAAGAGTGGGGGTAAGCGCGGATATACAGCAGCCCCGCTCGACGAGTCAATCAATCGGACTCTCTCCACATGTATCGAAGTGGAGAACGCGGCTCACCAACGGAGTGGGCGTCAGTGCTGTCGCTCGGCCCAGTCGCGCTCGGCCTCTTGCTCCATTCGCTCGAGGCGCTCGTAGTAGTCGGGGAACTCTTTCATGTGCGCGAGCGCGATCTTGCGGGTGGTGATCGGGTCGTCGTGGGTGACGTCCGTCTGCGGGTCGTGGGCGCCGTGCTCGAACTCGACGTCCATGCCGGCGCGGAACTGCTCGAGGTCGAAGCGGCTCCAGTCGACGCCGATCGCGTCGCCGACGCGGCGGGCCTCCTCGCTCGTGGTTCGCCGGGTCTCAGTCACGTAAACCCTCCTAGGTGCGTGGTCGACCAGCCTCCGCGAAAGAGTGGATCTCCTTCGTCAGGTCGAGGATCTGGTTCGAGATGTGGATCAGCTCTTCGTTCTGTTTGTCCTCTTCCTTCACGGTCTGCCATTGCTGGTTGGCGATCACCTGACGCTTGGCGTCGGCCCGGTTCTGGCTGATCATCACGAAGGTCGAGAGGAAGATCGCCTCGAGGGACACAATCATCGTCAGCAGGCCGTAGGGGTAGCCCTCGACGCCGAATCCGATCCAGGAGCTGAACCAGATGATGTGGATGTAGACGAACCACATCGATCCTGCGAACGCGGTGATCCGGTCCGCGATCCGGTTCTGCACGCTCTCGGCTCGCTTTTGAGCGTGCTCGAGGAGGACAGGATTTGGCTCCAGCGGCATGTGCGATAGCCGTTCGAGAATGGCGGATTGCTCCATGGTTTGCGCCGCTCCCTTCCGTCGGATTTCGTCGTCCACGGCGCCTGTGGGCCGACCGATCAGGCTTTTGATCCTAGTCCGGCCGAGGCTGGGGTTGGCGACGCTCCGATGCAAAGCCGCCGGCTGGGTGAGAGAGTTATCGCGTGCTTCCGCTCTCAGACGGGATTCCGGCGCGCCGGTTCCCGATCGTCAACGTCTCGATCATCGTCGCCTGCTTCGCGGTGTGGCTGTTCTACGAGCTCCCACACCTCCAGTCGTCGGTGTTCCATGCGTCGTTCTACGCGTGCACGGTCAACCGCAGCTGTAGCGGTCCCGAGCCCTGGGGCGTCAGCTGGATCACGGCGATGTTCTTGCATGGGAGCTGGGATCACATCCTCGGCAACATGCTCTTCCTCGCGGTCTTTGGAAAGAACGTGGAGGACGCCTTCGGCCGGCTCGGCTATCTCGTCTTCTACTTCGCGGGCGGCTTCGTCGCCACGCTGGCGCAGACGCTGATGACGCTGACACTCGGCACCGCAGCCGAGGCGCGCGTACCCAACCTTGGCGCGAGCGGGGCGATCGCCGCCGTGCTGGGCGCCTACTTCGTCATCTACCCCAACTCGACCGTCTTCGGGTTGATCGTCTTCTTCCCGGTTCGGATCTCGGCCTACTTCTTCCTTGGCTTCTGGTTCCTCTACCAGCTGTTCGAGGCGAACCTTGGGGTGTTCAGCTCGAGCGCGAACGGCGGCGGCGTCGCCTTCTTCGCGCACGTCGGAGGCTTCGTCTTCGGAGCGCTCGTCGCCTGGATACTCGTGGGAGCAGGGCGGGTGATTCGGCCAGACGGCAATCCGCCCTTACGTGCTCCCGCCGGAGCTGTCTAGACGTAGGCCTTCTGCTGGAGCCAGCGCAGGGAGAAATACCCCCAGATCGGGGGCAGGTAGTAGGTGCAGAGGCGGTGGGTGAACGCGATCGCGAAGGCGGTCGAGTTGTCGACACCCATCGCGACCAGGCCGGCGGTGAGGCTCGCCTCCGCCGTCCCGACGCCTCCCGGCGAGGGGATGAGGCTCGAGAACGCCGACGCCGCCGTGTTCACCAGCAGGAGCTGGGCGAACGAGAGGTGGACGCCGTAGGCCAGAGCGGCGGCGCCGAGGGTGAGCGCATAGAAAACCTCCACGCCGAGTTGGCCGCCGAACAGCTCGAGTCGCTTCTGCCGGTCGCGAGCGACCGCCCAGAGGGCCGAGAACGCGCTGCGAATCGGCGGCAGAACCTTGGCCCGGATGAACGGCACGAAGAGCAGGGCGAGGACGATGAGGGCAAGGACGATCAGGACGGCCACGATCAGCCGTCCGGACGGCGCCCCGCCCTTCAGGTCGCTCGCGTTGACGGCGATGTGGACGAACGGGATCGTCAGCAGAACGAGCGCGATCTCGACGATCTTTTCCGACACGTCGTCGACTGCACCGGCCCCAAAGGCCTGGGGGGTCGGAGTACCCATTCGCTGCAGGAAGCGAACGTTGATGCCGATGCGGCCGGCGGAGCTCGGCACAGTCAGGTTGATGAACTTGATCGCCGATTGCAGCACGACGCAGGGAAGCAAGGGGAGGGGCGCCGGCACCGCGCCGCGGAATGACACTCCTCCGGCGACGAAGGTGAGCTGGGCGACGATCAGCCCGACGACGATCCACGCGACCTGGGCTCGCCCCAGCTCAGCGGCGATCGTGCCGAACCCGATCTTCGCAAGCTGGGTGATCAGCAGGTAGGCGGCGACCCCCAACAGCGCGGTGAGCAGGAGGTCCCGGGGCCGCATCCGGCGCAGCGGCACGATCGCTGGTACCTCCTGACCGGTGGCCTTGGCCGCCTCCTCGCGAAGATCCTTGAGACCGACCTCGTGCGCGCGGGCGAGGTCCCGGAGATGGGGCGTCAGCGCAGCACGCTGCAGGTACGGCAGCACCCGGGCAACGTCGTCGCCCCAGCCGGCGGCAACGGCCTTGCCCAGCGTTCGCTCCGGGCCGACGAGGACCGTGCAAGCCACGAGGAGCTCCGCCAGGTCCATGTCGAGCGCCGACTGTGGTGCACCGAGCGTCGCCGCGGAAAGATCGAGCAGCATCGGCCCGCCGTCGCCGATGACGACGTTGCTCAAGTTGAGCCTGCCATGAGAGATGCCAGCCGCCTGCAGGCGCTCCACCTGCTGCCAGAGATCCTCGAGGGTCTCGTCGCTCACCTGCTCGGGGCTGGAGAGCTCGAGCGGCTCGACGTCCGGTTGGCGCGTGACGATGAGTGCGTCGCCGTTCGGTCCGAGGGCGGCGGTCACGACTTCCGGCACGCGGACTCTCGCCTGCGCCGCCATCAAGGTTGCCAGCGCTTCGTGCTCGACCTGCTCGAGCCGGCCGGTTGGAGCGCTTCGGGGCGGATCCTTGTACGAAAGAAGGCGCCACTGTCGCGCGAGTCTTTGGGTGTCCTGTGCATCGCGACCCAGCACGCGTACCTTCAAAGCGTGCCCCTCCGCGTCGTGGCCGAGGTATTCGGCGGCGCCGACGTGCTGCTCCGCCGAAGGCCTCAGGTCGCCCACCTCGATCCCGAGCGAGGCGATTGCGTCGCGGACCTGCGCGGTCGGCGGCACGCCCGCCGCCGTGCCGAACGCCAGCCGTGCGATTGCGCCGGCGGCCAGGCCGAGGGCCAGGCCAGCCAACGCTCCGGACGGGAGCGAAGCGCCGAGCACGACGGCACCGAGCGATGCGAGCGGCACGAGCCACGTGGCGAGCACACGGACCGAGCGAACGAGCTCCGGCCCGACAACGACGACGACCGCGGTCGCTCCGGCGAGCCTGAGCTCCGGATAGCCCCAACGCGCCAGCAGATGCGCCTTGAGCGGGAACCAATCGGACTCGACGACCTGACCCAGAACGATTGCCGCGCCGACGACGCCCAGTGCCGCGACGAGCAGATCACGCACCAGGTCCCAACGCCGGCGCAGCACCACGTCGACGACCAGCACGACCGCAAGCCCGAGCACGCCGAAGAACGCCGTCCGCCAAAGGGCACCGGCCCACCCGAACACAGTCGTCAGCGCCTGCGCGACGTCTCGGTCCTGTCCGGGCGCCGACGACGCGATCACTGCCGACAGCCCGATGACGATCGCCGCGAGGAGCAAAAAGGCCGAGTCGATCGTTCGCCGGTTGCGGCGTCCCGGCTCGGTCTCCGCCAGCAGCACGACGCGCCAGGAACGTTCGGCCGACGCCGCCGCCTCGTCCCGACTCGTGCCTGCCGTCGCCGTCAGGACAGCACCGTTCGCGACGGCGCCGGACAGATGATCCCGCTCATCACCACAGCCCGGTAGAGAACATACTCAAGTCGTTGTCAGTTTCTGAGGGCTACCTCGAATATCTCGGGTACCGCACCTGGTATCGGGTCTTCGGCGATCTCGGCTCTGGGGCAGCGCCACTTCTTGCTCTCCACGGAGGCCCGGGGTCGACGCACCACTATTTCGGCCCGCTCGAGCGGCTCGCTGACGAGCGCCCGGTCGTCGTCTACGACCAGGTCGGGTGCGGCAAGTCGGATCGCCCGCAGGACGTCGAGTGGTCGGTCGCCGTCTTCCGCGACGAGGTGGACGCGGT